>NZ_JBJQMA010000010.1:0-168106 GCF_046486065.1 Escherichia sp. WS547 | reverse complement strand
TACTGCTGAATTCACTGTCGGCGAAGGTAAGTTGATGACTCATGATGAACCCTGTTCCATGGCTCCAGATGACAAACATGATCTCATATCAGGGACTTGTTCGCACCTTCCCTAAAACAACATTGCCTGAATAACTCAAAAAACCCGTTAATAACAGACTAAAGCTTATAATACCAAATATACGATAATGAAACCGGGCCAAAGGCAAGCGGTCCAGTCTTGCGCCAATTTGATCATATTGTTCCATTAGGTGCCTCGGATTTGCTAAAAAGGTAGCAATTGCGGCAAATTCACTTGCCGCATCTTTATCATCATTTTATTTTCCAGGCGCAGGAACAAATAATATTGACAACGTGTGCTTAAATTACCACACCAGCTGGATATTATTGTCTTTGCAAAATGCTATCCACTCTGCACCCGGTGATTTATCAGTTATTATGTAATTAATATGACTAAAGTCAGCTAACTGGACAAAAGCTTTGCGATCAAACTTAGAGTGATCAACCAATAACGCAACCTCTGTCGCCTGACGGATCATTGTCTTTTTGATTTCAGCTTCCGCTTCGTTAGAGTCCAGCGCGCCGCTGTTAATATCTAGACCTTTACAACTCATTACCATGATATCGACATGGTAGCGGCTGATGATCTCTTTAGTAATTCTTCCTTGCAGGGAAAGTGTATTTTTGTTTAGTTCCCCACCCGTTGAAACGACTTTAATTTCTGACTGAGCCAGAACATGAATCGCTTCCGCCGAGTTGGTTAGCAACGTCAGGTCACTACGGTCCTGTAACAATTTGAGCAATTCCATTACGGTACTACTGGAATCGGCTGCCATGGTGGTTTTATTGTCGATAAAGGGTAGTGCCTTGCGTGCAATAAGCTGCTTCTCTTCATAAAACGATGAAGCGCGCTTATAAAAATGGATATTCTCCGTCAACATCGCTGTATTTAAAACAGCACCACCATAGGTTCTGGTCAAAAAGCCTTCATCTTCCAGCTTCTCAAGATCGCGGCGAATGGTTTCTTCGGTTACCTGAAAAATCCCACTCAAATTTGAGACTGTCACCTTTTTATCGTTGGCAACCATTTGCTTAATTGCCTGAATCCTGTCTTTTGCCGCCACGATTACACCCCTGTATCTTTTTACATCACATTAGCACGATTATCGCATAATTGATGTTTACTTTCAAAATAACCTGTTTGAATCACAGATTTTCATCACAGTTTTCACAGAAACAGAGGTGAATCGTGTTGAGTATTTAACGCTCCAGGGCCTCTGCCATTTCCCTCATCAATGTTGCGTCTGCATCCGATAAGTTGATATTCAATGCCGCGACATTTTCGCGTACCTGTTCCGGTGCAGTAGCCCCACTAAGAATGGAAATTAAATCACTCTGTTTTAATATCCACGCCAGTGCCAGAGTGGGAATTGTGCACTGATAACGAGCACAGAGTGGCTGCCACTGTTCAAGCATATCAATCACTTTCAGCATGTTTTCACGCTGGAACCAGACTTTATTTGCCCGAGCGCCGCCCGGGACGTAATCACGAGTGATGGTACCGGTCAACAATCCCTGCTCTAACGGGGAATAAACCTGTACCACAATGCCATTATCACGACATAGCGGCAGCAGTTCGCTTTCCATTGCCCGGTCGAGGATACTGTATTTCGCCTGAATAATATCCAGTTCACCATATTGCAGATACTCGCGGATATGGTCAGCATCGACGTTAGCAGCGCCTATAGCGCGAATTTTCCCTTCGGCCTTTAACTCATTGAGCACTGCGACAGTTTCAGCGATCGGCGTAAAAAATGGCGGCACCGACTGCCAGTGCGTCATGTAGATATCGATGTAATCAATACCCAGACGTTGCAAGCTGGCTTCTACCTCTTCGCGGATAGATTCCGGGGAAAGGTTTTTATACAACTGCCGATCGCCAACTTTGTTGAATAAACTTCCTTTTCGTTCCCAGACAATGCCGCATTTGGTTTCTACTACAACCTGTTCACGGGGCAGTTTTTTTAACGCCTGACCGACGATAACTTCACTATTGCCAAAGTTATATCCTGGCGCAGTATCAATCAGATTAATGCCACAACGATGGGCTTCAAGAATCGTATCAATACATATTTGCTGATCGAGATCGCCATTCCATGCAGGACCGCCGCCAATGGCCCATGTCCCCAACCCCATTCGCGAAAGCGTAATATCCGTTGTGCCTAAAGGTATCTTTTTCATTTGCCTTCATTATCCTTCGTATTCTTCCAGCAATTGTTCGACCAGCTTTCTGTTTTTTACGCCGGTGGTGGCACCGACGCTTAGAACCGAGATAGCCGCCGTTGCATTGGCAAAGCGTGCGCATTCACGCAGATTTTTGCCTTCTAACAGAGCCGCTATAAAGCCAGAAGCAAAGTTATCGCCCGCGCCAATAGTGTCGATGGCGGTTATTCCTGCGACCGCCGGCACCTTCATCGTCATGTCACCACGCTTGATAAAGCAGCCGTCTTTACCCGTTTTAATCACCACCGTTTTTACGCCGCACGCAAGAAAGCAGTCAGCAATTTCATCCAGTGTCTCTTTCCCGGTGAGTAATTTTGCCTCGGCAAAATTAGGAAACAGATAATCGACAAAACTCAATGCTTCGCAAATATCATCCAGCGTTTCATTCAACCGTGGTTTGATCATATCGGCACAGATAATCATCTGCCGGGCTTTAGCTTGCGTAAAAATTTCTGTTAGCGCTTTACCATCCAATAGAGGACTGTTGAAAATACTGGCCAGTGATAATAATTTCGCCTGAGAAAACCGCGCAAAATCAACATCGTCAATATTCAATTTCCACAGACTACCGTTACGGTTTGTGACAAACGTCCGCTCGCCATCCTCCGTCACCAGTCCAACGTTAATAGAGGTATCTATGCTGACGTCCTGCTTCAGGCTTTGAATATCAATATTCTCTTTGCGGCAATGGTCGAGAATAAATTGTCCTGCGGCATCTTTACCAACACGACTCATTAATGCTGTGCGATGGCCCAGACGAGAAATAATTGTTGCTTCATTTATTGCATCACCCCCGGTGGTCATTGCGATTCTTTCAAGAGGATAAGAATCCACATCAAAGATATTTTTACTGACCGGTTGCAATGGAATATCAACAATAGCGGCACCTATACAAATAATGTCGAGATTATCCATATCATTATTCCGCTTTGCCATCAGAACCGAACAGTTTAATTTTTTCCAATGCCCGTTCTTTTACAGCTTTACGTACTTCACGTTCTAAATGCAGGAAAGGCTGATCCTGGTTTTCTTTCACTGCTACCATTGCGGCCTGACAGAGCTCCGTATGAATGTTGATTTTCGCGATACCCAACGAAATTGCAGTTTTAATGTCGGTATCACTGATCCCCGATGCGCCGTGCAAAACCAGCGGAACAGAAACGGCATCGCGTACGCGTTTGACGACCTCAAAGTTCAATTGTGGCTCTGACGTATAAACCCCATGCTGGTTGCCGATGGCGACAGCCAATGAGTCACAGCCCGTACGTTCAACAAATTCAGCCGCCTGGTCAGGATCGGTATAGTGATAGCCCGCCAGCGCTTCTTCATAAACGGTTTCATTACCGACATGCCCTAATTCTGCCTCTACCGGAATACCCAGCGGATGGAAGAAATCAACAGCCTCTTTGGTTAAACGAATATTTTCTTCGAAATCAAATGCGGAAGCATCACGCATTAATGAATTCATACCATGAGTCCAGGCGTTATGAATAATTTCCATACTCCGACCATGATCCCAATGAGTTATTACCGGCACCGTTGCTTTTTTTGCCATTGATACCATCATGTGAGAGAAATCTTCAAATGAGGTGTTCCCGACAAAACCTGTACCAAAAGAAATAATAACCGGTGATTTCGCTTCTTCGGCTGCGTCGATAACGCCCATCAACATTTCTGCATTCCATACGTTAAAATGGGCAATTGCATAATGTTTATTTGTAGCATCGTTTTCCCAATATCTGATATCTGCGAGCATATTCTGTTCTCCCGTATTAATTAATCGCTAATTTTAATAACGCCTTTAATAATGTCGCGTTTGTTGTTAACCAACTCTTCAAATGCCTGTTGTACATCCTGATAATCGTAAATATGTGTCACCATCGATTTCACATCGAATCGCCCTGAGGAAATAGCTTCAATCGTGACCGGATAACGATTGGCATAGCGGAATACTGTCTGAATAGTGACTTCGCGATTGATTTTGAGGAAATTGATTGCCGAATCGCCCGGTACAGTACCAACAATCATAATTTTACCGCCGCGCATTACCAGATAAGGTGCCTGTTTAACGGTGACCGCAGAACCCGCTGTTTCGAAAACAATATCTGCGCCCATTTCTTCGGTAAATTGCTGACAGCGTGCAATAGTGTCTTCTTTTGCGCCGTTAATAACCACTGTCGCGCCGAGCTGTTCCGCCATTGTCAGACGTTTTTCCAGTACATCAACGACGGCAATATCCGTAGCTCCCAGGCATTTGCACGCTTGCAACGTCATCAAACCAATACAACCCGCTCCCAGAATAATTATCTTCTTACCCGGTTTAACATCTGCCAGCATCGCGGCATGCATCCCGACTGCGGCAGGCTCCACCAGCGCCCCTTCCATCGTGTCCATATTGTCGGGCAGTTTGTAAGTAAAGCTCTCCGGATGACACAGATAGTGCGTTAATGCGCCGCGGTAGTTAGGTTGTGTCGCCATAAAATCAACGTCCGGGCAGATGTTATATTTGCCTTCCAGACAGTAACGACAGTGACCGCAAGGAACGCCAGGTTCGATATTTACTCGATCCCCCGCTTTAAATTTGCGCACTCGGCTTCCCACAGCCACAACCGTCCCGGCGCATTCATGACCCAGGCCAATTTCTTGATTTGGGTCTTTAGGCGGAATAAACGGGCCTGATTCAAAACCATGTACATCTGAACCACAAATACCGACATATTCCACTTTAATCAAAACTTCATCTTCTTTAGGCACAGGTATTTCTGCTGAAATAATTTTCATTGTGCCCGGCACCTGCAATATTGCTTTTGAATTTTTCATTTTGAATCCACCAGTATTATTTATTGACTACTGCATCAATACTTAAACTTTCAACGGAGACACCTTTGGTTTCAATTCCAATGGTGGCGATAGCAATTGCGACAATAATTGAAACCGCCCCCAGAAGAATAAAGACTCCCGTTACGCCATAACTACTGAGCAGCACTGCAACGGCATAAGGTGCGGCAATACCACTGATTCGCCCTACTGCATTCGCCAGACCGGAGCCACGTAATTTGGCCTCTGTCGGCCAGATCTCAGGGACATACACTGCCGAGGCATAGCAAACGTACATATAGACGAAAGTAATCAGGAAGAAACCAATCAGCGTTATGAGCAACATACTGGTTTGCAGTGAATAGATATATCCGAGCACCGCAATCAGGATTAATAGCCCCACACCCATTGTTTTACGCGGAATTTTATCCATCACCAGCATGGCAATAAAAATACCAAATGGCGCACCAAACATACTCATGGTATTTAAAACAATCGAGTCTTTTAAATTAATCCCCTGGGTCATGAATATTGTTGGCAACCAGTTAATTAGTGTGTACTGCACAACGTTCATGGCAATCAGCACACAAGAACCTAATATCACGCGTTTCAGTAATACTCCTGTCAGTAAGGCTGAATACGGCACCGCTTGTGGCGCTTTACCGTCATCAGCAATAACCACGGGCGGCAAAGGTTTTCCCGTCTGGCGTATGACGCCTTCTTCTATACTCCGCATGACTTTCTCGGCTTCCTGATACCGTCCGCGCGATTCCAGCCAGCGCGGGGATTCAGGAAAGTAGCGCCAGGCCAGCGCCGTAGCAATAAGCGACAATATTGCAGGGATAAGCAGTTGTACTCGCCAGTTCCACTCTGCACTAATCAGAGGCGTGAGTCCCATCGCAATCAATGAACAGAGCGGATATGACCAGTTGCCAATAAAAGAAACCCGACTGGACCACGTTCCGCGATTTCTACCGGGCATATATTCGGTGAAACCAGCAAACAGCGTCACCAGTAAAGCTCCCAGCCCAACGCCCATCACAAAACGGCAGGCAATAAGGAAATCCATATTCGGTGAAAAAGCACCGACCACCATCGAGGCAATATGAATGGCCTCATAGAGGATGAACGCATTTCTGCGACCGGTTTTGTCACCGATGATGCCGCCAACCAGCGCACCGAGAAACATTCCGGCGGTCGTGATTGCTGAGAATGTGGCAGTGGTGGAATTATCTGTCCAGCCCAACTCTTTCAGCTGCGCGAGGATCAAGCCACCAACGGCATTACTCCAGCAGACAAGCAAGCCAAACGAGACGATGGCAAATATTGACGAATGCCAGCGGCAATCCGGTAAGCGATCCAGCCGTGCACCACAATGCGGTTTTGTTATCTGTTCCATGCGATAACGTTCCTTCAGGAGAGTAGTTATTCATCAAAGTCGTAAGTCATGATCACTTTGATTGCGGTTTTATCGACCATCGCATCAAACCCTTCGCGCCATTGCGACAGGCCGATACGATGCGTGATCATCGGTTTGACTTTGATAGCGCCGCTGGCTAATAGCCGGAGAGCGTTACGCCATGAGGTGGAGTCATAGGCCATATGCCCAATGATGCTTTTGTTCCAGGCGGTAATGTCATTAATCGAGAAATCAAGAGGTTTGAAGCCCATTCCAACGCGTACCACTTCCCCGTTCGGGCGGAGCATTTCGATGGCTTGTTTCAATGCGATATTGGCACCGGAGCATTCAATCACCAGTCCCAGATTGTCTTTGCCACAAATTTGCTGGCAGCGCGCCACCACATCTTCGGTAGAACCATTTACTACAGCCGTCGCACCCAGTTCTTTTGCAACCGGAAAGCGGACCGCCACATCTTCTTGCAGACCAACGACGACGATATTTACCGCCCCCATAATCCGCGCCATTTGTACGGAGAACAGCCCGAGTGGGCCAGTGCCGATGACGACCACATCCTGACCAGGAAGGAATTTCGATTGCTGCGCGATGGATTTGTAGGCATTACAGATAGGGTCAAGTACGGCTGCGTCCTCATAATCAACACCATCAGGGATTTCCCACAACGCATGACGATGAATTTTGAGAATTTCACCAGGAACCAGACAATATTTGGAAAAACCACCGCCCCAGGTATTGTTATCCAGACCAAGGTTTACTTTTTCTTTACAACACAGAAAATCACCTTGTTCACAGGCCGGACAAACGCCGCAGACGTGACCGCTGTTATCTGACACGACGCGTTGCCCCACTTTCCAGTCTTTGACTTTTTCACCAACCTGCGCAATACAACCTGCGAACTCATGGCCGCGGATAGAGTTAAACTCATCAGAACCGCTATCGACATTGTAGTGCTTCATGTCTGCGCCGCAGATTGCCGCGGCTTTAATTTCAATCACTACATCTTCCGGGCCACAAATGGGTTGTGGCACATCGATCATCTTGTAGCCGCCAAAGGCTTTGCCAAACCGAGCCAGTGCTTTCATTGCGTCATCCTCTGTGTTTTGTTTTGCTTAGATGGTCATCATACTTACCCACATGATTTTTGAGGTCAACATTAAATCTGTAAAACACAGATAATGATCTGCGTTTTACAACTCAGATCACAATTACGCAGAAAATGGCTGGATCTGTTACAGGTTGATGGAAGGCGGAACGCAAAATGAGCAAATTTGAGAGGGATTACCGGCCAAATAGGTCTGAGACTTAAGTTCAGGAGAAGTCATTCAGGCGTGAACGCGACTGCAAGAGACCGGGCTGGGGCTTTGCCTGGTCGTGACGAGATAATTGAGATGAGTCGTGGGGTTATTGTTGGCTATCCCCTTTATAACCGCGGCAAAAAGGGGACAAACCACTTACTTAAACATGGCAATAGGCTTTGCTGAGATACCAAAGTCTTCTTTTAACTGTTGTTTGCTCTTCATGACCATCTGACCATTTGTGTCAATTGTCATATGCTGTGCTTCGGTATTATTGCGGGCTTGCCACAGCATCACCAGTTGCAGGCAGTTCTCTTTTTGTTCCTCGGTCAACGCAACGCCATCAGGCCATTTCCCCAATTCAACGGCGGTCGACAAACGCTGGTATACCTCAGGCGTCATGCTGTTGATAATGTCATCAAGATTCATAATTTTTCCGCTCCTGTGGAATAAGTTGCTGAATCGTTTTTTCAACCGTTGATTTCTTCGCCGTTTTCGCCATCGGTAAAGCGTAAAGAGGCAGAGTTAACACAATAACGTTCGCCCGTTGGCTGCGGCCCGTCGGGGAAGACATGCCCCAGATGGGCATCACAGTTACCGCAACGAATTTCTATGCGCTGCATTCCATGTGACAAGTCTTTGATATAACGAATGGATTCTTCACTCACCGGTTCGTAGAAACTGGGCCAGCCACAGCCGGAATCATACTTGGTTTGGGAATGAAACAGCGGGGCATCGCAGATCAAACAGTGATATACGCCGTCACGCTTGTTATGCAGTAAACGACCCGTAAATGGCGGCTCGGTCCCATGATTCTGCGTCACGTAGAACTGCATCTCGGACAAATTTTTTTTCAGTTCTTCTGCCGAAGGTTTATTAGCCATTTGCTCACATCTCACTTTAATCGTGCTCACATTACGTGACTGATTCTAACAAAACATTAACACCAACTGGCAAAAATTTGTCCTAAACTTGATCTCGACGAAATGGCTGCACCTAAATCGTGATGAAAATCACATTTTTATCGTAATTGCCCTTTAAAATTCGGGACGCCGACCCCATGTGGTCTCAAGCCCAAAGGAAGAGTGAGGCGAGTCAGTCGCGTAATGCTTAGGCACAGGATTGATTTGTCGCAATGATTGACACGATTCCGCTTGACGCTGCGTAAGGTTTTTGTAATTTTACAGGCAACCTTTTATTCACTAACAAATAGCTGGTGGAATATATGACTATCAAAGTAGGTATCAACGGTTTTGGCCGTATCGGTCGCATTGTTTTCCGTGCTGCTCAGAAACGTTCTGACATCGAGATCGTTGCAATCAACGACCTGTTAGACGCTGATTACATGGCATACATGCTGAAATATGACTCCACTCACGGCCGTTTCGACGGTACCGTTGAAGTGAAAGACGGTCATCTGATCGTTAACGGTAAAAAAATCCGTGTTACCGCTGAACGTGATCCGGCTAACCTGAAATGGGACGAAGTTGGTGTTGACGTTGTCGCTGAAGCAACTGGTCTGTTCCTGACTGACGAAACTGCTCGTAAACACATCACCGCTGGCGCGAAAAAAGTGGTTATGACTGGTCCGTCTAAAGACAACACTCCGATGTTCGTTAAAGGCGCTAACTTCGACAAATATGCTGGCCAGGACATCGTTTCCAACGCTTCCTGCACCACCAACTGCCTGGCTCCGCTGGCTAAAGTTATCAACGATAACTTCGGCATCATCGAAGGTCTGATGACCACCGTTCACGCTACTACCGCTACTCAGAAAACCGTTGATGGCCCGTCTCACAAAGACTGGCGCGGCGGCCGCGGTGCTTCCCAGAACATCATCCCGTCCTCTACCGGTGCTGCTAAAGCTGTAGGTAAAGTACTGCCAGAACTGAATGGCAAACTGACTGGTATGGCGTTCCGCGTTCCGACCCCGAACGTATCCGTAGTTGACCTGACCGTTCGTCTGGAAAAAGCTGCAACTTACGAGCAGATCAAAGCTGCCGTTAAAGCTGCTGCTGAAGGCGAAATGAAAGGCGTTCTGGGCTACACCGAAGATGACGTAGTATCTACCGATTTCAACGGCGAAGTTTGCACTTCCGTGTTCGATGCTAAAGCTGGTATCGCTCTGAACGACAACTTCGTGAAACTGGTATCCTGGTACGACAACGAAACCGGTTACTCCAACAAAGTTCTGGACCTGATCGCTCACATCTCCAAATAAGTTGAGATGACACTGTGATCTAAAAAGAGCGACTTCGGTCGCTCTTTTTTTTACCTGATAAAATGAAGTTAAAGGACTGCGTCATGATTAAGAAAATTTTTGCCCTTCCGGTCATCGAACAAATCTCCCCTGTCCTCTCCCGTCGTAAACTGGATGAACTGGACCTCATTGTGGTCGATCATCCCCAGGTAAAAGCCTCTTTTGCATTACAGGGCGCACACCTTCTCTCATGGAAACCTGCAGGTGAAGAAGAAGTTCTGTGGTTGAGCAATAACACACCGTTCAAAAATGGCGTCGCTATTCGCGGTGGCGTACCGGTTTGCTGGCCGTGGTTTGGTCCGGCTGCACAACAAGGTCTGCCTGCGCACGGTTTTGCCCGCAACCTGCCGTGGACGCTGAAATCACATCGTGAAGATGCTGATGGCGTAGCGCTGACTTTTGAATTGACACAAAGCGAAGAGACGAAAAAATTCTGGCCGCACGACTTTACGCTATTAGCGCATTTCCGCGTGGGTAAAGCCTGTGAAATCGATCTTGAAGCACACGGCGAATTTGAAACCACCTCTGCCCTGCATACCTACTTTAACGTGGGTGATATCACTAAGGTAAGCGTCAGTGGACTGGGCGATCGCTTCATTGATAAAGTGAATGACGCGAAAGAAGATGTACTGACCGACGGTATTCAGACCTTCCCTGACCGTACCGATCGCGTGTATCTGAATCCGCAAGATTGCAGCGTGATTAATGATGAAGCGCTGAATCGTATTATCGCCGTAGGCCACCAGCATCATCTGAACGTTGTAGGCTGGAATCCGGGACCGGCGCTTTCAGTTAGCATGGGCGACATGCCGGACGATGGCTACAAGACCTTTGTTTGTGTAGAAACGGCTTACGCTTCAGAAACGCAAAAAGTGACCAAAGAAAAACCTGCACATCTGGCGCAATCCATTCGCGTTGCGAAACGTTAATTTGCGTTAATGTTGTGTGCCGGGTGCGATGCATCCGGCACGTATCAACATCACACCATATCCAGCGCAGTTTTTTCTTTTGGTGCCGGATATGCCTTATCCAGCATAGCTAATTCCGCTGATGAAAGTTCGACCTCAAGCACAGCCGCATTTTGTTGGACATGGGCAATCGTGGCCGCTTTTGGAATCGCCATCACACCCTGATGACTGATCACCCACGCCAACAATACTTGTGCCGCGCTGATATTGTGAGCATGTGCAATTTCGTTGACTACCGCGTTTTTTAACAGCCCATTGCGCAACCGCCCGGCCTGGGCTAACGGACTGTAAGCCATCACCGGCATCTGCTGTTTCTGGCACCAGGGAAGTAGATCGTACTCAATCCCTCGTGAACCGAGATGGTAAAGCACCTGATTAGTGGCACACTGATTCCCCCCCGGCAGCTGCCAGAGTTCCTGCATATCGGCATAATCAAGGTTAGAAACGCCCCAGCGGCGGATTTTGCCCTGGGCGATCAATTTTTCCATTGCTGCGACAGTCTCTTCGAGAGCGAAACTGCCAGACCAGTGTAATAAGTAGAGATCGAGATAATCAGTATTGAGACGGCGTAAACTGGCTTCGCATGCATTTATCGCTTTTTGCCCGCCAGCATTCCACGGATAGACTTTAGAGACGAGAAAGACCTTCTCTCGCAGACCGGTTAATGCTTCCCCAACCACCATTTCGGCACCGCCCTCGGCATACATTTCGGCGGTATCAATGAGGGTTAAACCGAGCTCAATGCCCGCGCGTAGTGCAGCTACTTCTGTTTTACGCTGACTGGCATCTTCGCCCATATACCATGTTCCCTGCCCTATGGCTGGCAGTGAGACATCGCCACTAAATTGAATCATTTTTTGTTGCATTGTTTCCTCCCAGGTATTGCACCACCGTAATGCAAAACAGGGCATGACGCCCTGTTTTTATGCACAAAATGCCCTGGAAAGATGCATTATCAGAATTTGTAGGTGATCCCGGTAGAAATCAGGCCAGTCCAGGATTTATCCACCATTGGGCTGTCAGTAACTTCATCAGACAGACGGGTGTAGCGCGCGGTACCGTAAACACTCCAGTCGCCGAGGAAATTGTAGCTGGCGCTCAGCTCCAGGTAAGGGCTCCAGCTGTCGTTCGGGTTATAGCCACGCAGACCGCTGCGAGCGGACTCTTTGCGCGATACGCCATAATAGTATTCGTTCTGGTTTTCGCTGTTCCACTGCACACCAATACCCGGAGTCACGGTCAGTCCACCGTTGGTGTAACGATACAACCAGGCCATATCCCAGACGATGCCGTTGCTGTTATCCAGGGTATCGCCAGCCAGGGTGGTACGCAGGTAACCGTACTGTGTAAAGTGAGCATAAGACAGACCAGCCATCATGGTGCTCTTACGGTCATCCAGGTGACGCATTTGGTGATCGCCACTGTCTTTCGCTTTGAAGTAAAGCGGCGACCAATAAGCGGTAATTGAAAGTTTGTCCGTTGCGTCATTCCACAGGTAGTAACCACCACCTAAGCCACGGAACCAGAAGTTATCGCCTTCATAGTTGATTACCGGTACTGGGTAAACATCGGTATCGTAATCTTTATATGGGTGTTCAACGACACCTACGCCTGCGCCCAGGGAAAATTTACCTTCAGCGTGCGCTACGCCTGCAGACGTTGCGATAAGCACTCCAAGTGCCAGAAGTTTGAGTTTGGTCACAATTAATCATTCCTTAAACAAATGTTTAGCGGGCGACAAAGTTTACCCGTCAATACATCGAAACCCAACCTTTTTACGTTTTCATTTTTTTTAAGTAACTGTTTAATTTTCCTGACGCGGATGACACCGCGCTTACAGCCAAATGAATTTAGCGTTACTGGCGACCCTGGTCTTTACATTAATTATGCAAAATTTATGGATGAGTTGTTGATATGCCATTGAAATTAAGAAAGCCGTGCAGGCAAGTTTTCCATTTGCCATCTACGCTTAATTTTGAAGGTGTATCACCGGGCACGTTGTTCTCATCGTCGATAAAATGGCATGAGAGTTGCTGTGTTTTAGCAAGAGACGTCGTTCAGTTTACCTCTTCCGGGAGCCTCTACTATTCATATGAACGGCTCTTAACCTGTGCTAAAAAACGAAAGGACGGCATACCATGAATATATTCGATCACTATCGCCAGCGATATGAAGCTGCCAAGGACGAAGAGTTCACACTGCAGGAGTTTCTTACCACTTGTCGGCAAGATCGCAGTGCTTATGCCAACGCGGCTGAGCGGCTATTGATGGCTATCGGTGAGCCTGTCATGGTCGATACAGCCCAGGAACCCAGACTTTCTCGACTCTTTTCTAACCGGGTCATTGCACGTTATCCGGCGTTTGAAGAGTTTTACGGCATGGAAGACGCGATTGAACAGATTGTCTCTTATCTGAAACACGCGGCTCAGGGGCTGGAAGAGAAGAAACAAATCCTGTATCTGCTGGGGCCTGTGGGTGGGGGTAAATCATCGCTTGCTGAGCGACTGAAATCATTAATGCAGCTCGTACCGATTTATGTATTGAGCGCCAACGGTGAGCGTAGCCCGGTCAACGATCATCCGTTCTGTCTTTTCAATCCGCAGGAAGATGCGCAGATTCTGGAAAAAGAGTATGGCATTCCTCGCCGTTATCTCGGCACCATCATGTCGCCGTGGGCGGCAAAACGCCTGCATGAATTTGGTGGCGATATCACTAAGTTCCGGGTAGTGAAGGTCTGGCCGTCAATTCTGCAACAAATTGCTATCGCCAAAACGGAACCCGGTGATGAGAACAACCAGGACATCTCCGCGCTGGTTGGGAAAGTCGATATTCGTAAACTCGAACACTACGCGCAGAATGACCCGGACGCCTACGGCTATTCCGGTGCACTGTGCCGCGCCAACCAGGGGATCATGGAATTCGTTGAGATGTTTAAAGCACCGATTAAAGTGCTGCATCCCTTGCTAACCGCCACTCAGGAAGGTAACTACAACGGGACGGAAGGTATCTCCGCCCTGCCGTTCAACGGGATTATTCTCGCCCACTCGAACGAATCCGAATGGGTCACTTTCCGTAATAACAAAAACAACGAAGCCTTCCTCGATCGTGTTTACATCGTGAAGGTGCCGTATTGCTTGCGCATTTCCGAAGAGATCAAAATCTACGAGAAATTGCTTAATCACAGTGAATTGACTCACGCCCCCTGCGCCCCTGGCACGCTGGAAACGCTGTCACGTTTTTCCATTCTTTCGCGCCTTAAAGAGCCAGAAAACTCCAGCATTTATTCAAAGATGCGGGTTTATGATGGCGAAAGTCTGAAAGACACAGATCCCAAAGCCAAGTCGTATCAGGAATATCGTGACTACGCCGGTGTCGATGAAGGGATGAACGGTCTGTCGACGCGTTTTGCGTTTAAGATCCTCTCCCGCGTGTTCAACTTCGATCATGTAGAAGTGGCGGCAAACCCGGTCCATCTGTTCTACGTCCTGGAACAGCAGATCGAGCGCGAGCAGTTCCCGCAAGAACAGGCGGAACGCTATCTGGAGTTCCTGAAAGGTTACTTGATCCCGAAATATGCCGAGTTTATCGGCAAAGAGATCCAGACGGCCTACCTTGAATCCTATTCCGAATATGGGCAAAACATTTTCGACCGTTATGTTATCTACGCGGATTTCTGGATTCAGGATCAGGAGTATCGCGATCCGGATACCGGGCAGTTGTTTGATCGCGAGTCTCTTAACGCCGAGCTGGAGAAAATCGAGAAACCGGCGGGGATCAGTAATCCAAAAGATTTCCGCAACGAGATTGTTAACTTCGTACTGCGCGCCAGAGCGAATAACAGCGGACGCAATCCGAACTGGACCAGCTATGAAAAACTGCGCACGGTTATCGAGAAGAAAATGTTCTCCAATACCGAGGAGCTGTTGCCGGTTATTTCGTTTAACGCCAAAACGTCAACCGACGAGCAAAAGAAACACGACGATTTTGTCGACCGTATGATGGAAAAAGGCTACACCCGTAAACAGGTGCGTTTACTGTGCGAATGGTATTTGCGCGTACGTAAATCGTCTTAACAACCCTGGCCCGGTACACATGCTACCGGGCCTACAACGACAGCGAACCGTGGGCCAGAGAAGCGGCAACACAGGCGTAGCATACAGTTGGCAAATGTAGTACGGGGGGCATATGACCTGGTTTATTGACCGGCGTCTGAACGGCAAAAACAAAAGCATGGTGAATCGCCAGCGTTTTTTACGCCGTTATAAAGCGCAAATTAAACAGTCGATCTCCGAGGCCATTAATAAGCGTTCGGTGACTGACGTCGACAGCGGCGAGTCTGTATCCATTCCCACGGAAGATATTAGCGAACCGATGTTTCATCAGGGGCGTGGCGGTCTGCGCCACCGCGTGCATCCGGGCAATGACCATTTCGTCCAGAATGACCGAATTGAACGTCCCCAGGGTGGCGGCGGAGGTTCCGGCAGTGGTCAGGGCCAGGCCAGCCAGGATGGTGAAGGTCAGGATGAATTTGTCTTTCAGATTTCGAAAGATGAGTATCTTGATCTGCTCTTTGAAGATCTGGCCTTACCGAATCTGAAACAAAACCAACAACGCCAGCTGACCGAATATAAAACGCATCGGGCGGGTTATACCGCTAACGGCGTTCCGGCCAATATCAGCGTTGTGCGTTCCTTGCAGAACTCACTGGCGCGACGCACAGCCATGACGGCAGGCAAGCGGCGGGAACTTCATGCACTGGAAGAGAATTTGGCCATCATCAGCAACAGTGAACCTGCGCAGCTGCTGGAAGAGGAACGTCTGCGCAAAGAAATTGCAGAATTACGTGCCAAAATTGAACGCGTCCCTTTTATTGACACCTTCGATTTACGTTACAAGAACTACGAGAAGCGGCCCGATCCCTCCAGCCAGGCAGTGATGTTTTGCCTGATGGACGTTTCCGGTTCAATGGATCAGTCCACTAAAGATATGGCTAAGCGTTTTTATATTCTGCTGTATCTGTTCCTTAGCAGAACGTATAAGAACGTGGAAGTCGTATACATCCGCCATCATACCCAGGCGAAAGAAGTCGATGAACATGAGTTTTTCTACTCGCAGGAAACTGGCGGCACCATTGTTTCCAGCGCCCTGAAACTGATGGATGAGGTAGTGAAAGAGCGTTATAACCCGGCACAGTGGAATATTTACGCGGCACAAGCATCGGACGGCGATAACTGGGCCGATGACTCTCCGCTTTGCCATGAAATCCTGGCGAAAAAATTATTACCCGTCGTTCGTTATTACAGCTATATCGAAATTACCCGTCGTGCACATCAGACACTATGGCGAGAATATGAGCATCTGCAATCTACTTTCGACAACTTTGCGATGCAGCATATCCGCGACCAGGATGATATTTATCCGGTGTTCCGTGAACTGTTTCATAAACAAAATGCAACAGCTAAAGACTAAAACTATCAGCCGGGTCATTATCGCCTGGCTGATTTTTAGCTCACTGTAAATTATCTAATTTATTACATACATTAGCTTACAATCGCTTTAAATATGACAGCATAACCTTTACACAATTTAGTTCCAGAAAACAATCATTCGGAAAAATGATTCGGTCAACACGTGTTTCCCTGGGGTTATTCTTTAAATATTTTTTATCGTTAACGAAAATTGATCCTGGTCAAAACTATATATCTCTGCCATCAATAAAATCCAGCACTCACATTGCTCTCCTTTTTATGGCTTCTATGGGTACACAAAAATTAAAAGCTCAAGGCTTTTTTATTTTCAGCTTATTGCTGACGTTAATTTTATTTTGCATTACTACCTTATATAACGAAAACACGAATGTAAAACTCATCCCACAGATGAATTACCTGATGGTTGTTGTGGCTTTGTTTTTCCTTAACGCCGTCATTTTTCTTTTCATGTTAATGAAGTATTTCACTAACAAACAAATTTTACCAACACTCATTTTAAGCCTTGCATTTTTAAGTGGCCTTATCTATTTAGTTGAAACCATTGTAATTATCCATAAGCCAATCAACGGCAGTACACTGATCCAGACAAAGTCGAATGATGTTTCTATTTTCTATATTTTCCGCCAACTCAGTTTCATTTGTTTAACCTCGCTGGCGCTCTTTTGTTATGGGAAAGACAACATCCTTGACAACAATAAGAAAAAAACTGGCATTCTGTTACTGGCGCTGATTCCTTTTTTAGTTTTTCCCCTTCTGGCGCACAATCTGAGCAGTTATAACGCTGACTATTCTTTGTATGTCGTCGATTACTGTCCGGACAACCATACTGCGACCTGGGGAATCAACTATACAAAAATATTGGTTTGTCTGTGGGCATTTTTACTGTTCTTTATTATCATGCGTACACGATTAGCCAGCGAACTATGGCCGTTAATAGCATTATTATGTCTGGCATCGCTATGCTGCAACTTACTTCTACTGACTCTGGATGAGTATAATTACACCATCTGGTATATCAGTCGCGGGATTGAAGTTTCCAGTAAACTGTTTGTGGTGTCTTTTCTGATTTATAACATTTTTCAGGAACTGCAACTCTCCAGCAAACTGGCAGTTCATGATGTACTGACCAATATTTATAATCGGCGCTACTTTTTCAACAGCGTAGAGTCATTATTGTCGCGACCTGTTGTTAAGGACTTCTGTGTCATGCTGGTTGATATTAATCAGTTCAAACGCATCAATGCCCAATGGGGACATCGTGTGGGTGATAAAGTGCTGGTTTCAATTGTCGATATTATCCAGCAAAGCATCCGCCCCGATGATATTTTAGCGCGACTGGAGGGTGAGGTGTTTGGCTTGCTATTTACCGAACTCAATAGTGCCCAGGCAAAAATCATTGCGGAACGTATGCGTAAAAATGTCGAACTCCTGACCGGCTTTAGTAACAGATATGATGTTCCTGAGCAAATGACCATCAGTATTGGCACGGTTTTTTCAACGGGTGACACACGTAATATCTCGCTTGTCATGACGGAAGCAGATAAAGCCTTACGCGAAGCGAAAAGCGAGGGGGGCAACAAAGTGATTATTCATCATATTTAAGTGCAAAAATATTCAGAGCCATGCTTTTTGCGTGGCTTTTGCATACAATTTATTACTATTACCCCTAAATTTCCCCTCCCCAGCGGCGCAGAGATGAGTATAATTAGCGCCCCTGTGCCAGGCCGCAATCGAACTTTATCTGGTTTTCTCGTTTCACTAACCGAAGGAGTGCCATTTATCATGAAATTGCACCATAGAATGCTCCGGCATTTTATCGCCGCAAGTGTCATTGTGCTGACATCTTCCTTCCTTATTTTTGAACTTGTCGCCAGCGACAGAGCAATGAGTGCCTATCTGCGCTATATCGTGCAGAGAGCAGACTCCTCCTTTCTTTATGATAAGTATCAGAATCAGAGTATTGCCGCGCATGTGATGCGCGCTCTCGCTGCTGAGCAGTCGGAAGTATCGCCAGAACAGCGGCGCGCCATCTGCGAGGCTTTTGAGTCTGCCAATAATACCCATGGCTTAAACCTGACTGCCCATAAATACCCGGGCTTACGCGGCACACTACAAACCGCATCCACTGACTGCGACACAATTGTGGAAGCTGCTGCACTATTACCCGCTTTTGATCAGGCAGTGGAAGGCAACCGCCACCAGGATGATTACGGTTCAGGTCTTGGGATGGCCGAAGAGAAATTTCACTATTATCTCGATCTCAATGACCGCTATGTCTATTTTTATGAGCCGGTTAATGTTGAGTACTTTGCGATGAATAACTGGTCTTTCCTGCAGTCAGGAAGTATTGGCATCGATCGCAAAGATATTGAAAAGGTATTTACCGGGCGTACCGTTTTATCGAGCATTTACCAGGATCAGCGTACTAAACAGAACGTGATGAGTTTGCTGACGCCGGTATATGTCGCAGGGCAGCTAAAAGGGATTGTGCTGCTGGATATTAATAAAAACAATCTGCGGAATATCTTTTACACTCATGACCGCCCTCTCCTCTGGCGTTTTCTCAATGTCACGCTAACCGATACCGATTCGGGGCGCGACATTATCATCAACCAGAGCGAAGATAATCTGTTCCAGTATGTCAGTTACGTCCATGACTTACCGGGCGGCATTCGTGTCTCGTTATCCATTGATATTCTTTACTTTATCACGTCTTCGTGGAAAAGCGTTCTGTTCTGGATTTTGACGGCGTTAATTTTGCTGAATATGGTGCGGATGCACTTCCGTTTATACCAAAATGTGTCGCGAGAAAATATTAGTGATGCGATGACAGGACTGTATAATCGCAAAATTTTAACCCCTGAACTGGAGCAGCGGTTGCAAAAACTGGTGCAATCCGGTTCTTCGGTGATGTTTATTGCAATTGACATGGACAAGTTAAAGCAAATAAATGACACCCTCGGTCATCAGGAGGGGGATTTAGCGATTACGTTATTAGCTCAGGCGATTAAACAGTCGATTCGTAAAAGTGATTATGCCATCCGACTCGGTGGCGATGAATTCTGCATCATTCTAGTCGATTCGACGCCGCAAATTGCAGCACAACTGCCTGAACGTATCGAAAAACGTCTGCAACATATCGCGCCGCAGAAAGAGATCGGCTTCTCTTCCGGTATTTACGCGATGAAAGAAAACGATACGTTACATGATGCGTATAAAGCTTCCGATGAGCGTTTATATGTCAATAAGCAGAACAAAAACAGCCGTTCATGATAACCTTCTGTGGTTGTTTGCTTGTAATCTCAGGAGCATGAAATGACTGAAATGGCTAAAGGAAGCGTGACGCATCAGCGGTTAATCGCTTTATTATCACAAGAAGGTGCTGACTTCCGCGTCGTTACCCATGAAGCGGTAGGTAAATGTGAAGCGGTGTCAGAAATTCGTGGCACCGCTTTAGGCCAGGGGGCTAAGGCACTGGTATGTAAAGTCAAAGGCAATGGTGTAAATCAACATGTTCTGGCGATCCTCGCGGCCGATCAACAGGCCGATCTGAGCCAACTCGCCAGCCATATAGGCGGATTACGCGCTTCGTTGGCCAGCCCGGCGGAAGTCGATGAACTCACAGGCTGTGTCTTCGGCGCGATCCCCCCTTTCAGCTTCCATCCAAAACTCAAACTGGTTGCCGATCCCCTACTCTTCGAACGATTTGATGAAATCGCCTTCAATGCAGGCATGCTGGATAAATCCGTTATTTTGAAAACCGCGGATTATTTGCGCATTGCGCAACCAGAACTGGTCAATTTCCGCCGCACTGCGTAACTAGCCTGTCCGTTCGATTAGAAGAACGGACAAAACCAGCACAACAGCAATGGCAAAAAACGATGACGTGATAATCAGTGTCTCGACGAACATTTGATCGTTCATAGTATGCCCCCGGGAGATAGCTGTTTTCACGTTATTGTTAGCGTGCACAAATTGCAATTTGATGACAGTTCGCCTGATTTTTTATGCAAAAAACGTAAAGATTTTCTACTTCCTTCCTGCAGCAAGCGTAAAGTAAGCAGGCTTATTATTTTTTGGCAAGGAAACCACGATGTTTGATGTCACTTTGCTGATCCTGCTCGGGTTAGCTGCGCTGGGCTTTATCAGTCATAACACCACTGTCGCCGTTTCAATTCTGGTGTTAATCATTGTCCGCGTCACACCGTTAAGCACCTTTTTCCCGTGGATTGAAAAACAGGGGCTAAGTATCGGGATAATCATTCTGACGATTGGCGTTATGGCCCCCATCGCCAGCGGGACGCTACCGCCCTCAACCCTGATTCACTCGTTTCTGAACTGGAAATCGCTGGTGGCAATTGCAGTAGGCGTTATTGTCTCCTGGCTAGGTGGGCGCGGCGTGACGTTAATGGGCAGCCAGCCGCAACTGGTCGCCGGGCTGCTGGTGGGCACTGTTTTGGGCGTGGCGCTGTTTCGCGGCGTACCGGTTGGCCCGCTTATTGCCGCGGGTCTGGTTTCGCTGATTGTGGGGAAACAGTAGTTAATCCCGCAATATATCGGCCTGGCGTTTGCCCCAGGCCTTTCTTAAACATAGTAATAAAGGCCGTTGTTGAATCATACCCCAGCGTATGAGCAACTTTCTGTACAGTATCGCCTTTCACTAATCCCTGAAGCGCCATAATCAGCTGTAACTGCTGACGCCACTGGCGAAAACTCAACCCCGTCTCTTTCACTATCAGTCGGGCAAGATTGCGTTCACTCATCGCAAAAAAGCGAGCCCATTGCCCCAATGACCCCCACTCGACGGGCTCTTTCGCCATCATCTCCACCATCGCGCGAATTTTAGGATGAGAAGAAACGGGTAGGTGCAGCTGTTGTTGTGGCTGCTGAGGGAGTTCATCAAACAGGACCTGAATTAATCTGCGGGTCATCGGCTCAGCACGCTGAGTCGACGTTCTGTTTGCCAGGGTTAAAATTAATTCCCGGCATAAGGGCGATATTTTCAATGTGCAACAGGTTGTCGGCATTGTCACTGCGCTGGGTTCGATAAACAGAAAACAGAGTTCAGCGTTAGCTGTCACTTGATTGCTATGTTCCACCCCGCCCGGTATCCAAACCGCATATTGCGGTGGCACCATCCACAAAGCATTTTCCACCGTACAGGTAATTGCACCATGTAGCGCCAGTATCAGCTGTCCTTTGCGGTGCTGATGTACAGGACTGGTTAACTCATCCGTTCCGGCGTGAATACAAAATGCGACCGCGGCTTCATGGTGTCGGTCGGGTTCATAGCCATTGAGATTCAACCTGTGCATCATTTTGTCCGAATTTAGCGATAATTTGTCATTTTAGCTTGATTCAACATAACAATAAAAACGGTAAGGTACAGCCTCGTTTGTAACAATGAGAAGCATATGACCTGTTCAACTTCATTAAGCGGCAAAAACAGGATTGTCCTTATCGCTGGCATTCTAATGATTGCCACAACATTACGCGTCACCTTTACCGGCGCAGCACCGTTACTGGATACGATTCGTTCCGCTTACTCGCTGACGACGGCGCAAACCGGCTTATTGACCACCCTGCCATTATTAGCCTTTGCGCTAATCTCACCTCTGGCTGCCCCGGTGGCGCGACGTTTTGGTATGGAACGTAGCCTGTTTGCCGCGTTACTTTTGATCTGTGCTGGCATCGCAATTCGCTCTCTCCCTTCGCCTTACTTCTTATTTGGCGGTACAGCGGTCATTGGCGGTGGGATTGCATTAGGCAATGTCTTACTGCCAGGATTAATTAAACGCGATTTCCCTCATTCCGTCGCCAGACTTACCGGCGCATATTCCCTGACAATGGGAGCTGCAGCGGCACTGGGATCGGCTATGGTCGTGCCGCTGGCTTTGAACGGTTTTGGCTGGCAAGGCGCGTTGCTCATGCTGATGTGTTTTCCTCTGCTGGCTCTTTTTTTATGGCTGCCACAGTGGCGAAGTCAACAACATGCAAATTTGAGTACCTCACGCGCCTTACATACTCGGGGTATCTGGCGTTCTCCGCTTGCCTGGCAGGTAACATTGTTTCTTGGGATCAACTCACTGGTCTATTACGTGATTATTGGCTGGCTTCCGGCGATCCTCATCAGTCACGGCTATAGCGAAGCACAGGCGGGTTCACTGCATGGTTTGCTGCAACTAGCCACAGCAGCTCCCGGTTTGCTGATCCCACTTTTCTTACATCATGTGAAAGATCAGCGTGGTATTGCAGCGTTCGTTGCCTTGATGTGCGCAGTGGGCGCGGTTGGGCTCTGCTTTATGCCAGCGCACGCGATCACCTGGACTCTGCTTTTCGGCTTTGGTTCCGGCGCAACAATGATACTGGGATTGACGTTCATTGGTCTTCGGGCAAGTTCTGCGCATCAGGCGGCGGCACTCTCGGGGATGGCACAATCCGTCGGGTATTTGCTGGCAGCCTGTGGGCCGCCGCTGATGGGTAAAATACACGATACTAACGGTGACTGGTCCATACCATTGATGGGTGTTGCCATACTTTCACTACTGATGGCGATTTTCGGACTTTG
This sequence comes from Escherichia sp. WS547, assembly GCF_046486065.1. Classification (NCBI taxonomy): domain Bacteria; kingdom Pseudomonadati; phylum Pseudomonadota; class Gammaproteobacteria; order Enterobacterales; family Enterobacteriaceae; genus Escherichia; species Escherichia sp. WS547. Next base: position 145,007 of record NZ_JBJQMA010000010.1, on the reverse strand, counting down.
CGCCGGGAGAGACAAAGAAATTCGCTAATATCCGGTGCTATAGTGACGTGACCAATCATGCGTGGAAGGGAGAACAAACACGATGAATATTCAGTGCAAACGCGTTTATGATCCGGCAGAACAGAGCGATGGTTATCGTGTACTGGTCGACCGCCTCTGGCCGCGTGGTATCAAAAAAACCGATTTAGCCCTTGATGAGTGGGATAAAGAAATCACGCCGTCAACGGAACTGCGCAAAGCCTTTCACGGCGAAGTCGTCGATTTTGCAACCTTTCGCGAGCAATATCTTGCAGAACTGGCGCAACACGAGCAAGAAGGAAAGCGGCTGGCGGACATCGCCAAAAAACAGCCGCTGACCCTGCTCTACTCAGCCAAAAACACCACGCAGAACCATGCGCTGGTGCTGGCCGACTGGCTACGTAGCTTGTGATTTTAGTACAGCATCCGGCGGTTATTTTTCACCAGCCGGATGGTCCCGTCGCCACAATGCCCATTCATCAATCGTTTCACCGCCCGGTAATTTGCAATTGTTGCTGACCCCTTGCGCTGTCTGCACTGGAATGAGCGTCCCGCCCTTCTGCTGGCAATAGACCGACGCCGGATTTGCCATACCAATCTGCGGCGGTTTGGGTGCTTCTGGCTGAGAAGGGGTTGAACAACCAGCCATGACCAGCAAGCAAGGCAGAACAAAACTGATAATTTTCATTTATTGATCTCACATATTTATCCAGACTTAGAGTATCGCGGTATCGTTTTGTTTTGCAGCACTATTTTTATTACATTCACTCAAATCATATTACGCCTTGTTTCATCTTTGTTGATGATGTTTTATCATGCCTGCAAAGATTAAATAATCAGCATTTACCCGCCGTATCCTGGAGTTGTTTCGTGTCAGATCAGATTATCGCCCGCGTCTCGCAATCCCTTGCCAAAGAACAGTCACTGGAAAGTCTGGTCCGACAGCTTCTGGAGATGCTGGAAATGGTCACTGATATGGAATCAACCTACCTGACCAAAGTGGATGTCGAAGCGCGCCTGCAGCATATTATGTTTGCCCGTAACAGCCAGAAAATGCACATCCCGGAGAATTTTACCGTCTCGTGGGATTACTCGTTATGCAAACGCGCCATTGATGAAAACTGCTTTTTCAGCGATGAAGTCCCTGACCGTTGGGGCGACTGTATTGCGGCACGCAATCTTGGCATCACCACATTTCTGAGCACGCCAATTCACTTACCGGATGGATCATTCTATGGCACGCTTTGCGCCGCCAGTAGTGAGAAGCGCCAGTGGAGTGAACGCGCGGAACAGGTTTTACAGTTATTCGCCGGACTGATTGCACAATATATTCAAAAAGAGGCACTGGTTGAACAGCTGCGCGAAGCCAATGCTGCGCTGATTGCGCAATCGTATACCGACTCGTTAACCGGGCTACCGAATCGGCGGGCGATTTTTGAAAACCTGACGACGCTGTTTTCTCTCGCCCGGCATCTTAACCATAAGATAATGATCGCGTTTATCGATCTGGATAACTTCAAATTAATCAACGATCGTTTTGGTCATAATAGTGGTGATTTGTTCCTCATTCAGGTTGGCGAGCGCCTTAATACGCTCCAGCAAAATGGCGAAGTTATTGGCCGTCTCGGCGGTGATGAGTTTTTGGTTGTTTCACTGAACAACGAGAATGCGGATATTTCGTCTCTGCGAGAACGTATTCAGCAGCAAATACGCGGAGAATATCACTTAGGTGATGTTGATTTGTATTATCCCGGTGCCAGTCTTGGCATAGTAGAAGTCGATCCTGAAACGACCGATGCAGACAGTGCCCTGCATGCTGCCGATATCGCGATGTATCAGGAGAAAAAACACAAACAGAAAACACCTTTTGTCGCGCATCCAGCGCTACATTCCTGAGGCGTATTCACATTCTTTTGATTGGTGATAACATGCGAATCGGTATTATTTTTCCGGTTGTAATCTTTATTACAGCGGTCGTATTTTTAGCATGGTTTTTTATTGGCGGCTATGCTGCCCCGGGAGCATAAAGATGAAAAAAACAACGATTATTATGATGGGTGTGGCGATTATTGTCGTACTCGGCACTGAGCTGGGATGGTGGTAACGTCACATCTAGAAAATAGCAAAGGCTGCCTGTGTGCAGCCTTTGTGCAATTTACGCGTTAACTTTTAATCTTTCTGTAGATAAACAGCACGACAATCGCGCCAATAACGGCAACCACGAAGCTGCCAAAATTGAAGCCATCGACTTTACCAAAGCCAAACAGCGTGCTGATCCATCCGCCGACTACGGCACCGACTATCCCCAGCAGGATAGTCATAAAGAATCCACCACCATCTTTACCTGGCATGATCCACTTCGCCAGAATACCGGCAATAAGCCCAAAAATAATCCATGACAGAATGCCCATTGTTTCCTCACTTATCTGTTTTGCATTAGCGGGTTAGTCGCTGATAAAAAGCATAGCACAACATCGGGAGGGCAAGATTTGTGACGAGCATCACGGAGGATTTTTTTGCGATGGCGCAGAAATTGCGCCATCAACGATCAGTAATAATTACCAACCACAAACATCATGTTCGTTTTCCGTGTCATAAGAACGCACGGTATTCACCAGATCTTTTATCACTTCAGCCGCCACTTCTGGCACCAGTAAAGTCATCGGCGTCTCTGTTTCATAATCGACAGAAACGCCATTACTGTTATTGGTGACGGTCACGGTATACGTTGCTTTGCCCATGATTCATTTCCCGTTATGAATGACTTTCCGTTGTTGCGCGCCTTCCATCAGGACTTCAGGAGCAACGAAGAAGTCAATGTTGAAATAAGTATCGTCAGTCATGGCTTCAATGTTGTGCCACTTTTCTGGAGGGAACACCGCAAACTGCCCCGCTTCGATAAGGATCACCTGATCAGGCTCTGCACTGTGTTCATCAGGGTAGCCGAGATATTTGACCGCCCCATGCATAACGGAAAGGCGTGGGTAAACCCCCGGGCGCGTTCCTTTATCAAGATGACGTTCGAATATTCCGGCAGGCGCAGTTTGTTTATTCCAGAAAGGCGTTGAGCGCGTATGAATATAATTCTGTGGGATTTGCAGCATCCTTTTCCCTCCTTCGGTGAATGCGCTGAAAACGGTTTATTTCAGCCGTTTCAGGGTACGCCTGATAATTTGCATTTTAAATACCATTTATTGGTTACTATTTAGCACCGTATCAGAGAAGAATCAGGGAGGATTACAGGTGGGAAGCCCGCGACAACGCGGGCTGAATGCATCAGGACTGGAGCGTCGCCAGTCGGGCGGCGAAACCCACAAACATCAAACCAATCAGTGAGTTGCCCACTTTAGCCAGTTTCTTTTTGGTACGTATGTACTGTGTGACAAAAGCACCAGAAATAATCAGGAAGCTCAAATAGCAGAAACTCACCAGTTCCAGCGTCGTCGCCAGAATAAAGAATGAAATTCCCGTATGTGGGGCATTAACATCGATAAACTGTACGAAAAACGACACATAGAACAAAATGGCTTTCGGATTAGTCAGGCTCAAAATTAACGCGCGTTTAAAAATGGCACCGTATTGGGGCTCATCGGATTTGGCCTCGTTATTTTTACCCTTCAGGGTCGCGTAGAGAATTTTACTCCCCAGATAGAGCAAATAAAATGCACCAAGATAACGTACAATGTTGAATAATATCGGGGTGGTCTTAATTAATGTCGCAACTCCAGCCCATGCCAGAAACATCAATACCGCATCGCCAATAAATACACCACAGGCAGCAAGATAACCGCCTTTCATACCGCTACTGACGCTATTTTTGAGCACAAACAGGGTATTTGGCCCTGGCACCAACACAATAAAAATGGCCCCAACCAGATAGGTCCAGTAATTCAGAACCCCGTATTCAGCGAACACATTAACCTCTTTAATTATCTTTCGATCATGCGCGATTAAAGGTGAATATGCTAACCAATCTGTAGCGGCTTAGAAAGGAGAAAATCAGGTTTTAACCCGATATCAACCCGATAATTGAATCATTAATCAGGCATGCTCCAGTGAAAAATTCGGGTAGTGCTCGGCAAAATACTGGCGTAAAAATTCTACCGTTATCCGCACTTTCGCTGACGTCGCCAGCCTTGAAACATAAACGGCCCAGACGTTCGCTGGCTGGTAATATTCCGGTAGCACTTGTACTAAATGACCACTGGCAATGTTTTCGCTAACATCCCACCAGGAGCGCAGAGCAATCCCCTGCCCATCGAGACACCACTGATGGACAATTTCTCCATGATTAGACGACAGTGGGCCGGTGACTTTAATCGCATGGTGGTCTTCTTTATTGCGTAATTGCCAGACACCAAAAGGATGATCGCGCTCTTTAATGACCAGACATGGCAATGCAGAAAGATCGGTTAAATGTTTCGGCGTGCCATGTTGCGCAATAAATTCCGGCGAAGCGCAGAGAATGCGGTAATTGGTCGCCAGTTTGCGGGCGATTAAATTAGGGGCGATGTCATCGCCAATGCGAATATCGAGATCGACACCTTCATTGACCAAATCGACCAACCGGTCTTCCACATCAAAACGTAATTCCAGTTGCGGATACGCTTTCGCCAGCGCTGATAACGCCGGAGCCACTACCTGTCGTCCAAAACCAAAGCTGCTGATAATACGCAGCATCCCCTGCGGCACCTGACGCACATCAGAAAGTTCGTCCATCATCTGACCGACATCCTGCAAAATCCGCTGCGCCCATTCATAAATCCGCTCTCCTTCTTCGGTAATGGTGACGCGGCGGGTGGTGCGGTGTAACAACACCACGTTTAGCGTTTGCTCCAGCAAGGCGATGCGCTTGCTGACGAACGCCGGAGAAACGCCCAGTTCTTCCGCCACGGCGGCAAAACCAGCCCGGCGAGCCACCAGCATAAAGACGCGCAAATCGTTCAGCAGCGGTAAATTATTCATGATTCGTGTTTTATGTTTCACCAGTTACAGGGATTAATTCCTTTTCAGTCAATTATAGGATGGTGATGTTGTCAATTTTGATGGTCAGGAAGTGAGAACCCAATGATGAAAACGATGCGTATTGCTGCGATCCCGGGAGACGGGATTGGCAAAGAAGTCCTTCCTGAAGGGATTCGCGTGTTACAGGCTGCCGCTGAGCGCTGGGGCTTCGCCTTGAGTTTTGAGCAAATGGAGTGGGCGAGCTGCGAGTATTACAGCCATCACGGTAAAATGATGCCGGACGACTGGCATGAGCAACTTAGCCGTTTCGACGCCATCTATTTTGGTGCCGTCGGCTGGCCGGACACCGTTCCGGACCATATTTCGTTGTGGGGTTCGCTGCTGAAATTTCGTCGTGAATTCGACCAGTACGTCAACCTGCGCCCGGTTCGTCTCTTTCCTGGCGTTCCCTGCCCGCTGGCGGGAAAACAGCCTGGCGACATCGATTTTTACGTGGTCAGGGAAAACACCGAAGGCGAATATTCCTCGCTCGGCGGCAGAGTGAATGAAGGTACAGAGCATGAAGTCGTCATTCAGGAATCGGTATTTACGCGTCGTGGTGTCGATCGCATTTTGCGTTATGCCTTCGAACTTGCGCAAAGCCGCCCACGTAAGACGCTAACTTCTGCCACTAAATCGAACGGTTTAGCCATCAGCATGCCGTACTGGGATGAGCGAGTGGAAGCAATGGCTGAGAATTACCCGGAGATCCGCTGGGACAAGCAGCATATTGACATTCTCTGCGCACGTTTTGTGATGCAGCCGGAACGCTTCGATGTGGTAGTGGCGTCCAATTTGTTTGGCGATATCCTTTCCGATCTTGGCCCGGCCTGCACCGGCACCATTGGCATTGCCCCATCCGCCAACCTGAATCCGGAACGCACTTTCCCGTCGCTCTTCGAACCAGTCCACGGTTCCGCGCCGGATATCTACGGGAAAAACATTGCTAACCCTATCGCCACAATTTGGGCCGGTGCAATGATGCTCGATTTTCTCGGCAATGGCGATGAGCGTTTCCAGCAAGCGCATAACGGTATTCTGGCAGCGATTGAAGAAGTGATTGCTCACGGGCCGAAAACACCGGATATGAAAGGCAGTGCCACCACGCCACAGGTTGCCGACGCGATTTGCAAAATTATTTTGCGTTAAGGTCAAACCAGTTTATTTGAACCGCGTCACTGACGCGGTTTTTTTATTCGTTCTTTGCAGTTAATAACCTGCGTCATTTCACCTTTTATTGTTTCCGTTTCGTGTTTTATGGCTTTCCGTATTCTTAATTGTTTAATTTATGTAACATGCAAATAATCAATTTGTTAAACACAACATGCAACTCATTACCCTGCAAATAATTACAACTGGCAAAAGCCAGAGACGGGCTTTTATGCCCAGGAGATGACTCATGATGAGCAATGTTAAGAAAAAAGATGTGCCGCTGATAAGCATCAGCCTGGTGGCCATTCTTTTCATCGCAGCTGCATTAAGCCTTTTCCCACAACAATCGGCCGACGCGGCCAACGCAATATACACTTTTGTTACGCGTACGTTAGGTTCCGCCGTACAGGTATTGGTTTTGCTGGCAATGGGACTGGTGATTTATTTAGCCACCAGTAAATACGGCAATATTCGTCTTGGAGAAGGAAAACCGGAATACAGCACGCTCTCCTGGCTGTTTATGTTTATTTGTGCCGGTTTAGGTTCTTCTACGCTTTATTGGGGGGTTGCTGAATGGGCCTATTATTATCAAACACCTGGATTAAATATCGCACCGCGTTCACAACAGGCACTCGAATTTAGCGTCCCTTACTCCTTCTTCCACTGGGGCATCAGCGCCTGGGCAACTTATACGCTGGCCTCATTAATCATGGCTTATCACTTTCATGTGCGGAAAAACAAAGGTCTGAGCCTTTCCGGCATTATTGCCGCGATTACCGGCGTTCGCCCGCAAGGCCCGTGGGGAAAACTGGTCGATTTGATGTTCCTGATCGCCACTGTCGGTGCGCTGACCATTTCCCTTGTTGTTACCGCAGCAACCTTTACTCGTGGGCTTTCCGCGCTGACCGGTTTACCCGATAACTTCACCGTGCAGGCATTTGTGATCCTGCTTTCCGGCGGCATTTTTTGCCTAAGCTCGTGGATTGGTATCAACAACGGTTTGCAACGTCTGAGCAAAATGGTTGGCTGGGGCGCGTTCCTGCTGCCATTACTGGTGCTGATTGTCGGTCCAACCGAATTTATTACCAACAGCATCATCAATGCCATCGGCCTGACCACGCAAAACTTCCTGCAAATGAGCTTATTCACCGATCCGCTTGGCGATGGTTCATTTACCCGCAACTGGACCGTTTTCTACTGGCTGTGGTGGATCTCATACACCCCTGGCGTAGCAATGTTTGTCACCCGCGTTTCACGCGGTCGTAAGATTAAAGAAGTTATCTGGGGACTGATCCTCGGCAGCACCGTCGGTTGCTGGTTCTTCTTCGGCGTAATGGAAAGCTATGCCATTCACCAGTTTATCAATGGCGTAATCAACGTCCCACAGGTGCTGGAAACACTGGGCGGCGAGACAGCTGTGCAGCAAGTTCTGATGTCGTTGCCAGCCGGTAAATTGTTCCTCGCCGCATACCTGGGCGTGATGATTATTTTCCTTGCCTCGCATATGGATGCGGTGGCCTACACCATGGCGGCGACCAGTACGCGAAATCTTAAGGAAGGTGACGACCCTGACCGTGCTCTTCGCCTGTTCTGGTGCGTGGTGATCACCCTGATTCCACTGTCTATCTTATTTACTGGCGCGTCGCTGGAAACCATGAAAACCACTGTGGTACTTACAGCCCTGCCCTTCCTCGTTATTTTACTGGTGAAAGTCGGTGGCTTTATTCGCTGGCTGAAGCAGGATTACGCCGATATCCCGGCCCATCAAGTTGAAGATTATCTCCCGCAGACACCGGTAGAAGCATCGGAAAAAAATCCGCTGATCCCGGCAGGAACCGTATTCAAAGGCGACAACTGAGCGCCATCATCCTAACGATAAAGGTATCCCTATGAGCAATCTGAGCCCTGACTTTGTACTACCCGAAAATTTTTGCGCTAACCCGCAAGAGGCGTGGACCATTCCTGCCCGTTTTTATACCGATCAGAACGCCTTTGAACACGAAAAAGAGAACGTCTTCGCCAAAAGCTGGATTTGCGTCGCTCACAGCAGCGAACTGGCGAATGCCAATGATTATGTGACGCGTGAGATCATTGGCGAAAGCATCGTGCTGGTACGTGGTCGTGATAAGGTTTTGCGCGCGTTCTATAACGTTTGCCCGCACCGTGGTCATCAGTTATTGAGCGGCGAAGGGAAAGCGAAAAATGTGATTACCTGCCCGTATCACGCCTGGGCATTCAAACTCGATGGTAACCTGGCCCATGCGCGTAACTGCGAAAACGTCGCCAATTTCGATAGCGACAAAGCGCAACTGGTTCCGGTGCGTCTGGAAGAATATGCCGGATTCGTCTTCATCAACATGGACCCCAACGCCACCAGCGTAGAAGATCAGTTACCAGGTCTGGGCGCAAAAGTGCTGGAAGCCTGCCCGGAAGTCCACGATCTGAAACTGGCGGCCCGCTTTACCACCCTCACGCCTGCCAACTGGAAGAACATTGTCGATAACTATCTCGAGTGCTATCACTGTGGTCCGGCGCATCCAGGCTTCTCCGACTCCGTTCAGGTTGATCGTTACTGGCACACCATGCACGGTAACTGGACGCTGCAATACGGTTTCGCCAAACCGTCAGAACAGTCTTTCAAATTCGAAGAGGGCACGGATGCGGCATTCCACGGTTTCTGGCTGTGGCCGTGCACGATGCTGAACGTCACCCCAATCAAAGGGATGATGACGGTCATTTATGAATTCCCGGTGGATTCTGAAACTACCCTGCAAAACTACGATATTTACTTCACCAATGAAGAGTTAACCGACGAGCAAAAATCGCTGATTGAGTGGTATCGCGATGTGTTCCGTCCGGAAGATTTACGTCTGGTTGAAAGCGTACAGAAAGGGCTGAAATCGCGTGGCTATCGTGGTCAGGGGCGCATCATGGCCGACAGTAGCGGTAGCGGAATTTCCGAACATGGTATCGCCCACTTCCATAATCTGCTGGCGCAGGTGTTTAAGGACTAATGACATCGGCGGCGGTATTTTCCGCCGCTGGGCTGATTTTTGATGGAGTACAGCAATGTCAGACTATCAAATGTTTGAAGTACAGGTGAGCCAGGTTGAACCGCTTACCGAACAGGTGAAACGCTTCATGCTGGTGGCAACCGATGGCAAACCATTACCTGCGTTTACCGGAGGAAGTCACGTCATTGTGCAGATGAGCGATGGTGATAACGAGTACAGCAATGCGTATTCACTACTGAGTTCGCCGCATGACACCTCTTGTTATCAGATTGCCGTTCGGCTGGAGGAAAACTCGCGCGGCGGTTCCCGCTTTTTACATCAGCAGGTAAAAGTGGGCGATCGGTTAACGATTTCAACGCCTAATAACCTGTTTGCGCTAATTCCCTCGGCCAGAAAGCATCTGTTTATCGCGGGCGGCATTGGTATCACCCCTTTCCTGTCGCACATGGCAGAGTTGCAACACAGCGACGTCGACTGGCAGCTACATTACTGCACGCGAAATCCAGAAAGTTGCGCATTTCGTGATGAGCTAGTCCAGCATCCGCAGGCTGAGAAAGTCCATTTGCATCATTCATCAACCGGAACACGACTGGAATTAGCGCGATTATTGGCGGATACCGAACCTGGCACACATGTTTATACCTGTGGCCCCGAGGCGCTAAATGAAGCGGTAAGAAGTGAAGCTGCGCGTCTGGACATCGCCGCCGATACGCTGCACTTTGAGCAATTTGCGATTGAAGACAAAACCGGCGATGCATTTACCCTGGTGCTTGCCCGTTCCGGTAAAGAGTTTGTGGTGCCGGAAGAGATGACTATTTTGCAGGTTATTGAAAATAATAAAGCCGCGAAAGTGGAATGTTTATGTCGTGAAGGGGTATGCGGAACCTGCGAAACGGCAATACTGGAAGGTGAAGCTGACCATCGGGATCAGTATTTTAGCGATGAAGAGCGTGCCAGCCAGCAAAGTATGTTGATCTGTTGTTCGCGTGCGAAGGGTAAACGCCTGGTGTTGGATTTGTAGTTTGCCGAAGCCGGACTGAGCGCGCCCAGTCCGGCTTCGGAAGATTTTACTGCGGATATTCCTGCAATAAATTGTGTAATGCTTCCGCCATCAGCTCACCACGCCATCCGGAAATCAGCTCCGGCAAATTGTTCTGCGGTTTCAGTTTCCAGTGCCAGTTCAGCAGCTGGTTGATTTGCCGACGCGATGCCAGCAATTCGGCGCTGATCTTGTGCGTTTCGCTCACGTCAGTAATCAACGACTTAATCGCTTTAAATGCTTTACGATAACCCGGCATGTCCATCAGGTTAAGCATCGGCTGCGGTAAGGCCTCTTCCGGCAATGCCTGCGCTTTTTCCACCAGCGCCAGCAGCGTTTTACCGTGAAAGCGGATTTCGCTACCGGATAAGCCCAGGCTGTCCAGTTCGCCTAAACTTCCCGGCATATAACGCGCTACAGACCACAAATGCTCTTCACGCACGACAAAGTTCACTGCCAGATCGCGCTCCCGAGCCTTGCGCAGTCGCCAGTCGGCTAACAGTTGCAGACAGGCCAGTTGGCGTGTGCGTAACTGCCAGGCATTGGTGATATCACGCCAGGCATCTTCCGGTGCAACGACTTCCTGACGGCGCATTTGCATCAGGCGGCATTCATCCAGCGCCGCAGGTAGCCAGCCGGAGGCCTCCGTTTCTACCATAAGCTTTGCGGTGATCGGTAACAGATACCAGACATCCGCCGCTGCGTATTCACACTGACGTTCGGTCAGCGGTCTGGCCAGCCAGTCGGTGCGCGATTCACTCTTATCCAGCGTAACGCCGGAATACTCTTCCACCATGGAAGCGAAACCCCATGACATCGGGCGTCCGCAGAAGGCAGCAAGGATTTGCGTGTCAATCAAGGGTTGTGGTAATTCGCCAAAGACATTGAGGAACACTTCCAGATCTTCACTGCCCGCATGGAGAAATTTTGTGATGGACGGATCGCGCAGGATCGCTTTCAGCGGTGACCAGTCGGAGATCCCGAGAGGATCAATTAGCGCCAGATGCTCGCCATCGAAAAGTTGAATCAACCCCAGCTGCGGGTAATAAGTGCGCGTACGAACAAATTCAGTATCCAGGGCTATCGCCGGAAAGGCACGGACGGCTTCACACAAAGAAGCCAGCGCATCGTCCGTGGTAATCATTTGGTAATTCAAATTGTATTCTCTTTAGTGGGCGTCAAAAAAAACGCCGGATTAACCGGCGTCTGACGACTGACTTAACGCTCAGGCTTTATTGTCCACTTTGCCGCGCGCTTCGTCACGTAATTCTCGTCGCAAAATTTTTCCGACGTTAGATTTCGGTAACTCATCACGAAACTCCACCAGCTTCGGTACTTTGTAGCCCGTGAGCTGACGGCGGCAAAAAGTCACCAGTGACTCTTCGGTAAGCGATGGATCTTTTTTCACTACGAAGATTTTCACCGCTTCACCACTGGAGCCGGAAGGTACGCCAACAGCCGCGACTTCCTGTACGCCAGGATGCTGCATGACGACATCTTCAATCTCGTTGGGATAGACGTTAAAACCGGAAACCAGAATCATGTCTTTTTTACGATCGACAATGCGCAGGAATCCTTCTTCATCCATCACCGCGATGTCGCCGGTGTGTAACCAGCCATTTTTGATGATTTCATCGGTAGCATCCGGACGCTGCCAGTAACCCAGCATCACCTGCGGTCCTTTGACACAAAGCTCACCCGGTTGACCCGGTGGTACTTCGTTGTCGTCGTCATCCACCAGTTTGGCTTCCGTCGATGGCACCGGCAAACCGATGCTACCACTATGATAATCAATATCATACGGGTTAACGCTGACCAGCGGCGCACACTCGGTCAGGCCATAACCTTCCAGCAGATACTGCCCTGTCAGTTTCACCCAACGTTCTGCCACCACTTGCTGAACAGGCATCCCACCGCCTGCGGAAAGGTGCAGACTGGAGAAATCCAGCTGCTGGAACTCTTTATTGTTCAGCAACGCATTGAATAAGGTGTTAACGCCAGTGATAGCGGTAAACGGATATTTCGCTAACTCTTTTACCAACCCTGGAATATCGCGCGGGTTAGTGATAAGCAGGTTCTGCCCACCCAGTTCGATAAACAGCAGGCAGTTAATGGTCAGTGCAAAAATGTGATAAAGCGGCAGCGCCGTCACCACCAGCTCTTTGCCCGGATGCAACAGCGGACCATAGGTCGCGTTAACCTGTTCCAGGTTCGCCAGCATATTGCGGTGAGTCAGCATCGCGCCTTTCGCCACACCAGTGGTACCGCCGGTGTATTGCAGGAAAGCTAAATCTTCCGGCACCAGTTCGGGTTTGACGTACTGCATCCGGTAGCCGTTGTGCAGGGCGCTACGAAATGAAATGGCATCTGGCAGATGGTATTTCGGCACCAGACGCTTGATGTATTTAACAACGAAATTGACTACCGTGCCTTTTGCCGTAGATAGCTGATCGCCCATACGGGTCAGAATTACGTGCTGAACGGCGGTTTTATCAACCACTTTTTCCAGAGTGTGGGCAAAGTTAGACACGATAACAATCGCCGATGCGCCGCTATCGTTAAGCTGATGCTCAAGTTCACGCGGGGTATACAACGGGTTAACGTTTACGACAATCATCCCGGCACGCAAAATGCCAAACAGCGCCACCGGATATTGCAATAAATTAGGCATCATCAACGCAACGCGATCGCCTTTCTTCAGTCCCAACCCTTGTTGCAAATAAGCGGCAAACGCGCGACTGCGTTCTTCCAGCTTGCGGAAGGTCATCACCTCCCCCATATTCACAAACGCAGGCTGATCGGCGTAGCGCGCGACCGACTGCTCAAACATATCTACCAGAGATTGATAACGGTCAGGGTTGATCTCCGTCGGAACGTCCGCGGGATAACGGTTAAGCCAAACCTTCTTCAATTCTTCACCTCTAAAATGCGTGTTCGTCGTCATCGCAACCCCAAATGATATACATGTCGTTAACATAATATTAACTCATCATACCAGCTTGATAATTACCCAACGAAAAGGTTGCGAAGCGCGTCACTATTTATTTTTATCTTTACCGTAAGAATGCAGAAACAGCGGACCAGCCGCTGTTTCTTTTTCTTTAAAAACAAGCAATTATTCAGTTACAACTGTTTGTACTCTCGCGGGGCCGGGATTATACCAGCCCCATCCGCCGTAGCCATAGGGCCAGCCACGACCGCCATAAAACCATGGATCAATCGGCTGAGGCGGCATAATCACCTGCTGGGTTAAATGCCAACGTTTGTAACCCGTTACCTGCATCACCATAAATTTATAGGGCGTGTTGCCGATTTTGCCGTCAACCGCACCGGTGATTGGCCCAACTACCGTAACCAGTTGTCCACGGAAATCGACCGGGTCCAGAAAACCGTTCACATCAGCATAAATGCGACCGCGAGAAGGTTCTCCCAGCGTCGGTCTGGCACCGCTGTCCAGCGGTACGGTAGCAATTTCCAGGCGGGTTTTCCCTTGCTGGTTTTGTACCGCAACCACTTTGCCGCCAAAGCGAGCCTCCTGACCAACGTACAGCTGCGGCGCACTCATCACCCGAACTAAATCTTGTTGCGGCGTGCGACTGCTGCCTTTAATGGCGTCCGGCACAGTGACACAACCGCTGAGCATTAGCGCAAACGTACCTGCCAGTATGCCTTTGATAACATTCTTTTGAACCGCCATGATGCGACTCCTTTTTTCTCAGGGCATACTCTTAAGATTCATTCTTTGCCCGGAAGTTTCTTCCATGCGACGTTGTTACGTAAATAAACCGGTTCGGCATGTTCCACCGCCACCGTTTTACTCTCGGCAAACATCTGACAAGCAATCGGCAGCATATCTTCTGCAGCGGGTAGTAACACTTCGCCATCGCACAGGGCCAAACCGCTCTCTTTACCGAGATCCGGCCAGGCTTGCCAGCCCGTCCCTACCGTCACCCATTCGCCGGAAAGCTGTTGCATCCGTTCATGAACGAGTTCAGGTTTCAGTACGGCTTCGGTTTCTTCACCGTGCCAGATACCGTTTTCATCACGCTGATATTCGGCCCAGTAAACTTCGCCCATTCGCGCGTCAATGGCTGCCAGCACGCGTGTTGCGCCGTTTTTGCGCCACGCCCCTTGCGCCATCGTCATTAGCGTGGAGACGCCAATCATCGGTAATTCCGCGCCAAGCGCCAGCCCTTGCGCGATGCCAATACCAATGCGCACGCCGGTAAAGCTACCGGGGCCGCGCCCGTAAGCCAGAGCATTTATGTCCGTCAGGGAAGTTCCACTGGTGGTCAGGATATCCTGCACCATCGGTAAGATTCGTTGAGTATGTTCACGAGGGCAAAGCTCAAAATGAGCGTTGACAGTACCGTCGTTCCACAGGGCGACAGAGCAGGCCTCTGTCGCGGTATCGATAGCCAGAATTCGCATGGGTCTTCGTGCTTAGATCAATAAAAAGGGGCGCATCATACCATACTCCGTAACAAATTACCTGGAGGATGGTATCGCAAGGAAACGAACCGCACGGGCAATGTCACGGGTGCGCGGCGCGGGCGGCAGACTGGCGAGAAACGTCGCGCCGTAAGGGCGCATCACCAGCCGATTATCGCAAATCACCAGCACGCCGCGATCGTCAGCGTCGCGAATCAGTCGCCCTACTCCCTGCTTGAGAGTAATCACCGCATCCGGCAGTTGTACTTCATCGAACGGGTCACCACCACGCAAACGGCAATCTTCCATGCGCGCTTTTAACAATGGATCATCCGGCGAGGTAAACGGCAATTTGTCGATAATAACCAATGACAATGTATCGCCACGCACATCCACCCCCTCCCAGAAACTGCTGGTTGCCACAAGAAGCGCGTTACCGGCACTGACAAATTGCTGCAACAATTGCCCTTTGCTGGTTTCCCCCTGCAATAATACGGGAAGCGTCATGGTAGCGCGGAACTGCTCGGCAAGATCGCGCATCATGGCGTGCGAGGTACAAAGCATAAAACAACGACCGTTGTTAGCTTCGATGATCGGTCGCAACATTGCCGCCAGTTGCCGTGCGGAGCCCGGTTGATTGGTTTGCGGCAGGTTGCGCGGCACACAGAGTAACGCCTGGCGGCTGTAATCAAAGGGGCTGGGTAACAGCAACGACTCTGCCTGTTCAATGCCAAGCCGCGAGGTGAAATGATGCAGATCGTCGTTCACCGACAGCGTTGCTGAGGTAAAGATCCAGCTACCGGGTTTTTGCGCCATTAACTCTTTGAATTTATCCGCCACGCTGAGCGGCGTGAGTGCCAGAGTAAAATGGCGCGAAGTGCATTCGTACCAGTAGCTGTAGCCCGGCTGATTGATCTCTTTTAGCCGTTTCAGCCGCGTACGATACAACGTGGCGCGCTCAAATGCCGCATCCAGCAAGGCGGAACGCCCCAGCGACAGTTTCGCCACGTCATAACAAAGTTCCAGGGTGTCATCGAGCAGTAAAAACGCCCGTTGAATTTGCGGATTAGCTAGCAGTTCGCGCAGGTTGCCACGATAACCAGGCTCACCGAGTTGCAGACGAAAATCCTGCGCGCTCTGGGCAAGGCGGTCGGCGCACTTTTGTAACTGCTGAGTATCTTTTAATTCGGTGCGATAGGCGATGGTGATGTCTTTTGCCAGGTCGAGCAGTTGTCTACTGGAGAGTGACTGACCAAAATACTGGCTGGCAATGTCGGGCAGTTGGTGGGCTTCGTCGAAGATCATGACGTCAGCTTCCGGGATCAGTTCGCCAAATCCACTCTCTTTCACCACCATATCCGCCAGAAAGAGATGATGGTTTACCACCACCACATCGGCGTCCATCGCTTTTTTGCGTGCTTTGACCACAAAGCAATCTTTATACATCGGGCAGTCGCTGCCAAGGCAGTTATCGTTGGTGCTGGTGACCAGCGGCCACGCCTGTGAATCTTCCGCCACGCTGACGCAGGTGCTGATATCACCATCGACTGTTTGATTAGACCAGGAGCGCAGCAGGATCACATCGCTTAAGATTTGTACCGGCAGATCGCCCCCCGCCAGCGCCTGCTGTTCGAGACGTTCGAGGCAGAGGTAGTTTGAGCGCCCTTTCAGCAACGCCACGTTGCCCGTATATTTCAACGCCTTTGAAACCGTTGGCAAATCGCGGCTGTAGAGCTGATCCTGCAACGCTTTTGAACCGGTCGAGATAATGACTTTCTTTTTCGCCCGCAGCGCAGGGGCCAGGTAAGCGTAGGTTTTGCCCGTACCGGTTCCGGCTTCCACCACCAGCGGCTGGCCTTTTTCTATCGCCTGGGTGACGGCTACCGCCATCTGTCGCTGTGGTTCTCGCGGCTTAAAGCCCGGTATCGCTTTCGCCAACTGACCGTCTGGTGCAAAATCGTCCGTCACACTACCCCCTGTTGATTTGAACAGGGATTATGTCAGGATGAGGGCGCTTTCGCCAGTTGAAGTGGTGACGGCGACCTCACATTGTGGCAGTCTTTGCAGCACGAAAATGGAAGGATAATGAGGACAAAATGATGACTATCGTTCGTATCGATGCTGAAGCCCGCTGGTCTGATGTAGTAATCCACAACAACACGCTCTACTACACTGGTGTACCGGAAAACCTCGACGCCGATGCCTTTGAGCAAACCGCCAACACGCTGGCGCAGATTGACACCGTGCTGGAAAAACAGGGCAGCAATAAATCGAGCATTCTGGATGCCACCATTTTCCTGGCCGATAAAAACGACTTCGCGGCGATGAATAAAGCGTGGGATGCCTGGGTTGTCGCGGGTCATGCGCCGGTGCGCTGCACGGTACAAGCGGGTTTGATGAACCCGAAGTATAAAGTTGAAATTAAGATTGTGGCTGCAGTGTAAGCTTTATCGAAGCATAATAAGTCAGACGATAATTTATCGATAATACTGGTCGGTTTTGCATAAATCGACCAGAGATTAAGTTATTACTGTTGATGCTCCTGCTAATTCATTATTTATTTTTATAATTTCAATTTCATCTATAAAACTAGCTATATAAATAAACATAACCATGCCGTTGTGTTCGCCCTTTGATTAGCAACTCTGGTTTTCTTTCTTAGCTGAACAATCTGGTTATAGCGTGCGGACTGACCGTTAATTTTCTCCCTCTTACTGGATAACACACCATGAGCTGCTACCTTTAAAACACCTGAATGTCAACAGGTTAACTCGTGCCATATCGTTATAATCCCTTTGATATTAGATGCAAATTAAGGTCATATATAGCCTTATCGATAACATGGTTAATTTTAAGGATAAGAATATGCCTGCTGTAATAGATAAAGCCCTGGATTTCATTGGTGCCATGGATGTATCAGCACCAACACCAAGTTCGATGAATGAAAGCACGGCGAAGGGAATCTTTAAATATTTAAAAGAACTGGGAGTACCCGCGAGCGCCGCCGATATTACGGCGCGAGCTGACCAGGAAGGCTGGAACCCGGGGTTCACGGAAAAAATGGTTGGATGGGCAAAAAAAATGGAGTCTGGTGAACGCATTGTGATTAAAAATCCTGAATACTTTTCAACATATATGCAGGAAGAACTAAAAGCACTGGTCTGAGTTAAATTTACATCAGCATAAATGGGTCAGGACGCTTTTAATCACATATGAAAAGCGTCCTTTTTCTCACAATCAAATAATCATCGGCTTGTATAACGAAAGCGATACGGATTAGTGTGTTACTCGTCTTCATCCTCAAAACGCGCCACGATTCGCTCGCCGGAGTGGTTGGCACGCAGCTCTTCTGCCACCAGCGCGATTGCCTGGCCGCTGCTCATCCCTTGTGCCATCAGTTCCTGGATCCGCTCGACAGCTTTTTGCTGCTGTTCATGGGTGAGTGAAGGTAAACCTGCAAACATTGTTAACTCCTGCTAAATTGTTGGCGCTAATTATTTCATGCTACCCGGCACATAGCCAGTAGAGTCAGGACTGATGAAGACGTTATCTCCCGCTGTGATTACTTTACCCTGGCGTCAGGACGCCGCTGAATTTTATTTCTCCCGCTTAAGCCACCTGCCGTGGGCGATGCTTTTACACTCCGGCTATGCCGATCATCCGTATAGCCGCTTTGATATTGTGGTCGCCGAGCCGATTTGCACTTTAACCACTTTCGGTAAAGAAACCGTTGTTAGTGAAAACGAAAAACGCACAACGACCACTGATGACCCGCTACAGGTGCTCCAGCAGGTGCTGGATCGCGCAGACATTCGCCCAGCGCATAACGAAGATTTGCCATTTCAGGGCGGCGCGCTGGGGTTGTTTGGCTACGATCTGGGCCGCCGTTTTGAGTCACTGCCAGAAATTGCGCAGCAAGATATCGTTCTGCCTGATATGGCAGTGGGTATCTACGACTGGGCGCTGGTTGTTGACCACCAGCGTCAAACAGTTTCTTTGCTGAGTCATAATGATGTCAATGCCCGTCGGGCCTGGCTGGAAAGCCAGCAATTCTCCCCGCAGGAAGATTTCGCGCTCACTTCCGACTGGCAATCCAATATGACCCGCGAGCAGTACGGCGAAAAATTTCGCCAGGTACAGGAATATCTGCACAGTGGTGATTGCTATCAGGTGAATCTCGCCCAGCGTTTTCAAGCGGCCTATTCTGGCGATGAATGGCAGGCATTCCTTCAGCTTAATCAGGCCAACCGCGCGCCGTTTAGCGCTTTTTTACGCCTTGAACAGGGCGCGATTTTAAGCCTTTCGCCAGAGCGGTTTATCCTTTGTGATAATAGTGAAATCCAGACCCGCCCGATTAAAGGCACGCTACCACGCCTGCCCGATCCTCAGGAAGATAGCAAACAAGCAGAGAAACTGGCGAACTCCCCCAAAGATCGCGCTGAAAATCTGATGATTGTCGATTTAATGCGTAATGATATCGGTCGTGTTGCCGTAGCAGGTTCGGTAAAAGTACCAGAGCTCTTCGTGGTGGAACCCTTCCCTGCCGTGCATCATCTGGTCAGCACCATAACGGCGCAACTACCAGAACAGTTACACGCCAGCGATCTGCTGCGCGCAGCTTTTCCTGGTGGCTCAATAACCGGGGCTCCGAAAGTACGGGCTATGGAAATTATCGACGAACTGGAACCGCAGCGACGTAATGCCTGGTGCGGCAGCATTGGCTATTTGAGCTTTTGCGGCAACATGGACACCAGCATTACTATCCGCACGCTGACTGCCATTAACGGACAAATTTACTGCTCTGCGGGCGGTGGAATTGTCGCCGATAGCCAGGAAGAAGCGGAATATCAGGAAACTTTTGATAAAGTTAATAAGATATTACGCCAACTGGAGAAGTAAGACGTGGAATACCGTAGCCTGACGCTTGATGATTTTTTATCGCGCTTTCAACTTTTGCGCCCGCAAATTAACCGGGAAACCCTAAATCATCGTCAGGCTGCCGTGTTAATCCCCATCGTCCGTCGACCGCAACCGGGGTTGTTGCTGACTCAGCGTTCGATTCATCTGCGTAAACACGCTGGACAAGTGGCATTCCCTGGAGGCGCAGTCGATGACACGGACGCATCAGTTATCGCCGCTGCGCTGCGCGAAGCTGAAGAAGAGGTCGCTATACCGCCTTCCGCCGTTGAAGTTATCGGCGTGCTGCCGCCCGTCGATAGCGTAACTGGCTATCAGGTAACCCCGGTGGTCGGCATTATCCCGCCCGATCTGCCGTATCGCGCCAGTGAAGATGAAGTCTCGGCGGTGTTTGAAATGCCGCTCGCCCAGGCATTACATCTGGGTCGTTATCACCCTTTAGATATCTACCGCCGTGGCGATTCACATCGGGTATGGCTGTCCTGGTACGAACAGTATTTTGTATGGGGAATGACCGCAGGCATTATTCGTGAACTGGCGCTGCAAATTGGTGTGAAACCCTGACTATACTTATCTTTACATCTACAAAACACTACTTGAGACAATCATCGCAATATTAGTTAAATCGCGGTTTTTGATTAGTTTAATTCATGTGAATAGTTAAGCCAGTCGCCGCGTTCCCTCTTACACTATGCGCTGTTATTAGTTCGTTACTGGAAGTCCAGTCACCTTGTCAGGAGTATTATCGTGATTAGTCTATTCGACATGTTTAAGGTGGGGATTGGTCCCTCATCTTCCCATACCGTAGGGCCTATGAAGGCGGGTAAACAGTTCGTCGATGATCTGGTCGAAAAAGGCTTACTGGATAGCGTTACTCGCGTTGCCGTGGACGTTTATGGTTCACTGTCGCTGACGGGTAAAGGCCACCACACCGATATCGCCATTATTATGGGTCTTGCAGGTAACGAACCTGCCACCGTGGATATCGACAGTATTCCCGGTTTTATTCGCGACGTAGAAGAGCGCGAACGTCTGCTGCTGGCACAGGGACGGCATGAAGTGGATTTCCCGCGCGACAACGGGATGCGTTTTCATAACGGCAACCTGCCGCTGCATGAAAACGGTATGCAAATCCACGCCTATAACGGCGATGAAGTCATCTACAGCAAAACTTATTATTCCATCGGCGGCGGTTTTATCGTCGATGAAGAACACTTTGGTCAGGATGCTGCCAACGAAGTGAGCGTGCCGTATCCGTTCAAATCTGCCACCGAACTGCTCGCGTACTGTAATGAAACCGGCTATTCGCTGTCTGGTCTCGCTATGCAGAACGAACTGGCGCTGCACAGCAAGAAAGAGATCGACGAGTATTTCGCGCATGTCTGGCAAACCATGCAGGCATGTATCGATCGCGGGATGAACACCGAAGGTGTACTGCCAGGCCCGCTGCGCGTGCCACGTCGTGCGTCTGCCCTGCGCCGGATGCTGGTTTCCAGCGATAAACTGTCTAACGATCCGATGAATGTCATTGACTGGGTAAACATGTTTGCGCTGGCAGTTAACGAAGAAAACGCCGCCGGTGGTCGTGTGGTAACTGCGCCAACCAACGGTGCCTGCGGTATCGTTCCGGCAGTGCTGGCTTACTATGACCACTTTATTGAATCGGTCAGCCCGGACATCTATACCCGTTACTTTATGGCAGCGGGCGCGATTGGTGCACTGTATAAAATGAACGCCTCTATTTCCGGTGCGGAAGTCGGTTGCCAGGGCGAAGTGGGTGTTGCCTGTTCAATGGCTGCTGCGGGCCTTGCCGAGCTGTTGGGCGGTAGCCCGGAACAGGTTTGTGTGGCAGCGGAAATTGGCATGGAGCACAACCTCGGTCTGACCTGTGACCCTGTTGCAGGGCAAGTTCAGGTGCCGTGCATTGAACGTAACGCCATTGCGTCAGTCAAGGCGATTAACGCCGCGCGGATGGCCCTGCGTCGCACCAGTGCACCGCGCGTCTCGCTGGATAAGGTCATCGAAACGATGTACGAAACCGGTAAGGACATGAACGCTAAATACCGCGAAACCTCACGCGGTGGTCTGGCAATCAAAGTCCAGTGTGACTAATACTTCTTACTCGCCCATCTGCAACGGATGGGCGAATTTATCCCCGCTTTCTCGTCTGCTGTAATATTCCCCACTACACTTCCACTGTTGCGTCAGGCGTTTGTCGCCATACGCTTACAGGGTGGCCCGCATGCAAAAAGCACAACGGATCATTAAAACCTATCGCCGTAATCGAATGATTGTTTGTACGATTTGCGCACTCGTTACGCTCGCTTCGACCCTGAGCGTGCGATTTATTTCACAGCGTAACTTAAATCAACAACGGGTAGTACAATTCGCCAATCACGCTGTAGAGGAATTAGATAAAGTACTGCTTCCCCTACAGGCAGGTAGCGAAGTCTTGCTTCCGCTGATTGGTCTGCCCTGCTCTGTCGCCCATTTGCCATTACGTAAACAGGCGGCAAAACTCCAAACTGTGCGATCCATTGGCCTGGTGCAAGACGGCACACTTTATTGCTCCAGCATTTTTGGTTATCGCAATGTGCCCGTCGTGGACATTCTGGCTGAACTTCCTGCACCGCAACCACTTTTACGCCTGACGATCGACCGTGCCCTGATTAAAGGCAGTCCGGTTTTGATTCAATGGACACCTTCAGCGGGCAGTAGCAATGCTGGGGTCATGGAGATGATTAACATCGACTTACTGACGGCAATGCTCCTTGAGCCACAACTGCCGCAAATCAGTAGCGCCAGCCTGACGGTGGGCAAACGGCATTTGCTCTATGGTAATGGGCTGGTAGATTCCCTTCCGCAACCTGAAGACAATGAAAACTATCAGGTTTCTTCGCAACGCTTTCCTTTTACCATTAACGTTAATGGTCCGGGGGCTACGGCGCTGGCATGGCACTATCTTCCAACACAATTACCGCTGGCGGTGCTGCTAAGTTTACTGGTGGGCTACATCGCCTGGCTGGCGACCGCTTACCGAATGAGCTTTTCCCGCGAGATCAATCTGGGCCTGGCGCAACATGAGTTCGAATTGTTCTGCCAGCCTTTGCTTAATGCGCGCAGCCAGCAATGTATTGGTGTAGAGATTTTGCTGCGCTGGAACAATCCACGTCAGGGCTGGATTTCACCGGATGTGTTTATTCCTATCGCGGAAGAACATCATTTAATTGTGCCACTGACCCGCTATGTGATGGCAGAAACCATCCGTCAGCGGCATGTTTTCCCAATGAGTAGTCAGTTTCATGTTGGCATTAACGTCGCACCCAGCCATTTTCGCCGTGGTGTGCTGATAAAAGATCTCAATCAGTACTGGTTTAGCGCTCACCCGATTCAGCAACTGATCCTCGAAATCACCGAACGCGATGCCTTACTGGATGTGGATTATCGGATTGCCCGCGAGCTGCATCGTAAAAACGTCAAACTGGCGATTGATGACTTCGGCACCGGCAACAGCTCGTTTTCCTGGCTTGAAACATTACGTCCTGACGTGCTGAAAATTGATAAGTCATTTACCGCAGCTATAGGTTCTGACGCGGTTAACTCGACGGTGACCGATATCATCATCGCACTGGGGCAAAGACTGAATATTGAACTGGTGGCGGAGGGTGTGGAAACGCAAGAACAGGCGAAATATTTGCGCCGTCATGGCGTCCATATTTTGCAAGGGTATTTGTACGCACAGCCGATGCCACTATGTGATTTTCCCAAATGGCTGGCGGGCAGCCAACCGCCGCCCGCCCGGCATAATGGACATATCACACCCATTATGCCGTTACGTTAACGCTTACTCATCTTCATCGTGCGCCGGTTGCTCTTTAACAATGCGAACCAGATCAACACGATAATCATTGGCTTCAATGATGGTGATATGCAGTGGCCCTACATCAATCACATCGCCCACACGGGGAATGTGACCATTTGCCGAGATCACGAGGCCCGCGACCGTCGCGATATCATCGTCATCGGCAAGGTGCTCAACATCAAGCGCCTGCTGCAAGGCATGCAAATCTGTACCGCCTTTTACCAGCCAGCCGTCACCATCGGTAATGATTTCCGGCGTTTCGTCAGCGTCCGGGAATTCACCCGCAATGGCTTCCAGCACATCCAGCGGCGTGACCAGACCTTGTACCACACCAAACTCGTTGGTCACGATAACAAAGCTCCCGCGAGCACGACGCAGCACGCCCAGCAGGTTGATCGGATCGAGGGTTTCAGGGACGATAATCGCCGGAGACGCCGAAGCAATCGCCGCCACATCAACGCCCTCTTCCAGCGCCACCAGCAGTTCTTTAGCACGTACGATTCCGATGATTTCATCCAGTTCACCGCGACATACCGGGAACAGGCTGTGCGGTGAGGAGAGCAGCTGCTCGCGGATTTCATCGACCCCGAGATTAGCGTCAACCCAGCTTATTTCACCGCGCGGCGTCATGATCCCGCGCAGAGAACGCGACGCCAGCGTGAGTACGCCGTTAATCATGTAACGTTCTTCTTCGGCAAACGCACCTTCCGGGATCGGCATCGGCATCGGGTTATCGGCATCGTGCTGAACATTGGCCTGACGTTTCCCGCCCATCAAACGCAGGATGGCATCGGCAGTACGCGCTCGCAGCGGCAAAGTCGACTGGTGACGAATAAAGTTGCGACGCGCAATCTGGTTAAACACTTCGATGATGATCGAGAAGCCAATCGCGGCATACAGGTAACCTTTCGGAATGTGGAAACCGAAACCTTCTGCCACCAGACTCAGACCTATCATTAACAGGAAGCTCAGACAGAGCACCACCACCGTGGGATGCTGGTTAACAAATCGCGTCAGCGGTTTCGATGCCAGCAGCATAACCGCCATCGCAATCACTACCGCCGCCATCATCACTGGCAGATGGTTAACCATCCCTACTGCCGTAATTACCGCATCCAAT
This sequence comes from Escherichia sp. WS547, assembly GCF_046486065.1. Taxonomy (NCBI): domain Bacteria; kingdom Pseudomonadati; phylum Pseudomonadota; class Gammaproteobacteria; order Enterobacterales; family Enterobacteriaceae; genus Escherichia; species Escherichia sp. WS547. The sequence goes on along the minus strand of NZ_JBJQMA010000010.1, from coordinate 120,450 downwards.
GAGAAGACGGCGTCAAGGATGACAATCTGTGTGACGACCACCCAGAAACTGGCGTAGCCTTTACCGTGGCCGGAATCATGATCGCGGTTTTCCAGCCGTTCATGCAGTTCGGTTGTTGCTTTGAACAGCAAGAATATCCCCCCGAACAACATAATCAGGTCGCGTCCGGAGAAGGAGAAATCCATGACGGTAAATAGCGGTTTGGTCAGCGTGACCATCCATGAAATCAGCGACAGCAGCCCCAGACGCATAATCAGCGCCAGTGATAATCCCAGCAAACGCGCTTTATCGCGTTGTTTTGGCGGCAGTTTGTCAGCAAGAATGGCGATGAAGACCAGGTTATCGATACCCAGCACAATTTCGAGAACAACAAGCGTGAGTAGCCCCGCCCAAATTGAGGGGTCCATTAAGAATTCCATGACAAGCTCCTGCTTAAGGAATAGCTATTCGACGCCAGAAATAATGCAGGCGTAACGACAAAATGCAAACGAAAGGTGCGGCATAGAGTGCCAGAAAGGCAGGCGTTAAAAGGCCTGATGCTGAAATGACGTCGGTGACGATCCATACTGCGGGCTACTGCCCTATACTCCATGGTTGTTAAACGGGAGTTAAACATATCAGAGACGCCTCTGATTTGGCAAAGATTTACCTTCCTTTGCAAACGAATGTGACAAGGATATTTTACCTTTCGAAATTTCTGCTAATCGAAAGTTAAATTACGGATCTTCATCACATAAAATAATTTTTTCGATATCTAAAATAAATCGCGAAATGCAGGGGTTTTTGGTTGTAGCCCTTATCTGAATCGATTCGATTGTGGACGACGATTCAAAAATACATCTGGCACGTTGAGGTGTTAACGATAATAAAGGAGGTAGCAAGTGACCATTGCTATTGTTATAGGCACACATGGTTGGGCTGCAGAGCAGTTGCTTAAAACCGCAGAAATGCTGTTAGGCGAGCAGGAAAACGTCGGCTGGATCGATTTCGTTCCAGGTGAAAATGCCGAAACGCTGATTGAAAAGTACAACGCTCAGTTGGCAAAACTCGACACCACTAAAGGCGTGCTGTTTCTCGTTGATACATGGGGAGGCAGCCCGTTCAATGCTGCCAGCCGCATTGTCGTCGACAAAGAGCATTATGAAGTCATTGCAGGCGTTAACATTCCAATGCTCGTGGAAACGTTAATGGCCCGTGATGATGACCCAAGCTTTGATGAACTGGTTGCGCTGGCAGTAGAAACAGGCCGTGAAGGCGTGAAAGCTCTGAAAGCCAAACCGGTTGAAAAAGCCGCGCCAGCACCCGCTGCCGCAGCACCAAAAGCGGCTCCAACTCCGGCAAAACCAATGGGACCAAACGACTACATGGTTATTGGCCTTGCGCGTATCGACGACCGTCTGATTCACGGTCAGGTCGCCACCCGCTGGACCAAAGAAACCAATGTCTCCCGTATTATTGTTGTTAGTGATGAAGTGGCTGCGGATACCGTTCGTAAGACACTGCTCACCCAGGTTGCACCTCCGGGCGTAACAGCACACGTAGTTGATGTTGCCAAAATGATTCGCGTCTACAACAACCCGAAATATGCTGGCGAACGTGTAATGCTGTTATTTACCAACCCAACAGATGTAGAGCGTCTCGTTGAAGGCGGCGTGAAAATCACCTCTGTTAACGTCGGTGGTATGGCATTCCGTCAGGGTAAAACCCAGGTGAATAACGCGGTTTCGGTTGATGAAAAAGATATCGAGGCGTTCAAGAAACTGAATGCGCGCGGTATTGAGCTGGAAGTCCGTAAGGTTTCCACCGATCCGAAACTGAAAATGATGGATCTGATCAGCAAAATCGATAAGTAACGTATTGTGTTGATTATCACTCAGTTTTCACACTTTAGTCTTACGTAAACAGGAGAAGTACAATGGAGATTACCACTCTTCAAATTGTGCTGGTATTTATCGTAGCCTGTATCGCAGGTATGGGATCAATCCTCGATGAATTTCAGTTTCACCGTCCGCTAATCGCGTGTACCCTGGTGGGTATCGTTCTTGGCGATATGAAAACCGGTATTATTATCGGTGGTACGCTGGAAATGATCGCGCTGGGCTGGATGAACATCGGTGCTGCAGTTGCGCCTGACGCCGCTCTGGCTTCCATCATTTCTACCATTCTGGTTATCGCAGGTCATCAGAGCATTGGTGCAGGTATTGCACTGGCAATCCCTCTGGCCGCTGCGGGCCAGGTACTGACCATCATCGTTCGTACTATTACCGTTGCTTTCCAGCACGCTGCGGATAAGGCTGCTGATAACGGCAACCTGACAGCGATTTCCTGGATCCACGTTTCTTCTCTGTTCCTGCAAGCAATGCGTGTGGCTATTCCGGCCGTCATCGTTGCGCTGTCTGTTGGTACCAGCGAAGTACAGAACATGCTGAACGCGATTCCGGAAGTGGTGACCAATGGTCTGAATATCGCCGGTGGCATGATCGTGGTGGTTGGTTATGCGATGGTTATCAACATGATGCGTGCTGGTTACCTGATGCCGTTCTTCTACCTCGGCTTCGTAACCGCAGCATTCACCAACTTTAACCTGGTTGCTCTGGGTGTGATTGGTACTGTTATGGCAGTGCTCTACATCCAACTTAGCCCGAAATACAACCGCGTAGCCGGTGCGCCTGCTCAGGCAGCTGGTAACAACGATCTCGATAACGAACTGGACTAACAGGTGAGCGAAATGGTTGATACAACTCAAACTACCACCGAGAAAAAACTCACTCAAAGTGATATTCGTGGCGTCTTCCTGCGTTCTAACCTCTTCCAGGGTTCATGGAACTTCGAACGTATGCAGGCACTGGGTTTCTGCTTCTCTATGGTACCGGCAATTCGTCGCCTCTACCCTGAGAACAACGAAGCTCGTAAACAAGCTATTCGCCGTCACCTGGAGTTCTTTAACACCCAGCCGTTCGTGGCTGCGCCGATTCTCGGCGTAACCCTGGCGCTGGAAGAACAGCGTGCTAATGGCGCAGAGATCGATGACGGTGCTATCAACGGTATCAAAGTCGGTTTGATGGGGCCGCTGGCTGGTGTAGGCGACCCGATCTTCTGGGGAACCGTACGACCGGTATTTGCAGCGCTGGGTGCCGGTATCGCAATGAGCGGCAGCCTGTTAGGTCCGCTGCTGTTCTTCATCTTGTTTAACCTGGTGCGTCTGGCAACCCGTTACTACGGCGTAGCGTATGGTTACTCCAAAGGTATCGATATCGTTAAAGATATGGGTGGTGGTTTCCTGCAAAAACTGACGGAAGGGGCGTCTATCCTCGGCCTGTTTGTCATGGGGGCATTAGTTAACAAGTGGACGCATGTCAACATCCCGCTGGTTGTCTCTCGCATTACTGACCAGACGGGCAAAGAGCACGTTACCACTGTCCAGACTATTCTGGACCAGTTAATGCCAGGCCTGGTACCACTGCTGCTGACCTTTGCTTGTATGTGGCTACTGCGCAAAAAAGTTAACCCGCTGTGGATCATCGTTGGCTTCTTCGTCATCGGTATCGCTGGTTACGCTTGCGGCCTGCTGGGACTGTAAGACTGTTGTACACTACCGGGGCCTTTTGGCCCCGTTTTTTTATCTGGAGGATTAATGACAATCACGGACCTGGTACTGATTCTTTTCATCGCCGCACTCCTGGCCTTCGCGATCTACGATCAGTTCATCATGCCCCGCCGTAACGGCCCCACTCTGCTGGCAATTCCTTTGCTCCGGCGTGGTCGCATCGATAGCGTTATCTTCGTCGGATTGATTGTCATTCTTATCTATAACAACGTCACGAATCATGGCGCGCTAATAACAACATGGTTATTAAGTGCACTGGCTCTGATGGGTTTTTATATATTCTGGATCCGCGTTCCGAAGATCATCTTTAAACAAAAAGGTTTTTTCTTCGCCAATGTCTGGATTGAATATAGCCGAATCAAAGCGATGAACTTGTCGGAAGATGGCGTGTTGGTGATGCAATTAGAACAGCGTCGGCTGTTAATCCGCGTTCGAAATATCGACGATCTGGAAAAAATTTATAAGCTTCTCGTTTCAACTCAATAAGTTATCAATTTAGCCAAAGCTATGTTTAGTGTATTTTTAATAATCAGACATAGCTTAGGCTATATTACCCCTTCCCTTATTTGTTATTTATCTTAACGTTTCATTGATATATAAATCTAAATGAAAATCGTTATCAATAAAGCAATGAAATAATATATTCCAACAGTTGTTTTATATTCTCAAAATATGTTAAGGTTGCGCCCTCATTTGGGGAGTAGCCGATTTCCAGATTCCGGAAATGTACGTGTCAACATACTCGTTGCAAAACGTGGCACGTACGGACTGAACACTTTCAGTCAGGCGAGACCATATGCACATCAATCGCTATGCCTGCATGAACGCGAAAACCATCGCGGTTTGTTGTTCATGTATGCATGTTTGCTGGGGGCGATGATGTGTTTTATGGATACCCCGGTCAGGACGTTGTCATGAATATCACTGCTACTGTTCTTCTTGCGTTTGGTATGTCGATGGATGCATTTGCTGCATCAATCGGTAAAGGTGCCACCCTCCATAAACCGAAATTTTCTGAAGCATTGCGAACCGGCCTTATTTTTGGTGCCGTCGAAACCCTGACACCGCTGATCGGCTGGGGAATGGGCATGTTAGCCAGCCGGTTTGTCCTTGAATGGAATCACTGGATTGCGTTTGTGCTGCTGATATTCCTCGGCGGGCGAATGATTATTGAGGGTTTTCGTGGCGCTGATGATGAAGATGAAGAGCCGCGCCGTCGGCACGGTTTCTGGCTACTGGTAACCACCGCGATTGCCACCAGCCTGGATGCCATGGCTGTGGGTGTTGGTCTTGCTTTCCTTCAGGTCAACATTATCGCGACCGCATTGGCCATTGGTTGTGCAACCTTGATTATGTCGACATTAGGGATGATGGTTGGTCGCTTTATCGGCTCAATTATTGGGAAAAAAGCGGAAATTCTCGGTGGGCTGGTACTGATCGGCATCGGCGTCCAGATCCTCTGGACGCACTCCCACGGTTAATAAGAACGCTGCCAGAGGTGAATATTAAAGTCCGTCTGGCAGTCGAACACTTCTTTTGCTGCCAGTGTTTGCCAGACTTCTGACTTCGCACGCCAGGCAAACGGCGTCATCTGCAATAATGCGACGGCTTCGTCACCGCGAAGACGCATCGGATAACACAACTCAGCACTCTGCTGTAATGTAAAACCTTCCAGTTGTTCTGCATGAGGTGCATGAAGATGTACTTCATTGTAAATCAGCCCCTTCAGCTCCATCAAATGTCGCGGTCCCGGCGTGGCAGTAATGACCCAACCGCCAGGCTTCACTACTCGCGCTAATTCTTCTGCTTTACACGGCGCGTAAATACGTATTATGGCGTCCATACTGGTATCGGAAAACGGCAAACGGTGGCTGGAAGCAACACAAAAAGTGACCTGCGGATAGCGTTTCGCCGCCGCTTTTATCGCTACCTTCGAGACATCCAGGCCAAACGTGGTGATTTCGGGCAGCGCATCGGCAAATGCGTGTGTGTAATACCCTTCACCACAGCCAATATCCAGCACCGCTGTGGCCTTTTCATCAAGCCGTTCCCGCAGTTGGGCGACAATTGCATCACGCAGCGGCTGATAATGTCCGGCATCTAAGAATGCGCGGCGTGCTTGCATCATTTCCGCGCTGTCGCCCGGATCACGAGACCGTTTATGCTGAACGGGCAGCAGATTGACATACCCTTCTTTCGCCATATCAAACTGATGTCGCTGGGGACAGATATAGCTGTTTTTTTCACGCGAAAGAGGCTGATGGCAAAGTGGACAGGAAAACGACATGACAACTCCGGCAGGATACTAAAGGCCGCAAGTGTAACGCGAATCACGCGGCGGGCAAATATCCGAACGACTGGAGCGAAGATAAAGCAAAGTAAAAAGCCTCGCATTCGACGAGGCTTTATAGCGAGATTGAAGCGTATTCACACTTCAGATCAGTGGATTCGATCAGATAGCTGTTACGTTAACAGCTGCCGGACCTTTCTGACCGTCCTGAATTTCGAACTCAACGTTCTGACCTTCAGCCAGAGTTTTGAAACCATTACCCTGGATAGCAGAGAAGTGTACGAACACGTCTTTGCTGCCATCAGCCGGAGTAATGAAGCCAAAACCTTTAGACTCGTTGAACCACTTAACCTGACCTTTAATCTTTGCCATTTGAAAAATTCCTTAGATTGTTTTCTTCGCCCGCAGGCATAACATAGATAAAACTGACACATTACTGCATGAGGCACCAATATAAGGCTCGGCAGAGAAGCGGTATTCAACGTCAACGTGTTTACTCAGGACTTCTTTACTGAAAATGCCACACATAAACAGAACTGTACCTCGTTTAACCCGAAATCTGTTATCACATACAACGTTAATTATGGCAAGCCATTTTTAAACATGTCTCGATCAGACGCACAAATCTCGATACGTCTTCCACTTTTTTTGCACACTTATGCAACGGAATACGCGCCGATATATCATTGTGCTTAACCTTGCCAGTTCAGGCAGATACTTAAACTGACGTATTTTCTAACATAGTTCAATAAGTTCAGTTGTTCCAGGCCAGTGGGAGAAGTTATTACATAGTGCGTGCAATATCACATTTTCTGCTATGCAATGAATAAAAAGTTATATCACTTTTTCTCATAAAACAGTCAGTTAACGGCTATCGATCACCCCAAAGAGAAGTCAATCGCCAAAGGTATTGTAAATTTAAAATAAGAAAAATTGATGAATGCGCAAAAAAATCAAGAGAGAAACGTTTCGCTAATAAATAATACCACACTTAATCACAAATCCGATGTAAACATCCTAATAAATTAATGGGCTAAATATCTTTTTCTGATATCCCGTTACGCAAATAAATAATATGATAATTATTTGAAGTCAGACCAGAGTTTTAATTTGAAGCAGTTGCACCATGGCAGTGCGTATAATCAGGATGAATTGAGTAACCCTTCAACGACGGGGTTACTCAAGATTGAGGAAGGATTATCGTTCGGCGACCAGACGAATAATATCTTCGTCTTCAACCGATTTTTGACTCTCAACGGTCTTTTTATCTGCTTTCTCAGGTTCGTTTGCTTCGCACAAACGACGTAACAGAGCATTTTGACGTTTTTGCTGATCCAGCAACGCCTCAAGCAGTTCAATCTGTTCGTTAGTCCGTGAACTGGCACGATTGATAAAAAACCACAAGATGAGCCCGATAAGAAGAACCACCACCGATACAACCAAAGACGCAATGTTCATCACGCCTGAATTTACAACTTCGTTCATTTCACCACCTCTGAGTAGAGGCGCTATTCTACCACTGCTGGAGAGGAAGAAAATCTAGTGCTGAAAAAATGATATCACCACGGGATAAACTGGTTAATGGCACAAATTCCGCTGAAAAATTGTACATCCTGATCGCACATCATGTTGAATACCTGCGCCCAAAGCAGCAAGCAAGCCAACACCACGACAACCAGAACGACCCATCGAAACTTTTTCACTCCAATCTCCGTTTCACCTACCTTATGTCATTAAACTAGCATGCGTTAGTTAAACAGCGCCTAACTATGTCGATATTCGTGCTTTTTCAGAATGAGTCGCTTGCTTCAGCGCATATTGCCGCTACGATTAAGCGAACATAAAAAGAGAAGAGGTTGTAATGCGATTCATCATTCGCACAGTTATGCTGATAGCACTGGTATGGATAGGATTATTACTCAGCGGATATGGCGTTTTGATTGGAAGCAAAGAGAATGCCGCGGGATTAGGTTTGCAATGTACCTATCTGACCGCCAGAGGCACCAGCACGGTACAATACCTGCACACTAAAAGTGGTTTTCTGGGGATAACAGATTGCCCGTTGTTACGTAAAAGCAATATTGTGGTCGATAATGGTTAAGGGTAATAAATAACCAGATTCTCACTCATGAGTAAAATATTCTTATCGCAAGTGCGTTTAATATAACGCCACCTTCAACTTTATTTTTCTCATGCTAAATAAAGAACCTGTCTGTTTGATATTCAGACAGGTTCTTACTCTCATCAGAATGGATAGTCGTGATAACCCATTTGGGCAGAAATTTTGCGCGCCGCGGTATGCAACATTGCGACATATTCCTGTAAACGCTCTTCGGAGAAACGCAACGTCGGGAAGGAGATGCTCAGACCGGCAATGACCACGCCAAAGCGATCAAATACCGGAACCGCAATGCAACGCAGTCCTTCTTCCTGCTCTTCGTTATCTTCGCCATACCCCTGCTCGCGCACCTGGTCCAGAACGGGTAATAACGATTCTGTACTGGTGATGGTCCGTTCGGTACTGCGTTTATACTCCACGCCCTCAAGAATTTGCTTCACTTCATCGCGATCGCGCCATGCCAGCAGTACCTTACCAATTGCGGTGCTGTACAGCGGATTACGACGCCCAATCCGTGAATACATGCGCAAATTGTACATAGAGTCAATTTTGTGAATGTAAACAATACTGTCTTCGTCCAGTGCGCCGAGGTGGATAGTTTCTTTGGTCAGGCGGGAAATCTCACGCATCTGGATATCTGCGCTACGAATTAAATCGACGTTTTGTAACGCGCGAGCGCCCAGTTCAAACAATTTCAGGGTCAGGGAATATTTCTCCGACTCCCCTTCCTGCGCCACATAACCTAAGGTTTTCATGGTCTGTAAAAAGCGATAAACGGTGCTTTTTGACATCATGACGCGCTGCGACAGCTCGGTTATCCCTATTTCGCGCTCTTCACCCAGCGCCTGCAAAATGCCAAAAACTTTCAGCACGGAAGATACAGAATCAGGCTGTTTATCCAGATCTGCGTTAGCCATTTATCACCTCATTGCGAGTGTTTTATAAAAATCAGAACTGTTTTTTATTATAATTTCGCACCAGGGTGGTCGCAATCCATCTTTTGCCGGTTAGTTACAATTCTGCGACATCCACCGTGAATATCAGTGCTAGAATCATACCCCTGTTGATTATTCACCAAAGATATAAAATTCCTATGCCAAAAGTTCAGGCCGACGGCCTGCCATTGCCCCAGCGATACGGTGCGATATTAACCATTGTGATTGGTATTTCGATGGCTGTCCTTGACGGCGCAATCGCCAACGTCGCCCTGCCAACAATCGCCACGGACCTTCATGCCACGCCAGCCAGTTCCATCTGGGTAGTGAACGCCTATCAAATCGCCATTGTCATCTCCCTGCTCTCATTTTCGTTTCTGGGCGATATGTTTGGCTATCGACGTATTTATAAATGCGGTCTGGTCGTTTTTCTGTTGTCTTCACTGTTCTGCGCCCTTTCTGATTCGCTGCAAATGCTCACCCTTGCGCGTGTCATACAAGGTTTCGGCGGTGCAGCGTTGATGAGCGTTAATACCGCACTTATCCGCCTGATCTATCCACAACGTTTTCTGGGTAGAGGGATGGGCATAAACTCGTTTATTGTTGCCGTTTCTTCTGCTGCCGGGCCGACAATTGCTGCAGCAATCCTCTCCATCGCATCCTGGAAATGGTTATTTTTAATCAACGTACCGTTGGGTATTATCGCCCTGCTTCTGGCAATGCGTTTTCTGCCACCCAATGGTTCTCGCGCCAGTAAACCCCGTTTCGACCTGCCCAGCGCCGTGATGAACGCGTTAACCTTCGGCCTGCTTATCACTGCGTTGAGTGGTTTCGCTCAGGGGCAATCGCTGACATTGATTGGTGCGGAACTGGTGGTAATGGTTGTCGTTGGTATTTTCTTTATTCGCCGCCAGCTTTCTCTTCCCGTACCGCTGCTACCGGTGGATTTACTGCGTATCCCGCTGTTTTCACTTTCTATTTGCACATCTGTTTGCTCTTTCTGCGCACAAATGCTGGCAATGGTTTCCCTGCCCTTTTACCTGCAAACCGTGCTCGGGCGTAGTGAAGTCGAAACAGGTTTACTTCTGACACCGTGGCCGTTAGCAACGATGGTGATGGCTCCGCTGGCAGGCTATTTGATTGAACGCGTACATGCAGGATTGCTGGGTGCTTTAGGATTATTCATCATGGCTGCGGGGCTTTTTTCCCTGGTTCTGCTGCCCGCGTCACCTGCGGATATCAATATTATCTGGCCGATGATCTTATGTGGCGCTGGATTTGGCTTATTTCAGTCACCCAATAACCACACCATTATTACCTCCGCTCCGCGCGAACGTAGCGGTGGGGCCAGTGGCATGTTAGGGACGGCTCGTCTATTGGGTCAGAGTAGTGGCGCGGCGCTGGTGGCGCTGATGCTAAATCAGTTTGGTGATAATGGTACTCACGTCTCGCTGATGGCTGCGGCTATTCTGGCAGTGATTGCTGCCTGTATCAGTGGGTTACGTATCACTCAGCCAAGATCCAGGGCATAAAAAAAGCGCGTCGAGCAGGACGCGCTTTTTAGTATTTACTTCATATTACTTCAGGTATTCACCCGTACGCAGAGCTTCAATACGTTTATCCAGCGGCGGGTGAGTCATGAACAACTCACTGAGCGATTTCGACTTACCGTTAATACAGAAAGCCATCATGCTGGTTGCTTCTTGCGGTTCATAGCTGGTTTTCAGGCGCTGCAGCGCGGCAATCATTTTCTCGCGACCAACCAGTTTTGCCGAACCGGCATCAGCATGGAATTCACGATGACGCGAGAACCACATGGTGATAATGCTCGCCAGAATACCAAACACCAGTTCCAGAACCGTTGCAACCGCAAAGTAGATCAGCGGGTTGCCGTTGCTCTCTTCACCTTCATCACGATTTCCGCCCATAAAACCCGCGGCAAGCTGCGCCAGAATACGGGAAATAAAGATAACGAAGGTGTTCACCACGCCCTGAATCAGCGTCATGGTGACCATATCACCATTGGCGATGTGGCTGATTTCATGAGCAATTACCGCCTCGGCTTCATCCGGGCTCATGTTCTGCAGCAAACCGGTGCTGACAGCAACCAGAGAGGCATCACGGCGCGCACCGGTTGCAAAAGCGTTGATGTCCGGCGCATGGTAGATAGCCACTTGCGGCATAGCGATCCCCGCCTGACGAGCCTGGGTTGCTACAATATTGACCAGCCAACGTTCCCTTTCGTTACGCGGTTGCTCGATCACTTCCCCGCCAACAGATCGTAATGCCATCCATTTGGACATCAGAAGCGAAACGAAGGAACCACCAAAACCGAACAGCAAGGCCATGATCATCAGCCCCTGAACGCTGCTCGACTGTATCCCTGTCAGGCTCAGTACCAGCCCGAAAACGACCATTACGGCCAGGTTCGTTAGCAGGAAGAGCGCGATTCGCATCATAATTTTCTTTTTACCTCAGTTTAACAAAACGCAATATGCGATACCCACATCGTATGGGTTACGCGACTATTTTCAAGTCTGGATAGTGCGTAAGTCACCAGAAAGACACAACTTTACATTTTGTAGCATCTGATTTACGGCATCTTGCCGCTGTTAAAAAATCAGGCACAATTTCTTGTGCCTGATTGATATTACTTGACGGGAGCGGGTTGTTCCGCGGGTCTGGCTTTTTCAAGCTTCGCCAGATCGAGTGCGATATTCACCGTCTCATCCAGATAAGGATCCGGCTCCTGGTAATCTTTCGGTAGATCATCCAGTTTCTTCAACTCCGGTTTACCTTCGCGTTTAAAGCGTTCGTTCAAACGCGCCAGACGCGTCGCATCATCTTCATTATTCTCTTTCTCACGCACAGCGTAATTCAGAGAAACGATATTGCGCTTGTCCTTCATAGCGTTGAAGCGCGCGATATCCTTCATGATGTTCTGGAACTCAGGATCTTTCGCGATACGCGCATTATGTTCCTTCAGCAGCTCCGGTCCAAAGGCCGTCAAATCTCCCGATTTCACATAGGTCGCGGCATCGATGCTATCCCACGGCAGCGCGTTATCTTCGAATTTCTCACCGGTTTCCGTTTCTTCATTACCCGTCGGCATGATGATGTCTGGCGTTACGCCTTTACGTTGCGTACTGCCGCCGTTAACGCGATAGAATTTCTGGATCGTGTACTGCACAGAACCCAGCGCTGGCCATTCAGGACGTAACATCTGATCGTAAATACGGTTCAATGAACGGTATTGCTGAACGGTGCCTTTACCAAACGTCGGTTCACCCACAACCAGCGCACGACCGTAATCCTGCATTGCCGCGGCAAAGATTTCTGAAGCCGAAGCACTGAAGCGGTCAACCAGCACCACCAGCGGGCCTTTATAGAAAACCTGCCCATCGGTATCGCTGTCTTCACGAACTTTACCGTTGTTATCACGGACCTGAACAATCGGACCGGATGGAATGAACAGACCGGAGAGCGATACCGCTTCAGTCAACGCCCCACCGCCATTGCTACGCAGGTCGATGATGACACTGCTGACATTCTGTTTTTCCAGTTTCTGCAACTGCACTTTGACATCGTCTGTCAAACCCACATAGAAACCTGGAATATCCAGAACGCCGACTTTCTCTTTACCGACGGTCTTCACCGACATTTTAACCGCACGGTCTTCGAGGCGAATACGTTCACGGGTCAACGTTACAGTACGGGTCTTGGTCCCTTTACCAGCAGGTAAAATTTCCAGACGAACTTTACTGCCCTTCGGCCCTTTAATTAAGGCAACCACATCATCAAGACGCCAGCCAATCACGTCAACCATCGGCTTGCCTGTTTGACCAACACCGACAATTTTGTCACCAACGCTGATAGCTTTACTCTTCGCTGCCGGACCACCTACCACCATCGAATTGATAACGGTGTAGTCATCATCCATTTGCAGCACTGCGCCAATACCTTCCAGCGACAAACTCATTTCAGTGTTGAACTGTTCGGTATTACGCGGGGAAAGATAGTTGGTATGCGGGTCGATTTCACGCGCAAACGCCGTCATTGCCAGCGAGAAAACATCTTCGCTGTTGGTTTGCGCCAGACGACGAATGGCAAATTTGTAGCGGCGAGTCAGGGTTTCACGAATTTCTTTATCCGTTTTTCCTGCCAGCTTCAGGCTTAACTCGTCGAATTTGACTTTACTGTCCCACAGCGCGTTCAACTCAGCCTCGTTTTTCGGCCATGGCGCTTTGCTGCGGTCAAGGTTATAAGTGTCGTTGCCGGTAAAATCCATCGGCTTTTCCAGTACCGACAAAGCGTACTGGTAACGCTCAAAACGGCGCTTTTGCGCCAGATTGTAGAGATCGTAGAAAACGTCGAGTTTTCCTGAACGCAGTTCATCACCTAACTCGGTTTTCTTTTTCGCGAACTGTTCAACATCGCTTGCCAGCAGCACGTTGTGGCTGTAATCGAGCAGATTCAGGTAGCGGTCAAAGATTTTGGCCGAAAATGCCTGATCGAGGTCGAACTGGCGATAATGAGAACGGGTGAAGCGCGACGTTACGCGCTCACTCACCGTCGCATGCTGCGTCTCTTCCTTTAATACCGGAATTTGATCAGCACGCGTGATATCTTCTACAGCGAAGGTCTGGCCTGCTATTGCAAGCAGGCCAGCTAACGCGGTAAGCCTAAAAAACATGTTCATGCCTGGCCCGGCCTCCGTTTCAGAACACCAGGTGTTCTGCGCGCACAATCAAAGACATACCCGAATTCAGCTGGACGCGGACGCCGTCTTTGGTGATTTCTAATACGGTGGCATCCATCGCGTTTTGACCCGCTTTCACCTTCAGGGCTTGTCCGACAGTCAGAGCTGAAATGTCAGAAACCGGGGTGTGCTGTTCTTCGCGAGGTGCTTTTACTGTTTTTGGCGCTTTCTCTACCGGCTTTTGCGCACGAGGTTTACGTTCAGCGCCTTCTTTGCGGCGTGGCGTGGTCGGACGTGGCTTGCGTTCGCGGCGCGGTGCGTCTTCTTTCTCACCAGCAGCTGCGGCAGCTTCGCGTTTTTTCGCTTGCTGCTCAGCACGCTGTGCCTGAACACGCGCTTTCGCTTCTTCAAGCTGCTTGCGAGCATGCTCTACATGTTGCTCGTCCAGCTCACCGCATGGGTTGCCGTCAAGATCGACACGCGTTGCGCCGGGTTTAACACCGTAAAGATAACGCCAGCTCGAAGTGTAGAGACGTAAAGCGGATCGCAATTGCGTTTTGCTCAGGTTCATTTCCCCGGCAACACGATCGACCAAATCCTGAAAAATACCGATTTTCAGCGGACGCGCTTCACCTTCCGCACTGAAACAGTGGGGAAAACGTTCGGCCAGAAACGCGATTACTTCTTTACTGCTATTCAACTTAGGTTGATTTTCCATGAAATTTCCTGATTACAACGGACGTAGCCAACAAGCGCAGGCATGAACAGGCGTCATTATAATGACGCTACCAGTAAATGCTACGTTATCCGTTGATTATCCTGCGACGCTCGCAAAGAATTTTTTGTAATCCGTCGTTGCAAGCACTTTTTCAAGCTGTGCCACAAGCTGACGTAAGCCTTGCTCGTCCTCGTCTGTAAAGCGACCGAAGACGGTACTATCGATGTCGAGAACACCAATAATCTGATTTTTCACCACCAGCGGCAGAACAATTTCAGAATTACTCGCCGCATCACAGGCAATATGCCCGTCAAACGCGTGAACATCCTCGATACGCTGCACTTGATTGCGGGCAACCGCAGTGCCGCACACCCCGCGCCCGACGGGTATCCGGACACAGGCAATTTTGCCCTGAAATGGTCCGAGTACCAGTGTATCGTCCTCAAGCAAATAAAAACCTGCCCAGTTTACGTCAGTGAGACGCTCGTATAACAACGCACTGGTGTTCGCAAGCGTTGCCAGAAAACTGGTTTCTCCTGCCATCAGCGCGTTAAAGTCGCGATTTAAATCCGCGTAAAATTCTGTTTTGTTCATTATATAATCACTTGGTTGTCTTACCTGGAACTGCCAGCCTATTAAAATAAGCATTAAATGCGTTAATGCTCAAGATCATTCCCATCATGGGTTAAGATTAATGTTAATTCTTATTACATTTGGCACGTCATGGCTCTTAACACACCACAAATTACGCCGACAAAAAAGATAACAGTGAGGGCTATCGGTGAGGAACTGCCGCGTGGTGATTACCAACGTTGCCCGCAATGTGACATGCTGTTTAGCCTGCCCGAGATAAATTCTCATCAAAGTGCCTATTGTCCGCGCTGTCAGGCAAAAATTCGTGACGGGCGCGACTGGTCGCTAACGCGCCTGGCGGCAATGGCCTTCACCATGCTGTTGCTGATGCCGTTTGCCTGGGGCGAACCGCTGTTGCATATCTGGCTGTTAGGCATTCGTATTGACGCCAACGTCATGCAAGGCATCTGGCAAATGACCAAACAGGGCGATGCGATAACGGGATCAATGGTCTTTTTTTGCGTTATTGGTGCCCCCCTCATTCTGGTGACCTCCATAGCTTATTTATGGTTTGGTAACCGACTGGGAATGAATCTACGTCCGGTACTGCTGATGCTTGAGCGACTGAAAGAGTGGGTAATGCTCGATATCTACCTGGTCGGCATTGGCGTTGCTTCTATAAAGGTGCAGGATTATGCCCATATCCAGACGGGTGTCGGCTTGTTCTCTTTTGTGGCGTTGGTGATTTTAACGACGGTGACGTTGTCACATCTCAATGTCGAAGAACTGTGGGAGCGATTTTATCCGCAGCGCCCCGCTACGCGTAGGGACGAGAAACTCCGTGTCTGTCTTGGGTGCCATTTTACCGGCTATCCTGATCAGCGTGGTCGCTGCCCGCGTTGCCATATCCCGCTACGCCTGCGTCGCCGTCATAGTCTGCAAAAATGCTGGGCGGCGCTGTTAGCGTCAATCGTTTTGTTGTTACCTGCCAACCTGTTGCCTATTTCTATCATTTATCTGAACGGAGGACGGCAGGAAGATACAATTCTTTCCGGAATTATGTCGCTGGCAAGTAGCAACATTGCCGTTGCGGGAATCGTGTTTATCGCCAGTATTCTGGTACCGTTTACTAAAGTGATCGTCATGTTCACTTTACTGTTGAGTATTCATTTTAAATGCCAGCAAGGTTTACGCACACGCATTCTGTTACTGCGGATGGTGACCTGGATTGGTCGCTGGTCGATGCTCGACCTGTTTGTCATATCTTTAACCATGTCGCTGATTAATCGCGATCAGATCCTCGCTTTTACTATGGGACCGGCTGCGTTTTATTTCGGCGCAGCGGTAATTTTGACTATTCTTGCTGTGGAATGGCTGGACAGCCGCTTACTTTGGGATGCACATGAGTCAGGAAACGCCCGCTTCGACGACTGAAGCGCAGATTAAAAATAAACGCCGTATCTCACCTTTCTGGCTGCTGCCATTCATCGCGCTAATGATTGCCGGTTGGCTGATTTGGGATAGTTATCAGGACCGGGGTAATACCGTCACCATCGACTTTATGTCGGCGGATGGTATTGTCCCGGGCCGCACCCCTGTTCGTTATCAGGGCGTTGAAGTCGGAACTGTGCAGGATATCAGCCTGAGCGACGATCTTCGTAAGATTGAAGTCAAGGTCAGCATCAAGTCTGATATGAAAGATGCGCTGCGCGAAGAGACACAGTTCTGGCTGGTGACGCCAAAGGCCTCGCTGGCAGGTGTCTCCGGGCTGGATGCCCTCGTCGGTGGTAACTATATCGGCATGATGCCGGGTAAAGGTAAAGAGCAGGATCACTTTGTCGCACTCGATACCCAACCGAAATATCGGCTGGACAATGGCGATCTGATGATCCACCTGCAAGCCCCCGATCTCGGTTCGCTGAACAGCGGTTCATTGGTCTATTTCCGCAAGATCCCGGTCGGAAAAGTCTACGACTATGCCATCAATCCCAACAAGCAAGGCGTGGTGATTGATGTCCTGATCGAGCGGCGTTTTACCGACCTGGTGAAAAAAGGTAGCCGTTTCTGGAACGTTTCCGGCGTTGATGCCAACGTCAGTATCAGTGGCGCGAAGGTGAAACTGGAAAGTCTGGCGGCACTGGTTAACGGTGCGATTGCCTTCGATTCACCTGAAGAGTCGAAACCTGCCGAGGCGGAAGATACCTTTGGTCTGTATGAAGATCTCGCCCACAGCCAGCGTGGCGTAATAATAAAACTGGAACTGCCGAGTGGGGCCGGATTAACCGCCGACTCGACGCCGTTAATGTATCAGGGGCTGGAAGTCGGACAGCTGACTAAACTGGATTTAAATCCTGGTGGTAAAGTCACTGGGGAAATGACCGTTGATCCCAGCGTCGTCACCCTGCTTCGTGAAAATACCCGCATCGAATTACGCAACCCGAAATTATCCCTTAGCGATGCCAATCTCAGCGCCCTGCTGACCGGAAAAACCTTTGAGTTGGTGCCCGGCGATGGCGAGCCACGCAAAGAGTTCGTTGTTGTGCCCGGCGAAAAAGCCCTACTGCAAGAGCCGGATGTTCTGACACTGACCCTGACCGCGCCGGAAAGTTACGGTATTGATGCTGGTCAACCGCTCATTCTTCACGGCGTGCAGGTAGGCCAGGTTATTGATCGTAAACTCACCAGCAAAGGCGTCACCTTTACCGTCGCCATCGAGCCTCAGCATCGCGAACTGGTAAAAGGCGATAGCAAATTTGTCGTCAACAGCCGTGTCGACGTGAAGGTGGGGCTGGATGGCGTTGAGTTTCTCGGTGCCAGCGCCTCAGAATGGATTAACGGCGGGATACGTATTCTGCCAGGCGATAAAGGCGAGATGAAAGCCAGCTATCCACTGTATGCCAATCTGGAAAAAGCGCTGGAGAACAGCCTTAGCGATTTACCCACCACAACCGTGAGTTTGAGTGCAGAGACGCTGCCGGATGTGCAGGCAGGATCGGTAGTGCTGTACCGTAAATTTGAAGTTGGTGAAGTTATTACCGTGCGTCCGCGAGCTAACGCGTTTGATATCGATCTGCATATTAAGCCGGAGTATCGCAACCTTCTGACCAGCAACAGCGTGTTCTGGGCAGAAGGTGGGGCGAAAGTTCAGCTGAATGGTAGTGGCCTGACCGTACAGGCATCCCCGCTCTCCAGAGCATTAAAGGGGGCTATTAGCTTCGATAACCTCAGCGGTGCCAGCGCCAGTCAGCGTAAAGGCGATAAGCGTATTCTGTATGCTTCCGAAACAGCAGCCCGTGCGGTTGGCGGGCAGATTACGCTTCACGCTTTCGATGCCGGAAAACTGGCGGTCGGGATGCCAATTCGCTATCTCGGTATTGATATCGGGCAAATCCAGACGCTGGATCTGATTACCGCGCGCAATGAAGTACAGGCAAAGGCGGTGCTCTATCCGGAATATGTCCAGACCTTTGCTCGCGGTGGTACGCGCTTCTCAGTTGTCACACCGCAAATTTCGGCAGCTGGCGTTGAGCATCTTGATACTATCCTCCAGCCGTATATCAACGTCGAACCAGGACGGGGCAACCCTCGCCGCGACTTTGAATTACAAGAGGCCACCATAACTGATTCGCGTTACCTGGATGGCTTAAGCATTATTGTTGAAGCGCCGGAAGCCGGTTCGTTAGGCATCGGTACGCCTGTGCTGTTCCGTGGTCTGGAAGTCGGTACGGTTACCGGAATGACGCTGGGGACATTGTCAGATCGCGTGATGATTGCGATGCGCATCAGTAAACGCTATCAACACCTGGTGCGTAACAATTCCGTCTTCTGGTTGGCATCGGGTTACAGTCTGGACTTTGGTCTGACGGGCGGCGTCGTGAAAACCGGCACCTTTAACCAGTTTATCCGTGGCGGCATCGCCTTCGCTACGCCTCCGGGTACGCCGCTGGCACCGAAAGCCCAGGAAGGCAAGCACTTCCTGTTGCAGGAAAGTGAACCGAAAGAGTGGCGTGAATGGGGAACTGCGCTTCCCAAATAATGCCCACTGCTCCGGCGTGCCTGCGCCGGAGCGTTTATGCTAAACTGCGCGCCTGTTTTTTTGCCAGTGGTACATGCTCGTGGCCCAACACACCGTTTATTTCCCGGACGCCTTTCTGACACAAATGCGCGAAGCTATGCCTTCGACGCTCTCTTTTGATGATTTTCTTGCCGCCTGTCAGCGCCCGTTGCGCCGCAGCATTCGCGTTAATACGCTGAAAATCTCTGTTGCTGATTTCCTGCAATTAACCGCTTTTTATGGCTGGACGCTTACGCCAATTCCGTGGTGTGAAGAAGGTTTCTGGATTGAACGCGACGATGAAGATGCATTGCCGTTGGGTAGTACCGCCGAGCATTTAAGTGGCCTGTTTTATATTCAGGAAGCCAGTTCAATGTTGCCCGTCGCCGCCTTGTTTGCTGACGGTAATGCACCACAGCGGGTGATGGATGTCGCTGCTGCGCCAGGCTCCAAAACGACGCAAATTGCCGCGCGGATGAATAACGAAGGGGCTATCCTTGCCAATGAGTTTTCCGCCAGTCGGGTAAAAGTGTTACATGCCAATATCAGCCGCTGTGGCATCCGTAATGTTGCGCTCACACATTTTGATGGCCGCGTGTTTGGTGCGGCATTGCCAGAAATGTTCGATGCCATTTTGCTGGACGCTCCCTGCTCCGGCGAAGGCGTGGTGCGTAAAGATCCCGATGCGCTAAAAAACTGGTCACCCGAAAGCAATCAGGAAATCGCAGCTACCCAACGGGAACTGATCGACAGCGCCTTTCATGCATTACGCCCTGGCGGTACGCTGGTTTACTCGACCTGTACCTTAAACCAGGAAGAAAATGAAGCCGTCTGCCGGTGGCTGAAAGAGACTTACCCCGACGCAGTAGAGTTTTTACCGCTTGGCGATCTCTTCCCTGGTGCAAATAAGGCGCTGACCGAAGACGGCTTTTTGCATGTTTTCCCACAAATTTACGACTGCGAAGGCTTCTTCGTTGCTCGTCTGCGTAAAACTCAGGCGATCCCCGTCTTACCCGCCCCAAAATACAAAGTGGGCAATTTCCCGTTTAGCCCGGTGAAAGATCGCGAAGCCGGTCAAATTCGTCAGGCGGCTGCAAGTGTTGGCTTAAACTGGGATGGAAACCTGCGACTCTGGCAACGCGACAAAGAACTGTGGTTGTTCCCGGTAGGCATTGAAGCCCTGATCGGTAAAGTCCGATTTTCTCGCCTGGGGATTAAACTTGCCGAAACGCATAACAAAGGTTATCGCTGGCAGCATGAAGCGGTTATTGCCCTTGCCTCCCCCGACAATGTGAACGCTTTTGAACTGACACCGCAGGAAGCGGAAGAGTGGTATCGCGGGCGCGATGTTTACCCGCAAGCCGCGCCAGTAGCGGATGATGTATTGGTTACTTTCCAGCATCAGCCGATTGGTTTAGCCAAACGAATTGGTTCGCGACTGAAAAACAGCTACCCGCGTGAACTGGTGCGAGACGGGAAACTTTTTACCGGTAACGCCTGACAGCGCACAAAAAAAGCGCACTTTTTGACTGGCACATTCGGCTGCCTCAACTAGGCTGAAAAATGGTGCGATCGGACTGGTCGTACCACAATCGGCAGCTAAATGGAGAGCACGAAGATGAAAACCAGTGTGCGCATAGGCGCTTTTGAAATCGACGACGGCGAATTACACGGCGAATCGCCGGGTGATCGAACGTTAACCATTCCTTGTAAATCAGACCCCGATTTATGTATGCAACTGGATGCCTGGGATGCTGAAACCAGTATTCCTGCCCTGCTAAATGGCGAACACTCTGTCCTTTACCGTACCCGTTACGATCAACAATCTGATGCCTGGATTATGCGTCTTGCCTAATCCAAAAAGAACCCGTCGGCATGGCGGGTTATTTGTCCTGGTTATTCCCCCGTTGTAAAATCTCTCCTAAACTTAACGGTACGGCACCACACTTCGGGGATGAAATGTTCGCGCTGGTACTTTTTGTTTGCTACCTGGATGGCGGTTGTGAAGATATTGTTGTGGATGTCTACAACACGGAACAGCAGTGTCTTTATTCTATGAGCGATCAACGGATCCGCCATGGCGGTTGTTTTCCGATTGAGGATTTTATAGATGGTTTCTGGCGACCAGCACAGGAGTATGGTGATTTTTAATTATTGCAGTTGCACAAGAGTCAGTTCGCCCCCAAAGACAGCGCCGGTATCAATATAATGCAGGTTGCCAATATCCACGCGATGGCGCAACGGTGTATGACCAAACCAGAAATGATCAGCACCTGTAATTCCCTGCCCTTTTTGGCGTTCACCTAATCGCGAGCGGCTCCACAAGACCTGATGCAAATCAACGTCCTTTTGCCATTCATAAACATCATCTGGATAATCGGCATGAGCAATAACATGTTTGCCGGTGCGACTGTGTACTTCAAGAATAAAGGGCAAATGCTGACATTTTTCCAGCGTCGTTTTCGCTTGTTTCTGTTGATTATCTGCCAGCGCAATAAACCAGTCGCCGCCATTCATCAACCACAAAGACATCTGCTGAGATGTCAGCGCATCCATCGCCATCTGTTCATGATTGCCTCTTACCGCACGAACCCAATGTTGTTCCAGTAACTGCAGGCAACGTAAACTTTGCGGCCCACGATCGATAACGTCTCCCACTGAGATAAGTAAATCTCGCCACGGATCAAAACCACAATGCCATAATTTGCGGCGCAACTGCTCAAGACAACCGTGTATATCGCCTGAAAGCCAGATATGTCGCCATTGATGACCCGCAATTCTCTGATAAACGGGCGCAGGCTGTTTCATCAATATTTTCCTCCCGCGCTAAAGATCACATAATCTTAACAAGAATGTTAAAAAACGCTGGACTCAGACAGTAGAGTGTGTGTTATGGTTGACTATAAAGTCAGCGAAGGGAATGCTTCTGGCTTTTAACAGATAAAAAGAGACCGAACACGATTCCTGTATTCGGTCCAGGGAAATGGCTCTTGGGAGAGAGCCGTGCGCTAAAAGTTGGCATTAATGCAGGCTTAGTTGCCTTGCCCTTTAAGAATAGATGACGACGCCAGGTTTTCCAGTTTGCGTGCAAAATGGTCAATAAAAAGCGCGGTGGCCATCAGCTTAAATGTTAAAAACCGCCCGTTCTGGTGAAAGAACTGAGGCGGTTTTTTTATTGGAAATCAAAAGGCTATTTTAGGTAATTAACAGAGTTTTTCAGCTCGTTCTATAAACGGTGCCAGACTCATTTTTTCGCCGGGATTGTTAGGATCATCAATCTGAATCACCGAAATGGGTTGGGCTTTAGTCTTCCCACTGGCAACTTCCTTTTGTGCGATATCGTTTAAAGGATACTGCACGAGGGTACTTGGGTTGATGACATACAAAGCATTACCCGGTCGGCAAGTCAGCGTCACCTCTTCGCGATTAAACGCCCATTTGTCTTTACCCACTTCAAAACGGCTAACGGTAATCACCTGCGGTGCAGCCAGCGCCGCTGCAGAACTGGTGAGTAACAGAAACGCCAGAATACTTTTTTTCATCATTTTCGTAATCCATCAAAAAGGTTCGAGAGTCGCAAGCAGGCTGATGATCACCAGCACTACCGCACCTATCGCCCATTCGAGTTTAGTCATCCACACAAACCAGGGTGCCGCACGATCTTCATCCTGCCTCATGCGCGGTACAAGAACATAACGATTAGCCAGCGCGATGACCACCATAATCATCACCAGGATGGCTTTGAGCAATAAGAGTTGGCCCCAGTAAGTCGTAAGCGTGGGGGGAAATCCGGTAATCAACAATGCATTAAGCACGCCGCTTGCCAGTACGCCGATCACCGCAAAATGCCCGCACCAGGAAAAACGCATCAGCGCCTGAATAGCCTGGTGTCGCCAACGGCCTTTGATGAGTTGCATACACCAGAGCACCGGCAGTAATCCCCCAAACCACGCCGCCGCACAAATCAGGTGAATCGCGTGATTAGTCTGATGGATTTTCGCCGTTACCCCTTCATTCAGCGTCGCATGGCCGACTCCCGCCAGCAGAATAAATTGCGCGGTAGTGAGCATAAACAGCAAACGTGGCATATTCCGCGGTTGCATAAGGGCGACGATCAACGTTACGAGGGCGAGAACAATTTGCCATAACCAGACGCCACCAAACTGCGTTTGCAAAACAGCCTGCCAAATGTTTGGCGAAAATACATCTGTCCATCCCGTTCCCATCAACCCGCCCTGAACGGCGAGCATTGCAGTGGCACTGATCAAACTCCAGACGGCAGCGTGCTGTTGTAAACGCAGAAAACGCTTCGTCAGCAAGCGACGAATCGTTAAGGGAGCCAGCCAGGCACCGTACATTGCGAAGCCAAAGACCAGCATCAGCGAGGTGAAATGGATAAATCGCAGCGCGATCCAGGTAAACGCCAGCATGATTTATTTCACGCTAAAGGTGTAGTGTCCTTTCGTTTTATGCCCGTCCACCGAAACAACATGCCAGTCAACGGTGTAGGTTCCGGGTTTCAGCGAATCGGCCAGTGGAACAATCAGTTGCTTTTGGTCCTGCTCATTCCGCTTCGCCGGTAATGTTTTAATATTTTCGTTTTTTGGCCCCGTGATTTTTGCACCACTGAATCCTGTTTCAACGCCTTCCGAGAAGTTTAAAGTAATTGCCTGCGGGGCAGCTGTCACTTGCGCGTTTGCCGCAGGATACTGATGCGTTAAATGCGCATGTGCCCAGACGGAAGGTGTCACCAACGAAGTGGTCAGGATTGCCAGCGCGTAGCGAAGGGTGCGTGCAGTTGAAGTCATATTATCTATTCCTTTTTGTAATAACTTTTTTACAGAGCATAACCTTGTCTAATGTCTGAGTCGAGGATCATCAATTCCGGCTTGCCATCCAGGCTCACTCTTAGTAACTTTTGCCCGCGAATGATGAGGAGATTAAGAATGCTGAAGAATCTGGCTAAACTGGATCAAACAGAAATGGATAAAGTGAATGTCGATTTGGCGGCGGCCGGGGTGGCATTTAAAGAACGCTACAATATGCCGGTGATCGCTGAAGCGGTTGAACGTGAACAGCCTGAACATTTGCGCAGCTGGTTTCGCGAGCGGCTTATCGCCCACCGTTTGGCTTCGGTCAATCTGTCACGTTTACCTTACGAGCCCAAACTTAAATAAAACTTATACAGAGTTACACTTTCTTACATAACGCCTGCTAAATTATGAGTATTTTCTAAACCGCACCCATAATTTGCAGTCATTTTGAAAAGGAAGTCATTATGTCGTTCTGGAAAGTTGCAGCAGCGCAATATGAGCCTCGTAAAACCTCACTGACCGAACAGGTAGCTCATCATCTGGAGTTTGTGAGGGCCGCCGCCAGGCAACAATGTCAGCTGTTAGTTTTTCCATCGCTTTCTTTACTGGGGTGTGATTATTCGCGACGTGCCCTTCCTGCCCCACCCGATCTCTCGCTGTTAGACCCGCTTTGTTATGCTGCAACGACCTGGCGAATGACCATCATTGCCGGCCTTCCCGTTGAATATAACGATCGCTTTATTCGTGGAATTGCGGTGTTCGCACCGTGGCGAAAAACACCAGGGATCTACCATCAGAGTCATGGTGCATGTCTGGGCCGTCGTTCCAGAACCATCACGGTGGTCGATGAACAACCGGAAGGTATGGATATGGACCCGACCTGTTCACTGTTTACGACAGGGCAATGTCTGGGGGAACCCGACCTGCTGGCATCTACCCGCCGCTTACAATTTTTTTCACATCAGTACTCAATTGCCGTGCTGATGGCAAATGCCCGTGGTAACAGTGCACTATGGGATGAACATGGTCGTCTCATCGTTCGCGCCGATCGTGGTTCATTATTGTTAGTCGGTCAGCGTTCATCACAGGGTTGGCAAGGCGATATCATTCCATTACGCTAGGCTTTTTCGGCCTGGAGCATGCCATGTTGCGCATTATCGATACAGAAACCTGCGGTTTGCAGGGAGGGATCGTTGAGATTGCCTCTGTTGATGTCATTGACGGAAAAATCGTCAACCCCATGAGCCACCTGGTGCGCCCCGATCGTCCTATTAGTCCACAGGCGATGGCGATTCATCGCATCACCGAAGCCATGGTCGCCGATAAACCGTGGATTGAAGATGTGATCCCGCACTATTACGGTAGTGAATGGTATGTCGCGCACAACGCCAGCTTTGACCGCCGCGTACTGCCTGAGATGCCCGGTGAGTGGATTTGCACTATGAAACTGGCCCGTCGTTTGTGGCCAGGGATCAAGTACAGCAATATGGCGTTATATAAAACACGGAAGCTCAATGTACAGACGCCGCCGGGCCTGCATCATCACCGCGCGTTGTATGACTGTTATATCACCGCTGCGTTGCTTATCGATATTATGAACACCTCCGGCTGGACGGCAGAACAGATGGCCGATATCACCGGACGTCCGTCGTTGATGACGACCTTCACCTTTGGCAAATACCGTGGCAAAGCGGTTTCCGACGTTGCCGAACGCGATCCGGGCTATCTGCGCTGGTTGTTTAATAACCTGGACAGCATGAGCCCGGAGCTGCGTTTAACACTGAAACATTATCTGGAAAATACTTAATCCTCAGGCGTAGCGGGTAATGTTCCCTGCGCCAGCGCGACCAGAAAAGCATATTCCATCGCTACGCCTTCGTACGATTTAAAGCGGCCAGATTTACCGCCATGGCCTGAGTCCATGTCGGTACAGAGCAATAAAAGATGGTTATCGGTTTTCAGCTCGCGCAATTTAGCGACCCATTTTGCCGGTTCCCAATATTGCACCTGAGAATCGTGTAAACCGGTCGTTACCAGTAAATGCGGATAAGCCTGTGCGGTGACGTTGTCATACGGGCTGTAGCTTTTCATGTACTCGTAATATTGCGGATCCTGCGGATTCCCCCACTCTTCAAACTCACCAGTGGTAAGAGGAATTGATTCATCAAGCATCGTTGTTACAACATCAACAAACGGTACCTGGGCGATAACGCCATGGAATAATTCCGGGCGTTGATTAATTGCAACACCCATCAACATGCCCCCCGCACTCCCGCCCATCGCATAACAAAGCGAAGGAGAGCCATAGCCCAGCTTTAACAATGCATCGCAGGCATCAAGATAATCATTAAACGTATTTTTCTTCTTCAGAAACTTACCGTCTTCGTACCATTGTTGCCCCAGTTCACCGCCGCCGCGAAC
The DNA here is from genome assembly GCF_046486065.1 of Escherichia sp. WS547. NCBI lineage: Bacteria > Pseudomonadati > Pseudomonadota > Gammaproteobacteria > Enterobacterales > Enterobacteriaceae > Escherichia > Escherichia sp. WS547. The sequence goes on along the minus strand of NZ_JBJQMA010000010.1, from coordinate 94,220 downwards.
ATGGACAATGGCGTAGACAAAGCCACGATCTAACAAACTCAAGCGGCTAAAACTGAAATCGGCATCAATACTTGCGCCGTAAGAACCATAGCCATACACCAGCAATGGGTTGTGTCCTTTGCGAAAATGTTTGCGATGATAGACCAACGAAACCGGAACTTCGACGCCATCACGGGCGGCTATCCACAGGTGTTCACTGCGGTAATTCGCCGCATCAAAACCAGGAACTTCCGTTTGTTTTAATACACGACGCTCACCGGTATCCATATCCAGTTCAAACAGAGTGTCTGGTGTGGTCATGGAAGAATAACCATAACGCAATCGCGCGGTTTCAGGTTCTGGATTGTAGGCAATCCAGGTCACATAGGCCGGATCATCAAAGGCAATGCCAATGACTTCCCGGGTCTTGCGGTTGATTTGGCGCAAACTGGTTAACCCGCGCTGACGCTCTTCAACCACCAGCCAGTCGGTAAACAGCGTAAACCCTTCCAGCATGATGTTATCACGTGGCGGAATTAACTCTTCCCACTGTTGCTCATCACGCATACGGGTACGGTATAAGCCAAAGTTTTTACCGCGGCGGTTGGAACGCAGATAAAACCGATGCTGGTAGTGATCAAGGCTGTATTCGTGATCTTTGCGGCGAGGCAGAAAAACAAACGGCTCGGCATCGGCCATTTCCGCGTCCAGCAGGCGAACTTCACTGGTGGTGGCGCTGGCCAGATGAATGACCACATAATGCTTCGAGGTCGTTTTATGCAGGCTGACGTAATAGGTATCGTCTTTTTCTTCGTAGATCAGTGTATCTTGCGATGCTGGCGTACCGATGGCGTGACGCCAGACCTGATAAGGCAGCAGCGTAACTGGATGCTTGCGTACATAGTAGAAAGTCCAGGAGTCATTTGCCCAGACAAAGCTGGGTTCAACGTTATCCAGCAGTTCCGGGTACCAGTTACCAGTTTCCAGATTACGAAAACGAATGCCGTACTGGCGTCGGGAAAGAAAATCTTCTGCCAGCGCCATAATGGTGTTATCGGGCGTAATCGCCATTCCGCCCATCGAATAAAACTCACTATGAGCTGCGCGCTTGTTGGCATCGAGCAATGTTTCCCACTCATCCCACTCTTCGCTGAATGCCGATTGACGCTGGTAGATAGCATATTCACAGCCTGGTTCATAAATATGCCGATAGCGGTAGCCATTTTTTATGTAGGGAGCAGAAACTTCTCTTTGCGGAATGCGGTCGATGATTTCCTTTAAGATGCGATCCTGCAAGGCTTGTTGCGAGGCCATCACCCGATGACCGTAACTATTTTCTTGTTGCAGGTAGTCCAGGACTTCCGGCTGAGAACGCGTATCGTCCCGCAGCCAGTAGTAATTATCGATGCGCGTATCACCATGAAGCGTCATGGCGTGGGGAATGCGGGCGGCTTTTGGTAGCATGTTATTGTTCTTTCTGGTTGAAACATCTTATAAGGGTGGCAAAACTCACCGGGGATGCAAGCGAAACAGGGTAGTCATTGCTTAGATGATGACAGGTAATGGCGCGGATATCGAATGTTATGCAGACAGAGAAAATCAGCCTGCTCAAATGGCTGTGCGGTTCTGGATAGCCCGAAATAGTCAACTTCAGGCTATCCAGAGAGCGGAATTATTCCGCCAAAGTGCGTTTTTGTTGTTCGAGATCGCGTTCAATGCCTTCACGAACGTCCTGGGGGATTTTCAGCGCGTCACCCAGTGCATTCAGGTAACTGCGTTCCATAAAATGGTCAATATCAATAGCCGCGCAGCTCAGGAAATAGATTTCCAGCGCCTCTTCTTCATTGCGGATCCCGGTAGCCAGGCGTTGTGGATCCAGCGGTTGTTCGATTGCCTGCTCAATGAGTACACGCCCCTGTTCTTCCACACCGGCTTCACGCAATTGCTGATCGATTGCCGCACGTTCTTTGGCATCAATATGACCATCACTTTTAGCGGCAAAGACCAGCGCAAGGATCAAACGTTCCATACGCTCATCCAGCGGCGTACTTTGCGCGCCAAACTGCGGTTCGTCCTGATGCGCCGCGCGAATTTTATCTTTGTATTTATTCCACAGCACCGTACCCGCTACCGCTCCGCCGCCAACCAGTAACGCGTTGGTGCCATATTTCGTAAGAAGTTTACGTGCTGATTTATTTGCGACCAGCAGCCCAGCCAGTCCGCCTAATGCGCCTGGCACTAAAAGTTTGCCCAATCCCTGATCCGCAGACGAGGAGGCAGAAGAACTGCTTTGCCCAAGCAAGGATTGCAGTTGATTTAACCAGTTAGCCATATTTGCTCCTCAATAACCATTTTTAGTGCCTGTAGCATAGCGGATGAGGATGTCAGAAAATGTATATCGAGACAAAAGATGCGAAAATAAGCGGGGCGGTAGACCGTTATTCAAAGAAATTCGCGCCAGGTAAGGTGTTTACTGTATATCAGGTGATAAGGGTATTTTAGGTGAAAGTAGTTTGACGTTTTGAGTGGCACTGTTTGACGCTGATTGCCCGATGCGACGCTGTTGCGTCTTCTCAGGCCTACGATTGTGGTGCGTTGTGGGGCGGACAAGGCATTCGCGCCGCATCCGCCGACGGTCAATCGAATTATCAGAGGCCATTAACGCCGCTGATATTCCGCCATTCCCGCTTTGCAGTCCACGCTGACCTGGTAATGAATATCGGCACTTTTACCACGTACGGTTAGCGGTACTGACCATTTATCATCTTTACCCTGAATGTCCTGCAAACTGACCCATGCCACAGGATCGGCCTGACCGACAATTTTTTGATCATCTGCCCAGCGCGCCACGCGATTTTGTTGATAATCACGTTTTACGCTCGCGGCAATTCCAGCAGCATCCAGACCTTCACACTTTGGGAAAGTGACCGACTTGCTGGTTTCATTATTGGCAGCGAAAACTGATGCGCAAGCAGAAACCAACAACAGCCCTAAAAACGCCCCTCTTTTTTTCATGTTTTTCTCCATAGCACAATGATTCAGGAGAAAGCATGGTACAAATTGTCAGGAGCGCAAGTTGCTTCAGGCCGCGTGTGAGGCATCTTCCTCTTCGGATTCAGCACCGACGACCTGTGGGGACGGTAATTTGCCGGTTTTCAGAATGGTGCTCAGCACATCTTTTTGTTCTGCCAGCCATAGCGAAAGGGCTTCACGTTGCTCGTCTTCCATTTGCACTGGAGAATTTGTCAGCCAGGTGTCAAGCAGATCCGCCGTATCAAGCATTTTGTCATAAGCATCGGCTTCCTTTTTGCTGGTAAACGACATTTTCTCTTCGCCCTCACGAATGACTACGTATTTAACTTCAACCGCCATTTGCAGCCTCTCATAATAACTGTGATTTTATACAGTATATTTCTTTTCGGTTGGGAAATCAACATCAGCAATAAAGACACGCGCAAACGTTTTCGTTTATACTGCGCGCGGAATTAATCAGGGGATATTCGTTATGACGTTATTAGGCACTGCGCTGCGTCCGGCAGCAACTCGCGTGATGTTATTAGGCTCCGGTGAACTGGGTAAAGAAGTGGCAATCGAGTGTCAGCGTCTCGGCGTAGAAGTGATTGCCGTTGATCGCTATGCCGACGCACCAGCCATGCATGTCGCGCATCGCTCCCATGTCATTAATATGCTTGATGGTGATGCATTACGCCGTGTGGTTGAACTGGAAAAACCACATTATATCGTGCCGGAGATCGAAGCTATTGCCACCGATATGCTGATCCAACTTGAAGAGGAAGGACTGAATGTTGTCCCCTGCGCGCGCGCAACGAAATTAACGATGAATCGCGAGGGTATCCGTCGCCTGGCGGCAGAAGAGCTGCAGCTGCCCACTTCCACTTATCGTTTTGCCGATAACGAAAACCTTTTCCGCGAGGCGGTTGCTGAAATCGGCTATCCCTGCATTGTTAAACCGGTGATGAGTTCCTCCGGCAAGGGGCAGACGTTTATTCGTTCTGCAGAGCAACTTGCTCATGCATGGGAGTACGCTCAGCAAGGCGGTCGCGCCGGTGCGGGCCGCGTAATTGTTGAAGGCGTCGTTAAGTTTGATTTCGAAATTACCCTGCTAACCGTCAGCGCGGTGGATGGCGTCCATTTCTGTGCACCGGTAGGTCATCGCCAGGAAGATGGCGACTATCGTGAATCCTGGCAACCACAGCAAATGAGCCAGCTGGCTTTGGAACGTGCGCAGGAGATTGCCCGTAAAGTGGTGCTGGCACTGGGCGGTTATGGTCTGTTTGGTGTCGAGCTGTTTGTCTGTGGTGATGAGGTGATTTTCAGTGAGGTCTCCCCTCGCCCACATGATACCGGGATGGTGACGTTAATTTCTCAGGATCTCTCGGAGTTTGCCCTGCATGTGCGAGCCTTTCTCGGACTTCCGGTTGGCGGGATCCGTCAGTATGGTCCTGCAGCTTCTGCCGTTATCCTGCCACAACTGACCAGTGAGAATGTCACGTTTGATAATGTGCAGAATGCCGTAGGCGCAGGTTTGCAGATTCGTTTATTTGGTAAGCCGGAAATTGATGGCAGCCGTCGTCTGGGGGTGGCACTGGCTACTGCAGAGAGTGTTGATGAAGCGATTGAGCGCGCAAAGCACGCCGCAGCACAGATAAAAGTACAAGCTTAGCCCCGGCGAAAAACGCTACCAAAATGCCCGATCGAGGATCGGGCATTTTGACTTTTACAGCTTAGCGCCTTCTACAGCTTCACGCGCCAGCTTAGTAATGCGGTCGTAATCGCCCGCTTCCAGCGCATCTGCCGGAACCAGCCAGGAACCACCGATGCACAGCACGCTTTTCAGCGCCAGGTAGTCACGGTAGTTAGCCGGAGAAATACCACCTGTCGGGCAGAAACGGACCTGGGAGAACGGACCCGCGATCGCCTGCAGGGCTTTCACACCGCCGTTAGCTTCAGCCGGGAAGAATTTGAACTCTTTCAAACCGTAGTCCATACCCAGCATCAGTTCGGAAACAGTGCTGATCCCCGGAATCAGAGGAATAGTCCCTTCGGTAGCAGCCTTCAGCAGCGGCTCGGTCAGCCCCGGGCTAATTGCGAACTGTGCACCCGCTTCGGTGACTTCTGCCAGCTGCTGTGGATTCAGCACCGTACCGGCACCCACAATCGCTTCAGGCACTTCTTTGGCGATAGCACGGATAGCGTCAACTGCACACTCGGTACGCAGAGTCACTTCCAGAACGCGCACCCCACCAGCAACCAACGCTTTTGCCATCGGCACCGCGTGTTCCAGTTTTTTTACCACGATAACCGGTACAACCGGGCCGGTGGTCAGGATTGATTCTGCACTTGTTTTCCAGTTTTTCATCAGAGTTTTCTCTCGCCTGATTACAAATTTGTCGTCTTAAAAAGTGATACAGGTTGCGCCCTGTTCGGCACCGGACAGTTTTTCACGCAAGGCGCTGAATAATTCACGTCCTGTTCCCACGCGTGACGCGCTCAGGTCAGGAATGTGCGGTTCGCGAGCAGCCAGTTCCGCTTCGTCTACCAGCAGCGTCAGTTCGCCTGTCTGTCCATTCACACGAATGATGTCCCCGTCGCGCACTTTTGCCAGCAGCCCGCCATCGTAGGCTTCTGGTGTTACGTGGATAGCTGACGGCACTTTACCTGAAGCGCCGGAGAGTCGTCCATCAGTAACTAACGCAATTTTGAAACACCGGTCCAATAATACACCAAGTGGCGGCATGAGTTTATGTAATTCTGGCATTCCGTTCGCTTTTGGCCCCTGATGACGGACAACAACGACACAATCGCGGTCCAGCAAACCCGCTTCAAAGGCCGGCATAACGTCATGCTGGCTTTCAAAAACAACCGCAGGCGCTTCAATCACCTGGTTCTCAACCGGCACGGCAGAGGTTTTCATAACCGCACGGCCCAGGTTACCGCTTAACACTTTTGTCCCACCATGATGAGAGAAAGGTTGTTCGAAGGAAGCGATCACATTGCTGTCGAGTGATTTTTCCGCCCCTTCCCGCCAGTCCAGTTCACCATTATTCAGCCATGGTTCAAGGGTATAACGAGACAGACCAAAGCCTGCCACCGTATTGACATCTTCATGCAGCAGGCCTGCTTTGAGCAGTTCACGCACCAGAACCGGTACGCCACCTGCCGCCTGGAAGTGGTTAATATCGGCCGGACCGTTCGGGTAGAGACGTGCCATCAGCGGTACAACATCAGAAAGGTCAGAGAAGTCATCCCAGTTAATCTGAATACCGGCCGCGCGTGCCATCGCCACCAGGTGCATGGTGTGGTTAGTGGAACCACCGGTCGCCAGCAGTGCAACGATACCGTTCACTACCACTTTCTCATCTATCATCTTACCGATCGGCATCCATTCATTACCATTACCGGTCATGCGTGTAACCTGGCGCGCAGCGGCTGCGGTCAAAGCATCGCGCAGCGGAGAATCCGGATGAACAAAAGAAGAGCCTGGCAACTGCATCCCCATAAACTCCACCACCATCTGGTTGGTGTTGGCAGTACCGTAGAAAGTACATGTTCCCGGCGCATGATAAGACGCGGCTTCTGACTCCAGTAATGCCATGCGGTCCACTTTACCTTCGGCATAAAGCTGGCGAATACGCACTTTTTCTTTATTTGGCAAACCGCTTGCCATCGGTCCAGACGGCACAAACACCGCAGGCAAATGCCCAAACGACAGGGCTGCCATCGTCAGACCCGGGACAATCTTGTCGCACACACCGAGGAACAGAGCACCATCAAACATGTTATGGGACAGCCCCACCGCCGCAGACATCGCAATCACTTCGCGGCTTAACAGCGACAATTCCATTCCATCCTGCCCCTGGGTGACACCATCACACATCGCCGGAACACCGCCTGCAACCTGACCAACCGCATTTGCTTCATGCAGGGCTTTACGAATGATTTCTGGATAGTGTTCATAAGGCTGGTGCGCGGAGAGCATGTCGTTATAGGAGGTGATGATGGCGATATTGTTACGCAACATGCTTTTCAAAGAGGCTTTGTCTTCTGGCTGGCAGGCAGCGAAACCGTGTGCCAGGTTACCGCATGCCAACTGCGAACGATGAACGGTCGAAGTTTTCGCTTGTTCTATCCGGGCGAGGTAAGCAGAGCGAGTCTCGCGCGAACGTTCAATGATTCGATTTGTTACGCGTAACAATTGTGGATTCATAAAGGCTCCTGAAATTGAGTTGTCAGAGCAGGATGATTCACAACGCGTTTCATTCAGAGGATTTATGACTGAAACGCCTGTAACCGGAGCTCATAGGGCAAAAACGTTTCAGGCAGTGTAATAAAAAAAGCCTCGTGGGTGAATCCGCACGAGGCCTGAAAGTGTAAAAATTGTTCTACAATCTGTGCAAGATCATGTTACCGGTAAAATAACCATAAAGGATGAGCGCAGATATTACTCAAACTCATTCCAGGAACGACCATCACGGGTGATCATCGCCACTGAGGCAACAGGTCCCCAGGTTCCGGCCTGATACGGTTTCGGCGCATCATTGTCCATCGCCCACGCCTCAGTAATGGAGTCTACCCATTTCCAGGCTTCTTCCACTTCATCACGACGAACAAACAGTGCCTGAATACCACGCATGGTTTCCAGCAGCAGACGTTCATAGGCATCCGCCAGATGCGTCTGATTAAAGGTTTCTGAATAGCTCAGGTCCAGCTTGGTGATTTGCAGGTTATGTTTGTGGTCCAGGCCAGGAACTTTATTCAGTACCTGGATATCCACGCCTTCATCAGGTTGCAGACGGATAGTCAGTTTATTTTGCGGTAGATCCTGCCACGACTCTTTAAACAGATTCAGTTCAGGTGTTTTGAAATAGACCACGACTTCAGAGCATTTGGTCGGCAGACGTTTACCAGTACGCAGGTAGAATGGCACACCGGCCCAGCGCCAGTTATCAATGTCGACGCGGATCGCCACGAAGGTTTCTGTATTGCTGCTCTTGTTCGCGCCCTCTTCTTCCAGATATCCCGGCACTTTTTTGCCCTGGGCGAAGCCCGCAGTATATTGCCCGCGTACGGTTTTTTCGCGTACGTTGGAGCGGTCAATACGGCGCAGAGACTTCAGTACTTTCACTTTTTCATCGCGGATGCTGTCTGCGCTCAGGTCAGACGGCGGAGACATCGCAATCATGCAGAGAATTTGTAGCAGGTGGTTCTGGATCATGTCGCGCATCTGACCGGCTTTATCAAAATAGCCCCAGCGCCCTTCGATCCCCACTTCTTCTGCCACGGTAATCTCAACATGATCGATGGTGCGATTGTCCCAGTTGTTCACAAACAGAGAGTTAGCAAAACGCAGCGCCAACAGGTTCAGCACCGTTTCTTTACCAAGATAGTGGTCGATACGGTAAACCTGGCACTCCTCGAAGTATTCGCCAACCTGATCGTTGATTTCCTGCGAGGTCGCCAGCGACGTCCCCAGCGGTTTCTCCATGACTACGCGTGCCGGTTTAGCATTCAGTTTTGCCTCGCCAAGCCCTTTGCAAATTGCGCCAAAAGTGCTGGGCGGCATGGCAAAGTAGTTAATGGTGATACGATTTTTTTGATCCAGCATCGCGCCGAGACGGCTGAATGCAGCAGTGTCATTGACATCGAGATTACAAAAATCCAGACGTGCACTCAGGGTGTCCCATAAACCTTCATCAATGGTTTCTTTCATGAAAGTTTCGAGCGCCTCGCGGACAACTTTGGTATAAGCCGCTTTATCCCAGTCAGCACGCCCTACGCCGATAATCCGGGTGTCCGGGTTGAGCTGACCGGCTTTTTCCAGTTGATACAGGGAAGGCAGCAATTTACGACGCGCAAGGTCGCCTTTCGCGCCGAAAATGACCAGGTCACAGGCCTGGGCTGTTTGCGTTACCGCCATGTCATTCTCCTTAAGTTAACTATCCCGGTACTTAAGCCAGGGTATACTTGTAATTTTCTTACGGTGCACTGTACTGCTTTTACGAGCTTGCGAAAACTGTAAACGCTTATCCACCCGTGCGATTACGGTAAAAGCGCGCAAAGTGCGGCAAAACTGATAAAAAAATCATCGTTTTCCATTGGGTAAAAATCTGACACTGATCATGTTATGAAAAAAAATAACAACTTTTTTATCTGCTTTTGTCATTAACACAGCACACAGGCGTAATATCTGACAAAACTGCATTTCGATTTCTTTCAGTGCGGAAATCGTCATTACCCGTGAGTCTCTTTACATCATGAATATGCTGGAAAAAATCCAGTCTCAGCTGGAACATTTGAGCAAATCAGAGCGCAAAGTTGCCGAGGTCATTCTGGCTTCGCCCGATAACGCGATCCATTCGAGTATTGCTGCTCTGGCGCTGGAAGCCAATGTTAGCGAACCGACGGTGAATCGTTTCTGTCGCAGCATGGACACGCGCGGTTTTCCTGATTTTAAACTTCATCTGGCACAAAGTCTGGCGAATGGCACTCCCTATGTTAATCGCAACGTCAATGAAGATGACAGCGTTGAATCATACACGGGGAAAATATTTGAGTCCGCAATGGCAACGCTCGATCATGTCCGTCATTCATTGGATAAATCTGCCATCAACCGCGCCGTCGACTTGCTCACTCAGGCAAAAAAAATCGCCTTTTTCGGATTAGGCTCTTCAGCCGCCGTTGCCCACGATGCGATGAATAAGTTCTTTCGTTTTAATGTTCCGGTTGTGTACTCCGATGATATTGTGCTGCAACGCATGAGTTGTATGAATTGTAGCGACGGAGACGTGGTGGTGCTGATTTCTCACACGGGAAGAACAAAAAATCTGGTCGAGCTGGCGCAGCTGGCACGCGAAAACGACGCCATGGTGATTGCCCTCACCTCTGCGGGTACCCCGCTCGCCCGGGAAGCAACGCTGGCAATTACCCTCGACGTACCGGAAGATACTGACATTTATATGCCCATGGTTTCTCGACTTGCACAGCTGACCGTGATAGATGTGCTGGCGACAGGATTTACTTTGCGACGCGGTGCAAAATTCAGAGATAACTTGAAGCGGGTCAAGGAAGCGCTGAAGGAATCGCGTTTTGATAAGCAGTTACTTAATTTAAGTGACGATCGCTAAAAGCGACTGTCACTGTTCTAATCTTATACGACATCCGAATGAGATTAATTTATCGCCATCGCGGCGTTATTTCATTCGGATTTCATGTTCAAGCAACACCTGGTTGTTTCAGTCAACGGAGTATTACATGTCCAGAAGGCTTCGCAGAACAAAAATCGTTACCACGTTAGGCCCAGCAACAGATCGCGATAATAATCTTGAAAAAGTTATCGCGGCGGGTGCCAACGTTGTACGTATGAACTTTTCTCACGGCTCGCCTGAAGATCACAAAATGCGCGCGGATAAAGTTCGTGAGATTGCCGCAAAACTGGGGCGTCATGTGGCTATTCTGGGTGACCTCCAGGGGCCCAAAATCCGTGTATCCACCTTTAAAGAAGGCAAAGTTTTCCTCAATATTGGGGATAAATTCCTGCTCGACGCCAACCTGGGTAAAGGTGAAGGCGACAAAGAAAAAGTCGGTATCGACTACAAAGGCCTGCCTGCTGACGTCGTGCCTGGTGACATCCTGCTGCTGGACGATGGTCGCGTCCAGTTAAAAGTACTGGAAGTTCAGGGCATGAAAGTGTTCACCGAAGTGACCGTCGGTGGTCCCCTCTCCAACAATAAAGGTATCAACAAACTTGGCGGCGGTTTGTCGGCTGAAGCGCTGACCGAAAAAGACAAAGCAGACATTAAGACTGCAGCGTTAATTGGCGTAGATTACCTGGCTGTATCCTTCCCACGCTGCGGCGAAGATCTGAACTATGCCCGTCGGCTGGCACGCGATGCAGGATGTGATGCGAAAATTGTTGCCAAGGTTGAACGTGCGGAAGCCGTATGCAGCCAGGATGCAATGGATGACATCATCCTCGCCTCTGACGTGGTAATGGTTGCACGCGGCGACCTTGGTGTGGAAATTGGCGATCCGGAACTGGTCGGCATTCAGAAAGCGTTGATCCGTCGTGCGCGTCAGCTTAACCGCGCAGTAATCACGGCGACCCAGATGATGGAGTCAATGATTACTAACCCGATGCCGACGCGTGCAGAAGTCATGGACGTAGCAAACGCCGTTCTGGATGGTACTGATGCTGTGATGCTTTCTGCAGAAACTGCTGCTGGTCAGTATCCTTCAGAAACTGTTGCAGCCATGGCGCGCGTTTGCCTGGGTGCGGAAAAAATCCCGAGCATCAACGTTTCTAAACACCGTCTGGACGTGCAGTTCGACAATGTGGAAGAAGCTATTGCCATGTCAGCAATGTACGCGGCTAACCACCTGAAAGGCGTTACGGCGATCATCACCATGACCGAATCGGGTCGTACGGCGCTGATGACCTCCCGTATCAGCTCTGGTCTGCCGATTTTCGCCATGTCACGCCATGAACGTACGCTGAACCTGACTGCTCTCTATCGCGGCGTTACGCCGGTGCACTTCGATAGCGCTAATGACGGCGTAGCAGCTGCCAGCGAAGCGGTTAATCTGCTGCGCGATAAAGGTTACTTGATGTCTGGTGACCTGGTGATTGTCACCCAGGGCGACGTGATGAGTACCGTGGGTTCTACTAATACCACGCGTATTTTAACGGTAGAGTAAGTACGTTGCCGGATGCGGCGAAAACGCCTCATCCGGCCTACAGTTCAATGATAGTTCAACAGATTTCGAATCTTCTGAAGCAAACTTGAACTTATCACACGGCGGAAGCCTCTCCTCGCGAGAGGCTTTTTTTATTTGATGGGATAAAGATCTTTGCGCTTATAGGGTTGGATTTCGCCCGGTTTGCGAGTTTTCAGCAATTTTAATATCCAGGTGTATTGTTCTGGTCGCGGACCAACAAAAATCTCGACTTCTTCATTCATCCGCCGCGCAATCGTATGGTCATCCGCCTCTAACAGATCATCCATCGGTGGGCGCACCTGAATCGTCAAACGATGCGTTTTGCCATCATAAATCGGAAACAGCGGTACAACGCGCGCACGGCACACTTTCATCAAACGACCAATCGCGGGCAACGTCGCTTTATAGGTGGCAAAGAAATCAACAAATTCGCTGTGCTCTGGGCCATGATCCTGATCGGGTAAATAATATCCCCAGTACCCCTGACGTACCGACTGGATGAATGGTTTAATACCATCATTTCTCGCATGCAGACGACCGCCAAAACGACGACGCACCGTGTTCCAGACATAATCAAAAACCGGGTTGCCCTGATTATGGAACATCGCTGCCATTTTCTGCCCTTGCGAGGCCATCAGCATGGCCGGGATATCGACGGCCCAACCGTGCGGCACCAGAAAAATCACTTTCTCGTTATTACGCCGCATCTCTTCGATGATCTCCAGCCCTTGCCAGTCAACGCGCGGCTGAATTTTCTCCGGCCCGCGTATTGCCAACTCAGCCATCATTGCCATCGCTTGCGGCGCGGTGGCAAACATCTCATCAACAATCGCTTCGCGTTCAGCTTCACTACGTTCTGGAAAGCAGAGCGACAAATTGATTAACGCACGACGGCGTGAGCTTTTTCCCAGTCGTCCGGCAAAACGTCCCAGCCGTGCCAGAATGGGATCACGGAACTTTGGCGGCGTTAAAGCGATACCCGCCATCGCTGCTACGCCCAGCCATGCTCCCCAGTAGCGCGGGTGGCGAAAGGATTTATCAAACTCAGGAATGTATTCGCTATTATTTTTTTTCGTTTCCATGCTTTTCCAGTTTCGGATAAGGCAAAAATCAATCTGGTGATAGTGTAGCGGCGCAACTTGCCCCGCACCAAATAAAAAAGCCGGTACTGACTGCGTACCGGCTGCGAATGGATGTTAATTAATCAAACCGTAGCTGCGGCACAATCTCTTTGGCCTGTGCCAGGAATTCGCGACGATCGGAGCCGGTCAGCCCTTCGGTACGCGGCAGTTTTGCCGTCAGCGGGTTTACGGCCTGCTGGTTTATCCATACTTCATAGTGCAGATGCGGCCCGGTTGAACGTCCAGTATTACCGGAAAGCGCGATACGGTCGCCACGTTTCACCTTCTGTCCCGGTTTCACCAGGATCTTGCGCAAGTGCATATAACGCGTGGTGTAGCTGCGACCATGACGAATAGCCACATAATAACCTGCTGCGCCACTGCGTTTGGCAACCACCACTTCACCGTCACCCACTGAAAGCACCGGCGTACCCTGTGGCATGGCGAAATCAACACCTCTGTGTGGCGCAACACGACCAGTCACCGGATTAGTACGACGCGGGTTAAAGTTAGACGAGATACGGAACTGTTTCGCCGTCGGGAATCGCAAGAATCCTTTCGCCAGACCAGTACCGTTACGATCGTAGAATTTGCCATCTTCAGCGCGGATTGCGTAATAATCTTTACCTTCTGAACGCAAACGTACGCCCAGCAGTTGGCTTTGCTCACGTTTACCATCAAGCATTTCTCGTGACATTAACACCGCAAATTCATCGCCTTTTTTCAGTTTGCGGAAATCCATTTGCCACTGCATGGCTTTAATCACTGCGCTCACTTCGGCGCTGGTTAAACCGGCGTTTCTGGCGCTGGCAACAAAGCTTCCCCCGACGGTACCTTTCAGCAGATTGTTGACCCACTCTCCTTGCTGCATTTCGCTGGTCATTTTAAAACCGTTAGCGGCAGTACGGTCATAGGTTCGGGTTTCACGACGAGACACTTCCCAGGTGAGACGCTGCAGTTCGCCGTCCGCGGTTAATGTCCAGGAGAGTTGTTGACCGATTTTCAGGTTACGCAATTCTTTGTCGGCAGCAGCCAGTTGGGTGATATCACCCATATCAATACCATACTGATTGAGAATGCTGCTTAGCGTATCGCCAGTGGAAACAACATATTCATGCACGCCCGCTTCACCGGCGATTTTGTCATCCAGTTCATCCTGGGGAATGGCTTCATCTTCTTGTGCAGCTTGATCAATCGGCTCACTGGCTTCAGGTAAGAGCGAACGAATTTCGTTCTGTTCCAGCTCAATGGTTTTGACAATTGGCGTGGCATCGCGGTGATAAACATAGGGCCGCCAGACAGCGACGGCCAGAGTAAGAACGGTGAGCGACCCCAACATAACGCGGTGTGGTCGCGGTAAATTATTAAACGCCAGGGCGACAGAGCGGGCTATCTGTTGCACGTAATCACTTCCTCATTAATCTCCTTTCAGGCAGCTCGCATACTGGTTGGCTAATTGATTCAGGAATTCTGAATAGCTTGTTTTACCCAGTTTGATATTCGTCCCCAGGGGATCCAACGTTCCCATACGAACGGATGTCCCTCGTGCGACGCTCTCAACGACCGCTGGCCTGAACTGTGGCTCAGCAAAAACGCAGGTTGCTTTTTGCTCAACCAACTGTGTTCTTATTTCATGTAAACGCTGCGCGCCAGGTTGAATCTCAGGGTTAACGGTAAAATGACCAAGCGGTGTCAGTCCGAACTGTTTTTCGAAATAGCCGTAAGCATCGTGAAAAACGAAATAACCTTTCCCCTTGAGCGGCGCGAGCTCGTTACCAACCTGCTTTTCGGTTGAGGCTAATTGTGCCTCAAAATCCTTCAAGTTGGCGTCAAGTTTGGCTCGACTTTGCGGCATAAGTTCCACTAATTTTCCATGGATTGCAACCGCTGTAGCCCGCGCTATCTCTGGGGAAAGCCAAAGATGCATGTTGAAATCGCCGTGATGGTGATCTTCGTCACTTTTTTCCGCGTGGTCGTGATCATCATCATCGCCGTGAATACTTTTCATCAGCAGCGGTTTCACATTCTCTAGCTGCGCAATCGTTACCTGTTTCGCTTCAGGTAATTTACTTACCGGTTTTTGCATGAACGCTTCCATCTCCGGGCCAACCCAAACGACTAAGTCCGCGTTCTGTAAGCGTTTTACATCTGATGGACGCAGTGAATAATCATGTTCTGAAGCGCCGTCAGGTAGTAAAACCTCCGTTTCTGTTACCCCATCAGCAATGGCAGAAGCGATGAACCCAACGGGTTTAAGCGAAGCGACAACGGCAGCATCTGCGGCCTGTGTTGCACCGCCCCAGAGAGCGGCGGATAATGCTGCGAAAAGAAGCGTTTTTTTATGTAACATAATGCGACCAATCATCGTAATGAATATGAGAAGTGTGATATTATAACATTTCATGACTACTGCAAGACTAAAATTAACATGACAAGTCTGGTTTCCCTGGAAAATGTCTCGGTTTCTTTTGGCCAACGCCGCGTCCTCTCTGATGTGTCGCTGGAACTTAAACCTGGAAAAATTTTGACTTTACTTGGGCCAAATGGCGCAGGTAAGTCGACACTGGTACGGGTAGTGCTCGGGCTGGTAACACCCGATGAAGGGGTTATCAAGCGCAACGGAAAACTGCGCATCGGCTATGTACCGCAGAAGCTGTATCTCGACACCACGTTGCCACTGACCGTAAACCGTTTTTTACGCTTACGCCCTGACACACATAAAGAAGATATTTTGCCTGCACTGAAACGTGTCCAGGCCGGGCATCTGATTAACGCACCGATGCAAAAGCTCTCGGGTGGCGAAACACAGCGTGTATTGTTAGCGCGAGCATTGTTAAATCGACCGCAATTATTAGTGCTGGATGAACCCACTCAGGGCGTGGATGTGAATGGTCAGGTGGCGTTATATGACCTTATTGACCAGTTGCGTCGCGAACTGGATTGTGGCGTTTTAATGGTCTCTCACGATCTGCATCTGGTAATGGCAAAAACCGATGAAGTGCTTTGCCTGAATCACCACATTTGTTGTTCCGGTACACCGGAAGTTGTTTCCCTGCATCCGGAGTTTATTTCTATGTTTGGTCCTCGTGGTGCTGAACAACTGGGTATCTATCGCCATCATCATAATCATCGTCACGATTTACAGGGACGAATTGTTTTGCGTCGGGGAAATGATCGCTCATGATTGAATTATTATTTCCCGGTTGGTTAGCCGGGATCATGCTCGCCTGTGCCGCGGGTCCGCTGGGTTCGTTTGTGGTCTGGCGTCGTATGTCTTATTTCGGTGATACGCTGGCTCATGCCTCATTACTTGGCGTCGCGTTTGGTTTGTTGCTGGATGTGAATCCATTCTATGCGGTGATTGCAGTTACGCTGCTGCTGGCGGGCGGTCTGGTATGGCTGGAGAAGCGTCCACAGCTGGCGATCGACACGTTATTAGGGATTATGGCGCACAGTGCCCTGTCGCTGGGCCTGGTGGTCGTTAGTCTGATGTCTAACATTCGTGTTGATTTGATGGCTTACCTGTTCGGTGATTTGCTGGCAGTGACGCCAGAAGATCTCATCTCTATTGCGATTGGCGTGGTCATCGTGTTGGCGATTCTGTTCTGGCAATGGCGCAATTTGCTGTCAATGACGATTAGCCCGGATCTGGCGTTTGTTGATGGTGTGAAATTACAGCGCGTGAAATTGTTGTTGATGCTGGTGACAGCATTGACAATTGGTGTAGCGATGAAATTTGTCGGCGCGTTGATTATTACTTCGCTGCTGATTATTCCTGCAGCTACAGCGCGTCGCTTTGCCCGCACGCCGGAACAGATGGCCGGTGTCGCTGTTTTGGTGGGGATGGTGGCAGTGACTGGCGGTTTAACCTTTTCCGCATTTTACGATACGCCGGCGGGTCCGTCGGTGGTGCTATGTGCGGCACTGTTATTTATTATCAGTATGATGAAAAAGCAGGCCAGCTAATCTATCGCTGAACACATTTGTCGGATGCGGCGCGAGCGCCTTATCCGACCTATGGTTCGCTATCTCTGGTATATGCCTGATAAGACGCGAATAGCGGCGCATCAGGCAACACTGCCAGTGTCGGATGCGCCGCGAGCGACCGATCCGACTTACGGCATTTCTGGCGGCGTGATGCCGAAGTGGTTCCACGCCCGCACTGTCGCCATACGCCCGCGCGGTGTACGCTGCAAAAAGCCTTGCTGAATCAAATAAGGTTCCAGCACATCCTCAATGGTTTCACGTTCTTCGCCAATGGCAGCCGCCAGGTTATCCAGACCTACCGGCCCACCAAAGAACTTATCGATTACCGCCAGCAACAATTTGCGGTCCATATAATCGAAACCTTCGGCATCGACATTCAGCATATCCAGCGCCTGAGCAGCGATATCAGCCGAGATGGTGCCATCGTGCTTCACTTCGGCGAAATCACGCACTCGACGCAGCAGACGGTTAGCAATGCGCGGCGTACCGCGAGCGCGACGAGCAACTTCCAGCGCGCCGTCATCACTCATCTCAAGCCCCATAAAGCGTGCGCTGCGACTGACGATATATTGCAGATCCGGCACCTGATAAAACTCCAGACGTTGCACAATACCAAAACGATCGCGTAACGGTGATGTCAGCGAACCTGCGCGCGTGGTTGCGCCAATCAGTGTAAACGGCGGCAAATCAATTTTAATGGAGCGTGCCGCCGGACCTTCACCAATCATGATATCCAGTTGGTAGTCTTCCATTGCCGGGTACAGCACTTCTTCAACAACTGGCGATAGACGGTGGATCTCATCAATAAACAACACGTCATGCGGTTCAAGGTTAGTGAGCATCGCTGCCAGATCCCCCGCCTTTTCCAGCACCGGACCAGAAGTCGTGCGTAAATTAACGCCCATTTCATTGGCGACAATGTTAGCAAGCGTAGTTTTACCCAACCCCGGAGGACCAAAAATCAACAGATGATCGAGGGCATCGCCGCGCAGTTTCGCTGCTTTGATGAAAATCTCCATCTGTGAACGAACCTGCGGCTGACCAACATACTCTTCCAGTAATTTAGGGCGAATGGCGCGATCTGCCACATCTTCCGGCAAAGTGGTACCGGCAGAAATCAGACGGTCTGCTTCAATCATCCTTTACCTCATAACGCGGCGCGTAGGGCTTCGCGAATTAATGTTTCACTGCTGGCGTCAGGGCGAGCGATTTTGCTCACCATGCGGCTTGCTTCTTGTGGTTTATAGCCCAGCGCCACCAGCGCGGCAACCGCTTCTTGTTCAGCATCGTCGGTCGCCGGGCTGGCAGGAGACGTGAGTACCAGGTCGGCGGCTGGCGTAAAGAGATCGCCATGCAAACCTTTAAATCGGTCTTTCATTTCAACAATCAAGCGTTCGGCGGTTTTTTTACCAATACCCGGCAGTTTCACCAGTGCCCCCACTTCTTCACGCTCAACGGCATTAACGAACTGCTGCGCTGACATTCCAGAGAGGATCGCCAGCGCCAACTTCGGGCCGACGCCGTTGGTTTTGATCAACTCTTTGAACAACGTGCGCTCTTGTTTATTGTTAAAACCGTACAGCAGTTGCGCGTCTTCACGCACCACAAAGTGGGTGAAAACGATCGCTTCCTGACCCGCTTCAGGGAGTTCATAAAAACAGGTCATCGGCATATGCACTTCATAGCCTACGCCGCCCACTTCAATTAACACCAGCGGGGGTTGTTTTTCAATGATGATGCCTCTGAGTCTGCCTATCACATGACGCTCCTGCGTAATGAATCAAAGATAATGCTGTATGATAAAAAAATGCTGGATAGATATCCAGCGAAGGATGAAGAAAACTTGCGAGGCGTCCCGATGTTCTGAAAAATGACGCAGTATAATTTTTTCTACAGGTTATATTGGAAGCAAATATTTAAATATTACATATTCAGTGAAGAAATGCGTAATAAAAATACACATTGCGCCTCCTGAAAAAATAAATTTTTTATGCTATTACGTATATTCATATCTATTTCAATGGAATGACAACATGAATATTAATTACCCTGCTGAATATGAAATTGGTGATATCGTCTTTACATGTATAGGTACTGCCTTATTTGGCCAAATATCAGCTGCATCAAATTGCTGGAGTAATCACGTCGGGATCATTACCGGTCATAACGGTGAAGACTTCCTGGTTGCAGAAAGCCGGGTTCCCCTTTCAACTATCACCACGCTATCTCGTTTTATTAAACGTTCTTCTAATCAACGCTATGCTATAAAGCGATTAGACGCCGGGCTTACAGAACAACAAAAACAACGAATTGTTGAACAGGTTCCCTCCCGGCTACGCAAACTTTACCACACCGGTTTTAAATACGAATCTTCGCGCCAGTTCTGTTCAAAATTTGTTTTTGATATTTATAAAGAGGCGCTATGTATTCCGGTGGGTGAAATAGAGACGTTTGGAGAACTGTTAAATAGCAATCCGAATGCAAAACTCACTTTCTGGAAATTCTGGTTCCTGGGTTCTATTCCGTGGGAGCGTAAAACCGTCACGCCAGCCAGTTTGTGGCATCATCCGGGTTTGGTGTTGATTCATGCGGAGGGAGTGGAAACGCCTCAGCCGGAACTGACCGAGGCGGTATAACTTAACGCAGTCGCCCTCTCGCCAGGTTCAGCCGCGATTCGCTCATCTGCATCGCATTCTGACTGACGTGACAATGGGTAATCGCGATAGCTAATGCATCGGCAGCATCCGCCTGTGGATTAGCGGGCAGTTTCAGCAAGGTGCGGACCATATGCTGCACCTGGCTTTTTTCAGCACTACCAATACCTACCACCGTTTGCTTTACCTGACGTGCCGCATATTCAAATACCGGCAATTCCTGATTCACCGCCGCCACAATCGCCACGCCGCGCGCCTGACCCAGTTTCAGGGCTGAGTCAGCGTTCTTCGCCATAAAGACTTGTTCAATGGCGAAATAATCAGGCTGGAACTGGGTAATGATTTCCGTCACGCCCGCATAGATGAGCTTCAGACGAGACGGTAAATCATCCACTTTGGTGCGTATGCATCCGCTACCCAGGTAGGAGAGTTGCCTGCCTACCTGGCGGATGACGCCATAGCCGGTCACGCGCGAACCCGGGTCAATGCCGAGAATAATAGCCATCACGCGTCTCCGTTTTGCTGTTTAGCAGGCCCCATCAGAGAGTCGCTGCAACCTCATCAGAGATTTCACCGTTATGGTAGACTTCCTGCACGTCGTCGCAATCTTCCAGCATATCGATCAGACGCATCAGTTTCGGTGCGGTTTCTGCATCCATATCAGCTTTGGTGGACGGGATCATGGAAACTTCCGCGCTGTCTGCTTTCAGACCTGCCGCTTCCAGAGCGTCGCGTACTTTGCCCATTTCTTCCCATGCAGTGTAGACATCAATCGCGCCGTCATCATAGGTCACAACGTCTTCAGCACCTGCTTCCAGCGCTGCTTCCATGATGGTGTCTTCATCGCCTTTCTCGAAGGAGATCACGCCTTTTTTGCTGAACAGATAAGCTACGGAACCATCAGTACCGAGGTTACCGCCACATTTACTGAATGCATGGCGCACTTCAGCAACGGTACGGTTGCGGTTGTCAGACAGACATTCAATCATGATTGCCGTGCCGCCAGGACCGTAACCTTCGTAGATGATGGTTTCCATGTTTGCATCATCATCACCGCCCACACCTCGTGCAATTGCGCGGTTCAGAGTGTCACGAGTCATGTTGTTAGACAGTGCTTTATCAATTGCTGCACGCAGACGCGGGTTAGCGTCCGGATCGCCACCGCCGAGCTTAGCTGCAGTTACCAGCTCACGAATGATTTTAGTGAAGATTTTACCGCGCTTAGCATCCTGCGCAGCTTTACGATGTCTGGTGTTGGCCCATTTACTATGACCTGCCATAAAAATATCTCCAGATAGCCTTGCCTGTTCAGGCAGCGTTAATTACAAACTGTTCAATCGCCTGCCGGTTGCTCCAGGACTTAGTGAGCGCCGCCGCAGCAGGCGCATCAAGCCACTTGTAGGCCAGATGTTCAGTGAAGACGACCTGGCGTTCGTGCGGGAGCGCAAGACAGAACCATGATTCCGTATTACGCGTCACGCCCGGCGCATAGCGATGACGTAAATGTGAAAAAATTTCAAATTCTACCGTGCGCTGACAGTCAATTAAGGTCAGTTGTTCAGCGACAACATCGATGGTGACCTCTTCCTTTACTTCGCGCATGGCAGCTTGCGGCGCGGTTTCACCCTCTTCCACGCTGCCGGTTACCGACTGCCAGAAATCGGGATCGTCACGCCGCTGCAACATCAGCACCCGTTTCGTATCTTGCGCATAGATGACCACTAAGATCGAAACGGGACGCTTATACACTTTATCCTTCACGCTGCCTCTTCGTTGACTGCCTTCGCTCATCCCATTCACATAGTTATCTATGCTCATGGGAGTTCACTCAGTTGCCGCCTCGATGCAACGCGAATGATTTCGTGTATTTGAGTCATATCAGTTATTCTCTGCCTTCTTCACAACCTGAATGCTCAGCTCGGCCAGTGCAGTCGGGTTAGCAAAGCTCGGTGCTTCAGTCATCAGACACGCCGCCGCCGTGGTTTTCGGGAAGGCGATAACGTCACGGATATTGTCGGTGCCGGTCAGCAGCATCGTCAGACGGTCAAGACCGAATGCCAGACCTGCGTGCGGCGGAGTACCGTATTTCAGGGCGTCGAGCAGGAAGCCGAATTTCTCGCGCTGTTCCTCTTCGTTGATACCCAGAATACCAAACACCGTCTGCTGCATATCACCATTATGGATACGCACAGAACCACCGCCCACTTCGTAACCATTGATGACCATATCGTAAGCGTTCGCCACCGCATTTTCTGGTGCAGCTTTCAGTTCTGCCGCCGTCATGTCTTTCGGTGAGGTGAACGGATGGTGCATTGCCGTCAGGCCGCCTTCACCGTCGTCTTCAAACATCGGGAAATCGATAACCCACAGCGGTGCCCATTTGCTTTCGTCGGTCAGACCAAGGTCTTTACCCACTTTCAGGCGCAGTGCGCCCATCGCGTCGGCAACAATTTTCTTATTGTCGGCACCGAAGAAAATCATATCGCCATCTTGCGCGGCAGTACGATCCAGGATGGCTTCGATGATTTCTGCATTAAGGAACTTCGCTACCGGGCTGTTGATACCTTCCAGACCTTTCGCGCGTTCGTTAACTTTGATGTACGCCAAACCTTTCGCGCCGTAGATTTTAACGAAGTTACCGTATTCGTCGATCTGTTTACGGGTCAGCGATGCGCCACCCGGAACACGCAGAGCGGCAACACGGCCTTTCGGATCGTTCGCCGGACCTGCAAATACTGCAAACTCAACAGATTTCAGCAGATCGGCAACGTCGGTCAGTTCCATCGGGTTACGCAGATCCGGTTTATCAGAACCATAACGGCGTTCTGCTTCTGCAAAGGTCATTACCGGGAAATCGCCCAGATCCACGCCCTTCACTTCCAGCCACAGATGACGCACCAGCGCTTCCATCACTTCACGCACTTGCGGCGCGGTCATGAAAGAAGTTTCCACATCGATCTGAGTAAATTCAGGCTGACGATCAGCACGAAGATCTTCGTCACGGAAGCATTTAACGATCTGATAGTAACGGTCAAAGCCGGACATCATCAGCAGCTGTTTGAACAACTGCGGGGATTGCGGCAGCGCGTAGAATTTACCTTTGTGCACACGAGAAGGCACCAGGTAGTCACGCGCGCCTTCCGGCGTGGCTTTGGTCAGCATCGGGGTTTCGATGTCGAGGAAACCGTGGTCATCCATAAAACGGCGCACCAGGCTGGTGATTTTAGCGCGGGTTTTCAGGCGCTGAGCCATTTCCGGGCGACGCAGGTCGAGGTAGCGGTATTTCAGACGCGCTTCTTCGGTGTTGACGTGGTTAGAGTCAAGCGGCAGAACATCTGCGCGGTTGATGATAGTCAGCGAGGACGCCAGTACTTCGATTTCGCCAGTCGCCATATCGCGGTTAATATTTTTTTCGTCACGCGCACGTACGGTGCCCGTGACCTGAATGCAGAACTCATTACGCAGTTCAGAGGCCAGCTTTAACGCGTCCGCACGATCCGGATCGAAAAATACCTGCACGATACCTTCGCGGTCGCGCATATCGATGAAGATCAGGCTACCAAGATCACGACGACGGTTGACCCAACCACACAGAGTCACCTGCTGCCCCACGTGGGACAAACGGAGCTGTCCACAATATTCTGTACGCATGAGATATCCCTTAACTTAGCTGCCGGCGGATGCCCCCTGCTGCGCAGGTGACCAAGTCGCAGCGTTAGCTGTATGTCACAACTGAATGAAAAAAGGCGGCTATTATACTGGAAATTCTGCCGCACCGTAAGAGCCTGGCCCGCGCTGGAACACCTCGTTACCACTTTATATCGGGCCTGAAATCAGACTCTACGCCAGTTTGCTATAAAGGTGTTGCCCGAACTCATAAAAATTAACAAAATTTGTCGTTCCGCCATCGGCTAATCGCATTAAGGTGAGAGGCACGATTTTGTTTTGTCAGGAGTCATCATGCTTGAACTTAATGCTAAAACCACTGCGCTGGTGGTGATTGATTTACAAGAAGGCATCTTACCTTTTGCCGGAGGTCCACATACTGCCGATGAGGTGGTTAATCGCGCCGGGAAGCTGGCGGCGAAATTTCGCGCGAGCGGTCAGCCCGTGTTTCTGGTGCGCGTTGGCTGGTCTGCCGATTATGCCGAAGCATTAAAACAGCCGGTTGATGTCCCCTCCCCCGCTAAAGTGTTACCCGAAAACTGGTGGCAACATCCTGCTGCATTAGGTGCAACCGACAGCGATATCGAAATCATCAAACGTCAATGGGGTGCGTTTTACGGTACGGATCTGGAGTTGCAATTACGCCGCCGGGGTATCGATACAATAGTATTATGTGGGATCTCGACCAATATCGGTGTTGAATCCACCGCCCGCAATGCCTGGGAACTCGGTTTTAATCTGGTGATTGCCGAAGACGCCTGCAGCGCCGCCAGCGCCGAGCAGCACAATAACAGCATCAACCATATCTACCCACGCATCGCCCGTGTGCGCAGTGTGGAAGAGATCCTCAACGCATTATGATTTACATCGGTCTGCCGCAATGGTCGCATCCTAAATGGGTGCGGTTGGGGATCACCAGCCTTGAAGAGTATGCCCGCCACTTTAACTGTGTGGAGGGCAACACCACGCTTTACGCCCTGCCGAAATCCGAGGTTGTCCTGCGCTGGCGTGAGCAGACCACAGATAATTTTCGCTTCTGTTTTAAGTTTCCGGCGACCATTTCGCATCAGGCAGCATTACGGCATTGCGATGATTTAGTGACTGAATTTTTGACCCGCATGTCACCGTTAGCGCCGCGCATTGGGCAATACTGGCTGCAACTGCCTGCCACATTTGGCCCACGGGATCTGCCTGCGCTTTGGCATTTTCTCGATTCCCTTCCCGGCGAATTTAATTATGGTGTGGAAGTCCGCCATCCACAGTTTTTCGCCAAAGGGGAAGAGGAACAAACGCTTAATCGCGGTTTACATCAGCGCGGCGTTAATCGGGTGATTTTAGACAGCCGCCCGGTTCATGCAGCACGTCCACACAGTGAAGCTATTCGCGACGCTCAACGAAAAAAACCTAAAGTTCCGGTACATGCTGTACTGACGGCGACAAATCCGCTGATCCGTTTTATCGGTAGTGATGATATGACGCAAAACCGGGAATTATTTCAGGTCTGGTTACAAAAATTAGCGCAGTGGCATCAGACCACTACGCCTTATCTTTTTTTACATACGCCAGATATTGCCCAGGCCCCGGAACTGGTACATACCCTGTGGGAAGACTTACGTAAAACGCTTCCAGAGATCGGAGCAGTTCCGGCTATTCCACAGCAATCTTCTCTTTTCTGAATTTGCCACCTATCATAGACAGGTGCCATCGGCCATTTTAAAGGGAGTTTGTATGGTAAGCGCGCTGTATGCCGTTTTAAGTGCGTTGTTATTAATGAAGTTCTCTTTTGATGTCGTTCGCCTGCGAATGCAGTACCGCGTTGCCTATGGCGACGGCGGTTTTAGCGAACTGCAAAGCGCTATTCGCATTCATGGTAACGCGGTGGAATATATTCCCATCGCGATTGTGTTAATGCTGTTTATGGAAATGAATGGCGCAGAAACCTGGATGGTGCATATTTGCGGCATCGTTTTGCTTGCTGGTCGTCTGATGCATTATTACGGTTTTCATCACCGTCTGTTCCGCTGGCGACGTTCCGGCATGAGCGCCACCTGGTGTGCGCTGTTGCTGATGGTGCTGGCGAATCTTTGGTATATGCCCTGGGAGTTGGTTTTCTCCCTGCGTTAGCGCACAATACGCCACTTTCTTTTTCCCGGATTTTTACGTTATGTCTCACCGCGACACGCTATTTTCTGCCCCTATCGCCAGACTGGGCGACTGGACCTTTGATGAACGGGTAGCTGAAGTCTTCCCGGATATGATCCAGCGTTCCGTTCCCGGCTATTCCAATATTATTTCCATGATTGGTATGTTAGCCGAGCGCTTCGTTCAACCTGGTACGCAGGTTTACGATCTGGGTTGTTCTCTGGGCGCGGCGACGCTCTCGGTGCGTCGCAACATTCATCATGATAATTGCAAAATTATTGCCATCGACAACTCTCCGGCGATGATTGAACGCTGCCGTCGTCATATTGACGCCTATAAAGCCCCTACGCCAGTAGACGTTATTGAAGGTGATATTCGCGATATCGCCATTGAAAACGCATCGATGGTGGTGCTGAATTTTACCCTGCAATTCCTGGAACCTTCCGAGCGTCAGGCGTTACTGGATAAAATTTATCAAGGGCTGAACCCGGGCGGTGCGCTGGTGCTTTCGGAAAAATTCAGTTTCGAAGATGCCAAAGTTGGTGAATTGCTGTTCAACATGCACCACGACTTTAAACGTGCCAACGGTTACAGCGAACTGGAGATCAGCCAGAAGCGCAGCATGCTGGAAAACGTGATGCTAACCGATTCTGTGGAAACCCATAAAGCACGCCTGCATCAAGCTGGTTTTGAGCATAGCGAGCTGTGGTTCCAGTGCTTTAACTTTGGTTCCCTGGTGGCATTAAAAGCAGAGGACGCTGCATGATCGACTTTGGTAACTTTTATTCTCTGATTGCCAAAAATCATCTTTCACACTGGCTGGAAACGCTGCCCGCGCAGATTGCTAACTGGCAGCGCGAGCAGCAGCACGGGCTGTTTAAGCAGTGGTCCAACGCGGTGGAATTTCTGCCTGAAATTAAACCGTATCGTCTGGATTTATTGCATAGCGTGACGGCAGAAAGCGAAGAGCCACTGAGCGCCGGGCAAATTAAACGTATTGAAACGCTGATGCGCAACCTGATGCCGTGGCGCAAAGGGCCGTTCTCACTGTATGGCGTCAACATCGATACCGAATGGCGTTCCGACTGGAAATGGGATCGCGTTCTGCCCCATCTTTCTGATTTAACCGGGCGCACCATTCTTGATGTCGGCTGTGGCAGCGGTTATCACATGTGGCGCATGATTGGCGCAGGCGCGCACCTCGCGGTGGGAATCGACCCTACGCAACTGTTTCTGTGCCAGTTTGAAGCGGTGCGTAAACTACTGGGTAACGATCAGCGCGCACATTTGTTACCGTTAGGCATTGAACAGCTTCCGGCACTGAAAGCCTTTGATACCGTCTTTTCGATGGGCGTGCTTTATCATCGTCGTTCACCGCTGGAGCATCTCTGGCAGTTGAAAGATCAACTGGTCAATGAAGGTGAACTGGTGCTTGAAACGCTGGTTATTGATGGTGATGAGAACACGGTGCTGGTGCCGGGCGATCGTTACGCGCAAATGCGTAATGTCTATTTCATCCCTTCCGCGCTGGCGCTGAAAAACTGGCTGAAGAAGTGTGGTTTTGTTGATATTCGCATTGCGGATGTGAGCGTTACCACTACAGAAGAGCAGCGACGCACTGAATGGATGGTTACCGAGTCTCTGTCCGATTTCCTCGACCCACATGATCCGAGTAAGACAGTTGAAGGTTATCCGGCACCTAAACGCGCGGTGCTGATTGCGCGCAAGCCGTAAAGATTAGCGCCCGTTTCCGGGCGCTTTTCACGTCTTATGCCTGAACAGCTGGCTGATCAAACGCCGTTAACTTCGGTGCATTGCCCGTATATTTTTCGATATACACCAGCGCAGAGTTACCGGCACAGGCATTTGCCAGCTGAGAGCTGGGGATATCCGCCGTTAACACGTTCGCACTGCCGTTTTTACACAAGCCATTTTCCAGATCTGGCCATGCACCTTCATGCACGCATACCACGCCTTTTTTGATCCCGTCAGTCACCACCGCGCCTGTCAGAATCTGACCACGTCTGTTCCAGACACGCACCAGATCGCCATTCGCAATACCAAAGCGAGCAGCATCTTCGGTGTGAATAGTGATCGGTTCACGATCGGCAACCGCATATTTTTTACGCAGTTCCGCATAGTTAAGCTGACTGTGTAAACGGTGTGCCGGATGTGCGGTCAGAAGCTGCAACTGCTTCTCGTCGGCGGAACCTTTCCACTCATCAGGCGCAAGCCAGGTTGGGTGTGCCGGGCAATCCTTATAGCCAAATTTTTCCAGCGTTTTGGAGTAAATCTCAATTTTGCCGCTTGGCGTACCCAGCGCATTTTTCACCGGATCGGCGCGGAAATCACCATAACGAACGTACTGTTCGTTCTTCTCGCTGCGGCGCATTTCGATCAGTTTATTTTGCTGCCAGAAAGCATTAAACATCGGCATAGTCACGCGTTGCGCACGCGCACCTTTCTGAGCGGCATCATAGAAAAATTTCAGCCACGCCATTTCATCTCTACCTTCGGTATAGATCTCTTTTCCGCTAGGTTTGAGTAATTCAGCAAGATCGGCAAACACGTCAAAATCGTTACGCGCTTCAAATTGCGCAGCCACAGCCTGCTTCATCGGCACAATATGCTGGTTGCTGTAATCACCGGTCATCGTTAAGTCATTGCGCTCAAACGATGTGGTAATCGGTAATACGATATCTGCATGTTTAGCAGCTGCGGTCCAGTAGCATTCAGAAACGACGATCATCTCCGGTTTCTGCCATGCTTTAATCAGACGATTAGTATCCTGGTGATGGGTAAAGTTACCGCCACCCGCCCACCAGATCATTTTGATATTCGGATACGTTTGTTCTTTACCGTTATGCTGATATTTGCCGCCAGGATTTTCCAGCGCATCGACGATACGGGCAACAGGAATCGCCGTCATTCCGCCATCATCAGCGGCCTCACTGGCCTGTCCGGCAATCGCCGCAGACATTTCCGGCAGCACGCCGCCAACACGCGTCGGGTTGCCACCGTTTGAGTAATGATAAGAGAAACCAAACCCGCCGCCCGGTGTACCAATCTGCCCTAACATCGCCGCCAGCGTCACCAGCATCCAGTGTTTCTGTTCACCATATTGCTGGCGCTGAATTCCCCAGCCAGCCATCAGCATTGTGCGATTCGCCGCCATCAGTTCAGCGAGTTTGATTATCTGCGCTTCCGGTACGCCAGTAATTTCCGCCGCCCAGGCCGCGCTCTTCGGGGTATTATCGCTCTTACCTGTCAGATACTCTTCAAACTGCGGATACCCGGTGGTGTATTTTTCAAGGAACACTTTATCGTGTTTGCCTTGTGTCATCAGGGTATGCGCAATCCCTAACATCAGTGCCACGTCGGTGCCCATATTCGGCGCGATCCAGGTGGCATTATCGCCAAAGAATTCGATGGTTTCGGAGCGGATAGGATCAATGGCAATCACGGGTTTGCCAGATTTTTTCAGCTGATGGAAGTATTCCAGCCCTTGCTCATCGGTACTGCTCCAGGCAATTTTCAAGGTATTCAGCGGGTTCATCCCCCACAGCACCACAACCTGGCTGTTTTCCAGAATCAGCGGCCAGGAGGTCTGCTGTTCATACACCTCTACAGAACCGACCACATGCGGCATGATCACCTGTGCTGCCCCGGTTGAATAATCGCCGCTATGCCCGGAATAACCGCCCGCCAGGTTCATATAACGTTGCAGTAAGGTTTGCGCTTTATGCAACACGCCAGAAGATCGCCAGCCGTAAGATCCGGCAAAAATGGCCGATGGTCCGTTAGCTTTACGAATACGATCATGTTGCTCATGAATCAGTTTTAATGCTTGTTCCCAGCTCACCTGTACATAGGTATCTTCGCCACGACCTTTTGCCGGTTGCAGTGGATTATCGAGATAGCTTTTTCTCACCATCGGATGCTGAATACGCGCCGTGGTGTGTACCTGATCCGCCGCCGTAGACTGTAAGGAGTTCGGTATGGTTTTCGCCAGCGCGCCTGTCGAAGAAACAATCTTGCCGTCCTTCACTTCTACGTTCATCGCTCCCCAACGTCCCGCGGTGAGGATTTTACCGCCCTTCTCTTCTGCCCATGCGGGGAGCGGTGCTGCCGATGTCACCACCAGCGCTCCAGCGGCAATACCGCTGTGTTTAATAAATTCACGTCTTGTTAATGTCATAACTTCCTCCCTGATCAACGAGGATCACTGTTTCTCGGTAATATCTTTGGCGTTGTACTGGAAGTACCGCGTCAAAATGTCCAGTTCGTTTTCGCTCATGCTGGTTCGCGCCCCCATTCCTTTGGCGATAGAGGGCCAGGCATTGACGGTGTAATGGTCAGCGGCAATAGGCGCATGGCAGCCAGCACAATAGGTGTCATCGAGTTTTTCAGCGTATTGCCATAACGGTTTACGATCCGCTAATACGGGATCGGTAAGCACACCCTGTAAAGACGCCTGACGCCATTGATTGCCGTACTCGTCAGCCTGCCATTCCCCGTCTACCGTCAGCGCCTTGATACCTTCTTCACTTAATGTGGCTAGCGCCAGCCGTTGACCTGCCGCCAGGTAGAGCGTGTTTTCACTGCCCTGCATTTGATAACCCTGCAACAGAACGATCGGCTGTTTGCCACTGGCATCAACGACGGTGAGATCGGTACCAGGATTCACGGTAGCCAGTTCGCCTATACGAGAAGGTTTGAAAGGATAAATATGTGCGCCATTGGTAACTGAAGTAGCGGCCTGACTTTCCAGCTCATGCGCCGCGTTGTCATCCATTTTTATTTCTGGTGGAAAATGGGCAATGCCTTTATGACAATCGATACAGGTTTCGCCGTCCTTTTGCGCTTTGTTATGCATTTTCTGCGCAGATTCACTTTGCGAGGCAATATCCATGGCATCAAAAGAATGGCAACTACGACACGTTGCAGAGTCAGTTGCTTTTAATTCTTTCCATACTGTTTCGGCCATTTCCTGGCGATGCGCTTCGAACTTATCGTCACTGTCTATTTTGCCGCTAACAAATTCATGATAAATATCTTTAGATGCTTTTAATTTAGCAAATAAATAATCTATCCCTGACTTTGGAATATGGCAATCGGCACATTCCGCACGTATCCCTTTCTGGTTAGAAAAGTGGACAGTTCCCTGATATTCCTCAAAAGGTTTACTCATCGAGTGGCAGGAAAGGCAAAATGCGGTATCCGACGTTTTATGTAAGGCTTTTTGCGCCAGCAATAACCCGCCGCCACCAACCACAACCGCTATCAGCAAAAACATTAACCCAATGCGTTTTTTCCCTCGCATAGATTCCTCTAATTAATTCCAGAACACCGAAATCATTGTATAATTAAATATACAACGAATTGACCGCTTGCATAATTCGGCACAACACTGCCTGAAATAATCGATAAAGAATATGATTTATTACAATGTAATCATTAATTGCTAAAGAATAACCCAGTTGTTATTTAGAATATATATTTGTCAGTTTTAGTAATTTAAATTACATAATTAATGTGAATATATAAAAATTTTTAGCACAACGCTATGCGCACTGTCACACGCTCAACTGATCACGGAAATCGTTCGTTTTTTATACTTCTCGGGGATAAAAAAAGGCCCCTGTTGAAATTGCAGGGGCCTGGTACGAGCAAGCATCATATTGGGCGACATGATGCAACGGTAAAAATCATTTGGCCTGACGGCGTTCAATGATTCCTTTCATTTCAGCAACCGCCGCCCCGTCTACGACATAACGCGAATACTCATCCGCGTGTGCATCTGATGACATGGACAATCCTTGATTACGATAACGCATTGGTGAGGCTTGCCACGCTCCCGCGGAGCTATGGACTTCCAGCACTCCGGCATTGAGGAAGTGGTGCAGGTTTTCTGCACGGACTCCTGCTCCGGCCATAATGATTGGAGCATCACGATGGGCAATAAGTTCCATAATTTTTGATAAACCTTGCAGTGCGTCTGATTTTTGCCCTGATGTCAGTACCCGAGCAACGCCCAATTCCGCAAGATTATTGAGTGTATTTAAAGGGTTAGCGCACATATCGAAGGCGCGATGAAAAGTCACTGCCAGCGGACCGGCAGCAGCCATTATTTTTTCCATTCGTGGCATATCGACATTCCCGTCAACATCGAGAACGCCCGTCACCAGTCCAGGAAAACCTAATTCGCGGACTGTGCGCACATCCTCAAGAATGGCGGCAAATTCACCGTCGCTGTAGCAAAAATCACCACCGCGTGGGCGAATAATAGGATGCACAGGGATCGTCACCCGCTGGCGTACGGATTTCAGTACCCCCAACGACGGCGTTAAGCCCCCCTCTTTTGGGGCTGCGCATAATTCAACTCTGTCTGCGCCGTTTTGCTGCGCCGTTAGCGCGCATTCCATGCTGTAACAGCAAATTTCCAGTAATGCCATTTTTGCTCCTTAATTACGCCGACTGCTCGCTGGCAACGATCTCTTCAATAGACCACGGATGAAATTTAATGGTCGTTTTGCCATCGGTGACCGCCAGCGTCGGGTTCGGTAATCGCTCATGCTCACCTTTTGGCGAACTGGTTTTAACTGAGATCCCCGGCAGGCTGAGTCCTTCATCAGAAAGCAATGCCAGCGCACGGGCATTCAGCGTTTCTGGATCACCCGGCAGAACGATTTCAATATGTTCCCAACCTTCGTGCGGGTAACGTTTTTCCCCAGGCCACGGTAGCTCCACAATGGAAAACTGCCAGTGAGCAACCTGTACCGGTTCATGCAATTTAAACAGACAAATCGGCCTGCCATTGATCATATTTTCTGACAAAAGCTCGCCGCACTGTTCAAACCCGCGACGCCAGCGTTCAGCGGTGACGTTTTGATGGCAACGCAAGGAAATGTGATCGGCAGTCAGCGGAGTGATATCCAACCCCAGACGGCGGGAAAGTTCATCTAATGCGTGGGTAAATCGCGGTAAATCCGATGCAATATCCTGCAGCTCGTCGATAGATTGCCAGTTCGCCATAATCACTCTTCGTCTTTCAGTAAAAGCGTTAATTTACCCTGTTGCCCTGCGCCAACCAACCGCTGATTTCACGCCGCTTCTGATGCAATAGTGAAAACGGCAATACGCCACGCGCACGTTGCTGACGAAAACAGCCATTTGCAGTATACTCCCGCCCTAATTTCTTTAACTGGTGCGGGCAATTTTTGCTCGCTTCATCAATGTAAGGTATTCCGGTGAATATTCAGGCTCTTCTCTCAGAAAAAGTCCGTCAGGCCAT
The DNA here is from genome assembly GCF_046486065.1 of Escherichia sp. WS547. Taxonomy (NCBI): domain Bacteria; kingdom Pseudomonadati; phylum Pseudomonadota; class Gammaproteobacteria; order Enterobacterales; family Enterobacteriaceae; genus Escherichia; species Escherichia sp. WS547. The sequence goes on along the minus strand of NZ_JBJQMA010000010.1, from coordinate 61,641 downwards.
GATTGCGGCAGGCGCGCCTGCGGATTGCGAACCGCAGGTTCGTCAGTCAGCAAAAGTTCAGTTCGGCGACTATCAGGCTAACGGCATGATGGCAGTTGCTAAAAAACTGGGTATGGCACCGCGACAATTAGCAGAGCAGGTGCTGACTCATCTGGATCTTAACGGTATCGCCAGCAAAGTTGAGATCGCGGGTCCTGGCTTTATCAACATTTTCCTTGATCCGGCATTCCTGGCTGAACATGTTCAGCAGGCGCTGGCGTCCGATCGTCTCGGTGTTGCTACGCCAGAAAAACAGACCATTGTGGTTGACTACTCTGCGCCAAACGTGGCGAAAGAGATGCATGTCGGTCACCTGCGCTCTACCATTATTGGTGACGCAGCAGTTCGTACTCTGGAGTTCCTCGGTCACAAAGTGATTCGCGCAAACCACGTCGGCGACTGGGGTACTCAGTTCGGTATGCTGATTGCGTGGTTGGAAAAGCAGCAGCAAGAAAACGCCGGTGAAATGGAGCTGGCTGACCTTGAAGGTTTCTACCGCGATGCGAAAAAGCATTACGACGAAGATGAAGAGTTTGCCGAGCGTGCACGTAACTACGTAGTCAAACTGCAAAGCGGTGACGAATATTTCCGCGAGATGTGGCGCAAACTGGTCGACATCACCATGACGCAGAACCAGATCACCTACGATCGTCTGAACGTGACGTTGACCCGCGATGACGTCATGGGTGAAAGTCTCTACAACCCAATGCTGCCGGGTATCGTGGCGGACCTGAAAGCCAAAGGTCTGGCAGTAGAAAGTGAAGGCGCGACCGTCGTATTCCTTGATGAGTTCAAAAACAAGGAAGGCGAACCGATGGGCGTGATCATTCAGAAGAAAGATGGTGGCTATCTCTACACCACCACTGATATCGCCTGTGCGAAATATCGTTATGAAACACTGCATGCCGATCGCGTGCTGTATTACATCGACTCCCGTCAGCATCAACACCTGATGCAGGCGTGGGCTATCGTCCGTAAAGCAGGCTATGTACCGGAATCCGTACCGCTGGAACACCACATGTTCGGCATGATGCTGGGCAAAGACGGCAAACCGTTCAAAACCCGCGCGGGTGGTACAGTGAAACTGGCCGATCTGCTGGATGAAGCCCTGGAGCGTGCACGTCGTCTGGTGGCAGAAAAGAACCCGGATATGCCAGCCGACGAGCTGGAAAAACTGGCTAACGCAGTTGGTATTGGTGCGGTGAAATATGCGGATCTCTCCAAAAACCGCACCACGGACTACATCTTCGACTGGGACAACATGCTGGCGTTTGAGGGTAATACCGCGCCATACATGCAGTATGCATACACGCGTGTATTGTCCGTGTTCCGTAAAGCAGAAATTGACGAAGAGCAACTGGCTGCAGCTCCGGTTATCATCCGTGAAGATCGTGAAGCGCAACTGGCAGCTCGCCTGCTGCAGTTTGAAGAAACCCTCACCGTGGTTGCCCGTGAAGGCACGCCGCATGTGATGTGTGCTTACCTGTACGATCTGGCTGGTCTGTTCTCTGGCTTCTACGAGCACTGCCCGATCCTCAGCGCAGAAAACGAAGAAGTGCGTAACAGCCGTCTGAAACTGGCACAACTGACGGCGAAGACGCTGAAACTGGGTCTGGATACGCTGGGTATTGAGACAGTAGAGCGTATGTAATCGCGTTATACGGCAAAAGCCGATGTCATGGCAGACATCGGCTTTTTTATCATTAACGATAATTCACAATCACTTCATTCCGTTGTACCTTTAGCGGCGGAATTAACCGCCCACCGCCAGGTACTTCCCAGATAAATCGCAACGGTTCTATCGCCGGTATACCGGAAAAGGCCACGGTGGTTCCACTTTGCCCTTCTAATTCGACACAACGAGATTGCGAACACAAGCGAACCCGCAGTCCTGCAGGTGTCGGGCCGATAAGCTGATAACGCCACGCCACCAGCGTCATCAATCCTGCAGCAGGTTGTCGAGTAGAAAGAGGCGCTGACGACATCGACTCACCACGGTGATTCAGCGTAACGCCCACACTACTCGCCTGCCACATCCCCTCCCCGGCGGCTTGCACCAGCAGCGGAAACAATAATATTGCTAATAAGGTTCTCATCATTTACCGCCAATTGTCGCCGTCATGCGGATATGTCGGTTATCAGATAGTTCCAGATTCGACAGCACCACTAACTGCGGCAGGCTGCGGCGCAGGAAACGAGACAATAATGGTCGCAGCGCGTGGTTCACCAACAATACAGGCGGCGCACCCAACATCTCCTGACGGGATAGCGCTTCCTGAGTTTGCGCCAGCAAACGATCCGCCAGCCCTGGCTCCAGTCCGCCCCCACCCTGCAACGCCTGTAGTAACAAACGTTCCAGCGGCGTATCAAGGCCAATAACATGGACTTCATCTTTGCCAGGAAACCACTGCTGGGTAATCGCCCGTCCCAACGCCACGCGCACGACGGCGGTTAATTCATGTGGATCGCTTTGGATGGGCGCATGTTCCGCCAGCGTTTCGAGAATGGTGCGCATATCGCGAATCGGTACTTTTTCATCGAGGAGATTTTGCAGCACTTTATGCAGTGTGGTGAGCGTGACGACGCCAGGAACGAGATCTTCCGTCAGCTTTGGCATCTCCTGGGCGACGCGATCCAACAGCTGTTGCGCCTCCTGACGACCAAACAGCTCTGCGGCATGCTGGCTAATGAGGTGGTTAAGATGCGTTGCCACCACCGTGCTGGCCTCAACCACGGTGTACCCCTGAATCTGCGCCTGTTCTTTAAGCGCACTTTCAATCCAGATAGCATTCAGGCCAAATGCCGGATCGACGGTCGCCTCACCAGGTAACGTCCCGGCAGCGGTACCTGGGTTAATTGCCAGCCAGCGCCCCGGATAGGCATCGCCAGTGCCAATCTCTACGCCTTTCATCAAAATGCGATAGCGGGCAGGTTGCAGATCCATATTGTCACGAATGTGCACCACCGGCGGCAGAAACCCCATCTCCTGGGCAAATTTCTTGCGGATACTGCGTATACGGCCCAACAACTCACCATCCTGCTGGAAATCGACCATCGGGATCAGTCGATAACCCACTTCCATTCCCAGAGAATCTTCCAGTTGTACATCGTTCCACGTCGCTTCGACAACGGTATTATTCTCTGCCATTTTTACTGGTTTTGGTTCGGCAGGCGCTTTTTGTTCACGTCCGCGGATCCACCAGGCCAGTCCCAGCAATCCGGCAGTGAACAGCAAAAATACCAGGTTCGGCATTCCAGGCACCAGGCCGAGTAAACCGAGCACGGCGGCGCTTAACAACATAACGCTTGGGTTACTGAAAAGCTGATTCACCATCTGCTCGCCAACATCCTGATCGGTGCTGACACGCGTAACGATGACCCCCGCGGCGGTAGAAATCACCAACGCCGGAATTTGTGCCACCAAACCGTCGCCAATGGTCAATAGCGTATAACTTTCCGCCGCGTGTCCCATGCTCATGCCATGTTGCAGCACGCCGACCAGCAACCCGCCGACAACGTTAATGACCATGATGAGGATCCCGGCGATGGCATCGCCGCGGACAAACTTACTTGCCCCGTCCATTGAGCCGTAAAAATCGGCTTCCTGAGTCACTTCGGAGCGGCGTTTTTTCGCCTCATCTTCACCAATCAATCCGGCGTTAAGGTCGGCGTCAATCGCCATCTGCTTACCCGGCATACCATCGAGAACAAAGCGCGCACCCACTTCTGCGATACGCCCGGCACCTTTGGTGATAACCATAAAGTTGATGATCACGAGAATGACGAACACCACGATACCGATAGCGAAATTGCCACCAACGAGGAAGTGACCGAACGCTTCGACCACCTTTCCAGCCGCCGCCGCGCCGGTATGCCCTTCCATCAAAATGATACGGGTTGAAGCCACATTAAGTGCCAGACGCAACAACGTGGTAAACAACAGAATCGTCGGAAACGCAGCAAACTCAAGCGTGCGCTGGGTAAACATCGCCACCAGCAACACCATGATCGACAAGGCGATATTAAAGGTAAACAGCAGGTCGAGAATGAATGCAGGCAATGGCAGCACCATCATCGACAAAATCAGCAAGATCAAAATCGGTCCGGCAAGGATCTGCCATTGTGTCGATTTCAGGTTTGCAGGCAGGCGCAGCATCGCGGCCAGATTACTCATGGGTCGGTTTCTCGTTAATAAAATCCAGGGCTTCCGGCACCGGAAGATGAGTAGGTTGTACAGGGCGCTGTCCACCAGCCAGACGCCAGCGTTTCAGTTGCCAGACCCAGGCCAGTACTTCCGCCACTGCGGCGTACAGTTGACCCGGGATTTGTTGACCGATCTCCGCATGTCGATACAGCGCTCGCGCCAGCGGTGGCGCTTCAAGCGTCGGGACGTTATTTTCAGCGCCAATTTCACGAATGCGCAGCGCGACCAGCCCTGCACCTTTAGCGACCACTTTCGGTGCGCTCATTTTGTTTTCGTCATACTGCAACGCTACCGAATAGTGGGTCGGGTTATTAACAATGACATCCGCTTTCGGCACATCGGCCATCATCCGACGCCGTGCAGCCGCTCGCTGCATCTGACGTATCCGCCCTTTAACATGGGGGTCGCCTTCGCTTTGTTTGAACTCATCACGAATATCCTGCCGCGACATACGCAGCTTTTTCAGGTGGCTGAAGATTTGGAAAAAGACGTCAAATCCCACCATTGGAATGACACCAAGCACCACCAGCAGTGCGCATAGCCCTACCAGATCCATCGCATTACCCATGGCGGTAATCGGAGACTCGGCCATTAAGCGCATCATCTGCGGCCAGTGATGCCAGAGAAAAAATCCCGTCACGCTGCCAACCAGGATGGTTTTCAAAATTGCTTTAAGCAACTCCGCGCCAGTCTGTGCCGAGAACATCCGTTTAATCCCCGGTAGCGGGTTGAGTTTGGAAAACTTCGGCTGCAAGGATTTGCCGCTAAATACCAGCCCTCCCAGCATGACCGGAGAAATGAGCGCCACCAGCACCACGCCGCTAATCAGCGGCAGCAGCGCCAGCATGGCTTCTCTGATCAGCAGAATAATTTGCCCGAGGATCAGATTCGGGTCATTGATAATACTGTGATCAAAATGCAATCCCGCGGAGAGCATGCCCGACAATCGACGGGCCAGCGACACACCGCCAAACCAGATAACACACACGCCCACTAACAAAATCAGCAGTGACGTTAATTCACGTGAACGCGGGATTTGCCCCTCTTCCCGCGCTTTTTCTAGTCGGTGAGGTGTGGGGGCTTCTGTTTTGTCGTCGCTCTCGTCAGACACGTCGCCAATCCTGGAAAGAGTATTAAGCGTAAATGATGCCAGAGCGCAAAGCGTTCAATGGTTTGAGTAAGGGGCAAAACAGGCGGGATTTAGGGCTTTTGCTGCCACACATCAAGCATAGTATGCGTTTGTCGGATGCGGCGTCATCGCGTTATCCGACCGCCTGATATGACGTAGTCACGCCACATCAGGCAATACAAATCAAAATCCAAGACTATCCAACAAATCGTCCACCTGATCCTGACTGGCTACCACACCGGCTTTGCTGGTATCGACCTGAGGTCCATTAAGCAAACTCTGGTTTTCACGTTTTGGACGCGACTCCTGTTCCGGGATGTTTTCCAACAGCACCATCAACAACTGGCGTTCGATCTCCTGAATGACATCCATCATCCGCTTAATAACCTGTCCGGTGAGATCCTGAAAATCCTGCGCCATCATGATTTCCAGCAGTTGCGCGTTTGTAAAGCTGGTATGCGCGGGTACATCTGCCAGAAATTGCCGCGTGTCTGTTACCAGTTCACGGGCGTCGGCAAGATCAATCGGATCGGCAAACCAGTCATCCCAACGTTGGGTTAACGCTTTTGCTGATTTCTCCATTTGATCCTGATGCGGTTGTGACGCCTCAACACTGTTCAGCGCCCGCTCCGCAGCCTGGGCGGTCATCTGCACAACATAGTACAAACGATCGCGCGCATCGGGGATGGCTTCCGCCGCTTCAGCAATGGCCTGATCCAGCCCCAGCTCCCGCAAACTGTCGCGCAGCATACGCGTCAGGCTGCCGATGCGCGCAATGATATCGCCAGCTGAATGCTCGTCAGCAGGTTTGATTGATGGTTGCATCATAGTCGCATCCTCACATGCCCAGTTTCTCAAAGATTTTGTTGAGTTTTTCCTCCAGCGTCGCGGCGGTAAATGGCTTCACCACATAGCCACTGGCCCCCGCTTGCGCCGCAGCAATGATGTTCTCTTTCTTCGCTTCTGCAGTCACCATTAACACTGGCAATGCCGACATCGCGCCATCTGCACGAATCGTTTTCAGCAACTCCAGGCCATCCATATTGGGCATGTTCCAGTCGGAGATAACAAATCCATAACCGCCTGCCTGCAACTTATTGAGAGCGTCGACACCATCTTCCGCTTCCTCAACATTATTGAATCCCAGCTCTTTCAGCAGGTTACGCACTATGCGTCGCATGGTGGAAAAGTCATCCACAACCAAAAATTTAAGTTCTTTATCCGCCATTTCACACTCCTGATTTAAATACGTATCGCCTGTCCGGCACTAATTTTTGCCAGCATTTGCTGGCTTACCTGGCTAAGATCGACCACTTCGCAAACACCACCCATATTGATGGCCTCGCGCGGCATGCCGAACACCACGCAACTTGCTTCGTTTTGTGCAAGGGTCCATGCCCCCGCCTGACGCATCGCCAACATTCCCGCCGCACCGTCGTTGCCCATACCGGTCAGGATCACCCCAACCGCATTACGCCCTGCCTGTTTGGCGACAGAATGGAACAACACATCTACCGAAGGCCGATGACGGTTAACCGCCGGGCCGTCGTGAATTTTGATTTGATAATTTGCACCACTACGCGCCAGCTCCATATGCCGATCGCCCGGCGCAATATAGGCATGCCCCGGTAAGACACGTTCTCCGTCTTCGGCTTCTTTAACCCCGATCTGGCAAAGCTTATTAAGTCTGTCGGCAAAAGAGCGGGTGAAACCGGGCGGCATATGCTGGGTAATTAACAGTGCCGGGCTGGAAAGCGGCAACGGTTGCAGTACGTGACGAATTGCCTCAGTTCCACCCGTTGAAGCACCAATCGCAATCAGTTTTTCAGAACTCAACAACGGCCCCGCTTTCAGCGTTGTCGGTGCCGACAATGGTTTATGTGCCGCAAGGCTCGCTTTTGCTGCCGTACGCACCTTTTCAGCAATCATTTCGCTATACGCCAGCATTCCTTCGCGAATACCCAGTTGCGGTTTGGTGACAAAATCTATCGCCCCCAGCTCCAGCGCGCGCAGCGTGACTTCTGACCCTTTGCCGGTCAGGGAAGAAACCATCACTACGGGCATTGGACGCAAACGCATTAATTTTTCGAGGAAATCCAGTCCGTCCATCCGCGGCATTTCAACATCCAGCGTTAGCACATCGGGATTGAATTTCTTAATCAAATCACGCGCGACCAGCGGATCAGGGGCGGTCGCCACCATTTCCATGTCGCTATGGCTGTTGATGATTTCTGTCATGATCTGGCGCATCAGTGCCGAATCATCGACAGATAACACCCTGATTTTGCTCATCGTTAATCCTTACTTAGCGCATACACCGTCTGACCACGCAGCGTGAAGCGGCGCTCAAGGTGGCTAAAGTTTTCAGAGTGACCCGCAAACAGCAATCCGTCGGGTTTAAGGAGCGGAACAAAGCGGCGCAAAATCTCCTGCTGGGTAGTTTGATCGAAGTAGATCATGACGTTACGACAGAAGATCGCATCAAACGGCCCCGGCACGGTGTACTGTTTCGCCAGTAAATTCAGCGGGGCAAAATCAACATAGTTCGCCAGCTCCTGACGCACGCGTACCAGCCCTTCATGCGGTCCCGTCCCTCGCATGAAATACCGTTGCAGTTGCTGCGGCGTCAGGTTTTTCAACTCTTCATGGCGATAAATACCGCTTCTGGCTTTTTCCAGCACTTCGGTGTCGATATCACTGGCAAACACTTTCCAGCGTCCGGGCACGGTGCCCAATGTGTCAGCCAGCGTCATCGCAATGCTGTACGGCTCTTCGCCGGTCGAAGCCGCCGCGCTCCATACGCGATACTCGCCAGAACGACGCCGGGCGTGATCCGCGAGCAGAGGAAAATGATGCGCCTCACGGAAAAAAGCCGTCAGATTCGTGGTCAGCGAATTGATAAACGCCTGCCACTCACCGCTGTGCTGATTAGATTCCAGCAAGTTCAGGTAATGGCCGAAATCCGTCAGTCCCAGCGAACGCAAACGACGAACCAGTCGGTTGTAAACCATGTCGCGTTTATGGTCGGCCAGGACGATCCCGGCTCGTTGATAGATCAATTGACTTATCCGCCGAAAATGCGCGTCGGAAAGCGCCAGGCGCTCGGTCATCTGTAACAATAAAGACGTTTGCCCACAGGGCAGAGATGAAGTCATAGCGCCTTCTCAATCACTTCAGGATACCACTGGCGCAATATGTAACTGCGCCGACTCATGTCGTGCTACTTCATGTTCTTCAAGGGTAAATACCGCCACACGCGACGAAAGATGGTCAGCCTGGTTCGCCAGTTGTTCCGTTGCCGCCGCCGCTTCTTCTACCAGCGAGGCGTTCTGCTGTGTCACCTGATCCATCTGGCTGACAGCCTGCGCAACCTGCTCAATCCCCCGCCGTTGTTCTTCCGAGGCCGAAGCAATTTCTCCCATAATGTCGTTCACGCGGGTCACCGAACTGACAATATCAGTCATGGTCGCGGCGGCGTTATTCACCAGTTTCGAACCCTGCTGGACACGATTGACTGACTCTTCGATCAGCCCTTTGATCTCTTTTGCTGCCTGGGCGCTACGGCTGGCAAGATTGCGCACTTCACCTGCCACTACCGCAAAACCACGCCCCTGCTCTCCGGCGCGAGCCGCTTCCACTGCCGCATTCAGGGCCAGAATATTGGTCTGGAAAGCAATGCCGTCGATAACGCTGATAATGTCGCCTATTTTTTGCGAGCTGGTGGCGATCTCCTGCATGGTGTGAGTCATTGTACTGACCTGAACACCGCCCGCCTGCGCCGTTGTCGCGGCATTTTTTGCCAGTTCCGACGCCTGGCGCGCGTTATCGGCGTTTTGCCCTACCGTGGCGGTTAATTGCTCCATACTGGCGGCCGTTTGTGCCAGCGATGCCGCCTGCTGTTCGGTACGACTTGAGAGATCGTTATTGCCTGCGACAATCTCCGCGATACCAATGTGCATCTCCTGGCTTCCCTTACGCACATCACTCACCGTCCCACGCAAAGCCTGCTGCATGGTCTTCAGGCTGGCAAAAATGGCGGTGATCTCATTACGACCATATACCGCAATCGGACGCGCCAGATTACCCGCAGCAATGCTGTCAAAATGGCTACCGATAATGGCCAGTGGTTGAACAATCATCTTGCGCGTCCACCACAGCGCACTGCTGATGTAGATCGCCGCAACAATAATCATGCTGATAAACACCAGCGCCGAAATCTGATAGTTACGCTGGCTTTGCGCACTGGCGGCTTCCAGCACATGGTTGATCTCCAGCTGCCAGGCCTCAAAGTTAACGTCAAACGCATTCTGTGATTCCTGCACCGGCGCAGTGAGGAAATCCGAAAGTTGATTACTTTCAAGCCAGGTCGCCTGATGTTCGAGATCGTTGTGCCAGCGGGCAAAACTTTTCTCCGTCTCTTTTTGCAATGCCCTGACGTGCTCGTTGCCCGCAGTCATCGCCATAAAACTTTTAAACAGCGTGGTGGATTGCGTCAGACTGGCGCGCGCCGTCGTCATCAACGTTTTAATGTCATCCGCCGGATAGCTAAGCGCCGTCAGAGTGCCCGCTTTGTTCAGCGCGGTACTGGCCTGTAACATTACCGCCCGAGTTTGCGCTAATGCCGCACGTTGCTGATTGCTCTGCTCGACCTGATTCAGTCGTTGCAAATCGTCGCGAAATGCCCAAAAAGACATGCCGTTACTGCCAATCTGCAAGATCCCGCAGAGAATCAAAATTAAAAACAGCGTGGTCGAAATTCGAATACGATTAAACATCAACGCTCCCCATCAGGCGGCAATGACCGCGTTAGTAAAAACTCGTCAAAATGTTTCCCAGTTTGGATCTTGTTCAGTAATTCGCAGTCGTGGCTGTGCCGGTGGTTGCTCACTGGCAGGACGGGATGGTGTTTGCGGTTTATTGGTGAGTGGGCTGGCTGCCAGACGAAACGCGGAAACCGCTTGCGTTAAACGACTGGCCTGTTCTTCCAGCGCAGCTGCGGCGGCAGCTGATTCCTGCACCAGCGATGCGTTCTGTTGCGTGACGCGATCCATTTCCGAAACCGCCAATGCGACTTGATCGATGCCACGGCTCTGTTCATCCGATGCCGATGCAATCTCGCCCATAATGTCAGTCACGCGAGTGACAGCATTGACGATATTGTTCATTGTTTCCCCGGCGCTTTCGACCAGCACCGAACCGGTATCAACGCGCGAGACGGAGTCTTCAATGAGGGCTTTGATCTCTTTTGCCGCCTGGGCGCTGCGACTGGCAAGATTACGCACTTCGCCCGCCACCACGGCAAAACCACGGCCCTGTTCACCCGCACGCGCGGCTTCAACAGCGGCATTCAACGCGAGGATATTAGTCTGGAAGGCAATACCATCGATAACGCTGATAATGTCGGCAATTTTCTTCGAACTATCGGCGATCTCATGCATCGTTTTCACTACACCATCCACTACTTTTCCGCCGTGCTGGGCAGTATCGGAGGCACTTTGCGCCAGTTGCGAGGCCTGGCGGGCGTTATCGGCGTTTTGCTTCACTGTCGCAGTGAGCTGCTCCATGCTGGCGGCAGTTTCTTCCAGCGCGGATGCCTGCTGTTCAGTACGGGAGGAAAGATCGGTGTTGCCCGCCGCAATTTCACGGGTACCGGCATAGATGGCATCTGAACCTTCACGCACATGAGTGACGGTGTCAGTCAAAGAGCGTTGCATATGTGAAACGCTCTGCGCCAGGTCGCCCATTTCACTGCGCCCGTCAATGGTCAGGGTATTCGCCAGGTTACCACTGGCGATTTCGCGAATGTGAGCAATAATTTTTGCCAGCGGTGTAAGCAACATACGGCGAATGCCGTACCACGCCACCAGCAGAATCAATACCACCACCAGCGCAATAACCGCCAGTTGCCACTGGGCAAATCGGTAATCATCTGCGTTGTCAGTGACGATATCGCGATACAGTTTTTCACTGCTGAGGGCGTACTGAGCAAACGCTTCGCCCATTGCATTTTGCATTCCCTGGGTTGGCTGAGCGAAATAAGCTCCAGTATTGCCATAATCAAGATAATCAATCAGTTCAGTTAACGCTGTGTGATAGTTTTTATATTTTTCATCAATATTACGACTGGTAGCGACCATTTCAGGTAACGGTGCCATGCTTTTGAATTTTTTATAATGCGTCGCTGCCTGGGCCAATGTTTTCCTGGCGCTATCGAGCAATTCAACTTTGGCGTTACTTTGTTGATTGGAGGAATCCATCATCATCCGCACCGCTGAACGACTCAGGTTAATGCGCGTTTGCAGCATTAAATCCCAGGTTGACGTCAGCTCGCCCTGCTGTTCCCGTAATTGATTGGAAACCACAAAGCTCTTCTGGCTATGGTGAAGGGAAGAAAAAAACAGACTGCCGGAAATAAGCTGTAACAGTGCGAATACCCCCAGCACCATTACCAACAGCGTGACTACGCGGATACGGTTAATCATAAGGCACCTTCCTGAAAACAAGTTGATCTCGTTATCGGCAAGGAAGGGGGAAACTTTATTGCTGATGCCACCCGCCGCGAAACTGAAATAAAAAACCCGATGCGCAGGTCATCGGGTTCATTGCAATTGAGGAAATCGGGAGAATTACGCCACTTCTGACGCCGCGCTATCTAACAGCGCCATCTCTTCGCTGTTCAGCAGTTTTTCGATGTTCACCAGAATCAACATCCGGTCGCCCAGTGCGCCCAGTCCAGTGAGATATTCTGTTGAAAGCGTCACGGCAAATTCCGGTGCCGGACGAATTTGCTCCGCCGTCAATGAAAGCACATCTGAAACGCCGTCAACCACGATGCCGACCACCCGCTGTCCGAGATTCAGGACGATAACTACCGTGTTGTCGTTATAGTCCACATCCACCTGGCTGAACTTAATTCGTAAGTCGACAATCGGCACAATAACGCCGCGCAGATTCGTGACGCCTTTGATAAACGCTGGCGTGTTCGCAATCCGTGTTACCTGATCGTAGCCACGGATCTCCTGCACTTTCAGAATATCAATACCGTACTCTTCATCACCAAGGGTAAATACCAGAAATTCCTGGCCTGACGGCTCGCTGGCCAGCTTTGTTACATTCGTCATACCGGTCATATTGTTACCTTTTTACTCATTCAGGCGGCGGTGTTCGCCATACGTTGTTCGCGGTTTATCGCCTGCAAGGCGGAGACATCAACAATCAGTGCCACGCTGCCGTCGCCAAGAATGGTCGCAGCAGAAATGCCGGGGACTTTGCGATAGTTACTTTCAAGGTTTTTAACCACAACCTGGTGTTGACCAATTAATTGATCCACCAGCAAGGCGTAGCGGCGACCGCCACTTTGTAAGATCACCACAATTCCCTGGGTAGCTTCGGTTTTCGCGCCCGCGACGTTGAACACTTTCCACAGTTCGACGATGGGCAGATATTCACCCCGCACTTCCAGCACCCGCTCACCGCCTGCCAGTGGATGCAGATCGGCTTCACGGGGTTGCAGTGATTCCATAACAGCATTCAGCGGCAGTATGAAAACTTCATCCGCAACGCGTACGGACATGCCGTCGAGGATGGCCAGCGTCAGCGGCAGTAAAATGCGGATCGTAGTGCCAGTACCCTGCTTCGACTGGATTTCGACATGACCGCCCATCTCCTGGATATTACGTTTAACGACGTCCATGCCGACGCCGCGCCCGGAGACGTCGGTGACCTGCTCCGCCGTGGAGAAGCCAGGGGCAAATATCAGCATCGCGACTTCGTCGTCGCTCATGTTTTCGCTGACGGTCAGACCTTGCGAGGCCGCTTTTGCCAGAATTCGCTCACGGTTTAGCCCTGCACCATCGTCGGTCACTTCAATGCAAATGTTGCCGCCCTGATGTTCGGCAGAAAGAATTAAATTTCCTACGCTGTTTTTACCTGCGGCGAGCCGTTTTTCTGGCAGTTCAATACCGTGATCGAGGCTATTGCGTACCAGGTGGGTCAGCGGGTCGATAATGCGTTCTATCAGGCTCTTGTCGAGTTCAGTAGAACTGCCCACCAGCGTCAGTTCTACCTGCTTGCCGAGTTTTCCCGCCAGATCACGCACCAGCCGGGGATAACGGCTAAAGACATATTCCATCGGCATCATGCGAATCGACATCACTGATTCCTGCAAATCACGAGCGTTACGTTGTAACTGCCCCATGCTGGTAATCAAATCACCATGATTAACCGGGTCCAGTTCGCTGGAACGCTGGGCAAGCATGGACTGGGTGATGACCAGCTCGCCGACGAGGTTAATTAATTGATCAACCTTTTCTACCGCTACACGGATGCTGGTGGATTCACTGCTGCGCGTCGTTTTTTCCCGCTCCACGCGACCGGTTGGCGCTTGTTCGGCTGCCAGTTTAAGCACTGGTGGGGTGGATATTTTGGGCGAGACTTCTATTGTTTCAAAGGTAATCTGATCGGCTTCAATCACAAAACAGAGTACCGCTGTGATGTCATCTTCGGCGATGTCGCCCGGTAATATTGCCGAGAGAGAATCCGTCCCTTTCACCACGTCAGTTAACGTTGTCAGATGCCCCAGCTCTTCTTCCAGCAGGTCGACTTCCCCGGCCTTCAGGCGCGAAAGGATAATTCGTCGCGGCGACTGACTGCGACTCTGCTCATCTTGCGGTTCACTTTTGGCAACCACACTTAATCGGGTCACTGCGGATGGCGTTTCGTCTTTCGCTTCTAATGCCAGTTGACGCAAGGCCTGGCAGATATAATCGAAGCTGGCGGCATCCGGCTCTTGCGACTGTTTATAAGCGTCGAGCTGTTCTTGCATGATGTCCTTCGTTTCCAAAAACAGATTGATAATGTCGGTGTTGAGTTGCATCTCACCTCGTCTGGCTTCGTCGAGCAGGTTTTCCATCAGATGCGTGGTTTCCTGCAAAACGCTGAAGCCAAAGGTTCCTGCCCCTCCTTTGATCGAGTGGGCAGCCCGAAAGATGGCATTCAATTGTTCGGCATCTGGCGCTTCCGGCTGCAAAACCAGCAGATGCTGCTCCATGTCAGCCAACAGTTCGTCCGCTTCATCAAAAAATGTCTGATAAAAATCGCTTATATCCATGCTCACGCTGTCACCTCGGTTCGGCTGATGGCATTGTGGGAACACTGACCTGTGGTGCAACCTCAGGTTTTTCCAGGGCGCTTACTGGCTCATTCTGGCTTTCGGCGTTTTCATGCAAAATGGCCTCTTCGGCTTGTTTGTTCAGTACCAGCAGGCTGATGCGACGGTTGACAGCATCATCAGGTCCGCGATCGCTTAAGCGCATCGTTGCCGCCATGCCGACGACACGTAACACTTTGCCGCTATCCAACCCGCCAACCATCAGTTCGCGGCGGGATGCATTGGCCCGATCGGCAGAAAGCTCCCAGTTGCTGTAACCTTTCTCACCACTGGCGTAGGGGAAATCATCGGTATGACCCGAGAGGCTAATTCGGTTGGGAATACCGTTCAGTACGGGCGCGATGGCGCGCAGAATGTCGCGCATATAGGGTTCCACATCGGCACTGCCAGTTCTGAACATCGGGCGATTCTGGCTATCGATGATCTGAATACGTAGACCTTCCTGGACCAGATCGATTTTGAGATGTGGACGTAACGCCCGCAGTTTCGGATCGGACTCTATCAATTGGTCGAGATCGCCACGCAATTTCCGCAATCGACTTTTCTCCATGCGTTTTTTCAGCTCTTCGATGTTCGGCTGCTTATTCACTTCCCCCTGGCTTTGGGTGTAATCATCACCCCCACCGGGAATTGGGCTTTCACTATTAGAAATGCGATCGCCGCCCGTAACCGCAGTCGCCAGTGGAGTCCGGAAGTACTCCGCAATCTGAATCAGCTCTTTTGGGCTGGAGATGGAGATTAGCCACATCACCAGAAAAAAGGCCATCATCGCGGTCATAAAGTCGGCATAAGCAATCTTCCACGATCCATGTGCTGCCCCGTGGCTTTTGGCTTTGCGTCGTTTGACGACAATAATCGGATGCGCTTGATTCTTCATGCTTCCTCGGTTGTCGTCTGTTGTTGCGGATTTTTCACCGCACGCACATGCTCTTCCAGTTCAATAAACGACGGACGTTCGCTGGAATAGAGCGTTTTGCGACCAAACTCAACGGCGATAGGCGGTGCGTAACCGTTCAGATTAGAAAGCAGTGTGACTTTGACGCACTGCATCATTTTGCTGGTTTCGGCGCTTTTCTGACGTAAAACACTCGCTAATGGGGAAATAAATCCGTAAGCCAATAAAATACCGAGGAAAGTCCCCACCATCGCATGTGCGATAAGCGCCCCCAGCTCGGCGGCAGGACGATCGGCTGAACCTAACGCGTGAACGACCCCCATCACAGCCGCGACAATACCAAACGCCGGAAGTGAGTCCCCGACCAGCGCCAGACTGTTCGCCGGGACTTCTGCTTCGCTTTCGTGCGTCTCAATCTCTTCATCCATCAGGGCTTCGATTTCGAAGGTGTTCATGTGACCGCTGATAATCAGACGCAGATAATCGACGATAAAATCAAGCATGACGCTATCCGCAAGGATGCGTGGGTAGCTGGCGAAGATCTCGCTCTCACGGGGATTTTCAATATCACGTTCCAGCGAAAACATCCCCATCTGCCGCGATTTCGCCATCAACCGATAAAGCAGAGCCAGCAGATCCATATACATTGCTTTGGTGTATTTGGAGCGACGAAACAGCAACGGCAGCGCCTTCAGCGTGCCTTTAATCGCTTTGCCATTATTGCCGACGATAAACGACCCAATCCCTGCACCGGCAATAATCACCAGTTCAGCGGGTTGATAGAGTGCTCCAAGGCTTCCACCGGTCATCAAATAACCGCCGAAAACTGTACCGAGAACAACCAGGTAACCTAATAAGATAAGCACGACATCATCCTTCCACTGTTGACCATGACAGGATGTTCAGTCGTCAGGCGTTAACGCGCGATTGGGGCAAAAAAAAGCAGCGGTACGTCGTTACCGCTGCTGGAATGTTGCGCCACACCGTATAAGTTAAACAGCCTGTACTCTCTGTTCATCCAGCAGTTGTGGGATAATATCGGCAGGATTCTGGGAAAGTTTACGTCTTTTTACTGCCCGGGATGGCGGCTGACATAAGCTGCAGGCAAAGCTGCCAACAGGCTGGTGAGCGTGGGTAATAAAATTGCCGCCGCAGCAGTTGCAGCTGGAAAGTTGCAGTAATCCACTTTCAACAAACCGTACCAATGTCCAGGCACGGGTTAATGCCAGCAGCGGTCCGTCTTCTGCTTGCGGGCACTGTTCAAGGTATAAACGGTAGGCTTTGATCACTGCATCGACGCCATTACACAAACCGGTTTTCAGTAAAAACTGCCATGCATTACAGAACATCGAAGCATGAACGTTTTGTTCCCAGGTCATAAACCAGTCGGTTGAGAATGGCAGCATGCCTTTCGGCGGTGGGCTTCCGCGCAGTTCTTTATAAAGTTTTATCAGGCGTCCGCGACTTAACTGTGTTTCGCTTTCCAGCATCTGCAAACGAGCGCCCAGGGTGATCAATTCCATTGCCAGCTGAATATCCCGCGCTTCCTGAACAATGCTTTTTTCACTCATGATCAGGCCCTTTTCTTGCGCAGCGCTTCTTCAGGCTGATTAACATCATTCAGCAAGCGTGTTGAGAGCATGATGCCGGTATGAATTTGCTGGAGATCGTCAACGCGGGAATCTTGCGTCAACTGAGTAATCGTCTGGTGGCTGTCAAAACGAAAGTGACAAACCAGTTGATTGGTTTCTGCCAGCTTAACCATTTGCGGAAGAGTCAGTGCCGCTAACGTTGTCGCCATTTCTTCATTTATGCCGAGACGAAACATTGCGGACGCTTTGTCCTGAACAATCAGACGCTGTGCAAGTAGTAAATATGACAAGTTGATGTCATAAATGTGTTTCAGCAACTCGGAGGTATGCATTATTCCCACCCAGAATAACCAACTTTATTTTTATGCGGTCTCACCGCACCCCGTGATGTCGCCGGGAAGCCCCGGTAAAAAATAATTAGCATTAGAATAGTTGCGATAAGCTGCAACAGGCAGAGCCCCTTTTTGGGATTTAATAAGTCCTTACAAATAGAAGGGGTTCTTTACACTTATCTAAGATTTTTCCTAAATCGACGCAACTTTACTCGTCACTACACTCACATACAACGGAGGGGGGCTGCGATTTTCAATAATGTGTGATACAGATCACACAAAACGCTCAATTACTTAACATAAATGTATAAGTCATACTTTTGTTTTGGGTGTATTTCAATCTGTTAAAAAGTTTTTCGCGACGCTAGCAAGCAAAAATGAAACAGGAATAATCGAAATGGGATGTTGCGCACAGTTAAAATAACTCACCGTAAATAATCATCTGCTATAAATAATTGCTTTAATGCAATACCAGATAAGCTATTTTTAAACAGACACTTACCGCACAACAAACTAATTAAATACAAAGAAAGGCAACAATCAACTTAATGTTAATAAAATGTTTTACATATATTAACCACTTGTTTAATATGGAGAATCAGTACATTATTTTCTTATAATTACAGTTGAAATCATATGATCACCAAGAGTGATTGATTAATTATCTTTACTAATAATCAGACTAATATTTACCTGTTTGACTGAGTTGGGATTGCGTCGATTCTCCATTAGGAGTAAAGCTTTAATGTCACCTGAAGTTCACAGAATAAGGAACAGGTTATGAGCTATAGCAATATTCTTGTCACTGTTGCGGTTACACCGGAAAGTCAGCAACTGCTGGCAAAAGCGGTATCTATCGCCAGGCCAGTAAAGGGACACATCAGTTTAATTACTCTCGCTTCCGACCCGGAAATGTACAATCAATTAGCTGCGCCGATGCTTGAAGATTTACGCAGCGTGATGCAGGAAGAAACGCAAAGCTTTCTTGATAAGTTAATTCAGGATGCGGGGTATCCCGTTGACAAGACGTTTATTGCCTACGGTGAGTTAAGCGAACATATTCTGGAAGTTTGTCGCAAATATCATTTCGATTTGGTGATTTGCGGTAATCACAATCACAGTTTCTTTTCGCGAGCATCCTGCTCGGCGAAAAGAGTGATTGCCTCAAGTGAGGTCGATGTGCTGTTAGTTCCACTTACGGGAGATTAACCGCTCCTACGCAATCTTTGGAAAGGTAGCAACTTTATCGCGCTGCTGGCTTTCCGCGCTTCGCGGAACTATCTGCTTTAGGTCGCTAATGAAGCACTCCTGCCAGTGGTTAATATCGTTTTTCACGATAACGTCCAGCATTTCTGCATGACGGGAAATACGTTCCGCCAGCGACATAGTCAATGCACGATCCAGCGCAGCTGCAACTTCGTCACGATCGTAGGGATTAACAATTAACGCCGACGTTAACTCGTTTGCTGCTCCCGCAAATTGCGAAAGAACAAGTACGCCCGGGTTGGCTGGGTCCTGAGCGGCAACATACTCTTTTGCCACCAGGTTCATCCCGTCACGCAGTGGCGTCACTAAGCCCACGTCAGAGTAGCGGAATATTTTCATCAGTAATTTACGGTCAAAATGCTGATTCAAATAATAAAGCGGCGTCCAGCCTAATTGCCCATATTTACCATTAATTCGTCCGGCTTCATTTTCGAGCTGATGACGAATATCCTGATAGGCTTGCACATCACCACGCGACGTTGGCGCGATCTGGGTATAACGAATTTTACCATGATGCTGCGGATATTTTTCCAGCAACGCTTCATAGGCGAGAAAACGCTCCGGCAAACCTTTGGAATAATCCAGCCGTTCGACAGAAAAGATATTTTGTACGTTTTTCAGTTCCGCTTTAAGTTGCGCCAGTTTTGGCGGCAGTGGCCCGGCAGCCTGTTTGGCTATTTCTTTTGGCTCAATGCCAATCGGGTAAACTTCTGTTCGAAACGCTTTGCCCCAGGCTGTATGGCTTTTTGCGCTACGCGTCGTGACGCGGGTCAGGTTAGAAAGGCAATCCAGGAACGCCAGACGATCGTTTTCTGTCTGGAAACCCAGCAAATCATAATCACAAAGCTGTTCAAGCAAGGTGTCATATGTCGGCAGCGCGTTGAAGATTTCCGGTGTCGGGAAAGGAATATGCAGAAAGAAACCAATGCGATTATTCACTCCCCGTTTGCGTAATTCATGCGCAAATGGCAACAGGTGATAATCGTGGATCCAGATAATGTCATCATCTTGCAACAGCGGCAATAATTTATCTGCCAGCAACGCATTTACGCGTAGATAGCCGTCCCAGGCAGGACGCTGAAATTGCACCAGATCGAGCCGATAATGAAAAGCGGGCCAGAGAACGGCATTGGAGAATTGGTTGTAGTATTCGTCAAGGTCCTGTTCGCTGAGGTTAAAAGAGGCCCACGTAATGTTACCCTTTTTCACCTTTTTTAGCGGCTGATCCTCATTCCCTGTTTCGCCACTCCAGCCAAACCACAGTCCACCTGCGGCTTTCAGTGCCCCCAGAATGCCAACGGCAAGGCCACCGGCACTGGCGGCGTGCTCATCTGGTGGTGCAATCCGGTTAGATACTACGACTAAACGACTCATAGTCATCACTCCTGTTATTTTCTCTTTTTTGTTGTAATGCGGTGGTTATCATTTCAAGCCAGCTCCAGACATCCGGTACGCCCGCCAGTCGCCATGATGCCTGAGTTGCGCCTGTGCCAATTTTTACTGACATTCCGCCCAGCCGGTTAACGACAGCGAAGCCAGATTCATCGGTTAAATCATCGCCCAGAAATACCGGCGTTCGCCCGATAAAGGGAGCTTCCTGCATAAAGGCAGCAATCGCCTCACCTTTACTGGTGCCTCGCGGTTTGATCTCGACAACACACTTTCCCTGCTGTAACGCCATTTGTGGCCAGATCTGAGTAATACGTTGCGCTAATGTCATTAATGCGTCTTCATGCTGCGGAGCCTGACGATAATGCAGCGCAAAGGCCATCCCTTTCGTCTCCAGCTCCGCACCGGGATACTGGGCGATAGCCGTATGCAGTTGCACGCTAATATCACGCGCAATCGCATCCGGCAGATGAACGATATGCGTTTTACCATTGATGTCACGGCGCTCCGCCCCATGCACGCCCGCTAATGGGAAGCGATAAGGTTTTGCCAGTGCGTCAAGCTCCACCATTGAGCGCCCTGATATCAATGCCAATGCACCATCACTTGCGATTGCCAGTAGCTGTAGTCCTTGCAGAATATTGTCAGGCACGACGACCTGATCGGGATGCGGTTTGATTTCCGCCAGCGTTCCATCGAGATCAAAAAACCAGGCATATTTCGCGGATAGTTCAGGGGTTTCGGTTAACGGTTCTGTCACCCGGTTCTCCTCCTTCTCTTTTCTTATTGTGTTGCGCAGAACGCGCTTTACAGACATGTAAGTATAGACAGTGTGACGGGGGTCGCCATTTGTAACGAAGAACAGCCAACCGTTGTGGCGGCTGGCTGTGGTGGGAAAAAACGTTAAATTGTTGTGGAAAAAAGCATCAGACAGTGCGTTTCGCTTTTTGCTTGTAACGGTCGAAGATCACCGCTGCCAGCAGGATTAAGCCGCGAACTACGTACTGTGCGAAAGGAGAAATATTAAGCAGGTTCATGGCGTTTTCCACGGTGCCTAAAATTAAGATACCCGCCACCACATATGAGATTTTTCCGATGCCGCCTTTCAGAGAAACGCCACCTAAAACGCAGGCGGAGATCACAATCAGCTCATAGCCAATCGACGTCATTGGCTGCCCACTGGTCATACGTGAAGCCAGAATAATTCCGGCTATCGCTGATACCAGGCCAGAGAGAACAAAGATAATAATTTTGGTGCGAACAACCGGTACACCCGCCAGACGCGCAGCCTCTTCGTTCCCGCCAATCGCCAGGGTATTACGACCAAAGGTGGTTTTATTCAGCAGCAAGCCAAAGATGATCAAACACGCGACGGTGAGCCAGATTGGCGCAGGCAGACCAAACCAGTTGGCGTAACCAAGGGCAAAGAAGCTTTCATCTTCGATACCGACCGCTTTACCGTCTGAAATGATGTACGCCAGACCTCGAACAATCTGCATCGTTGCCAGTGTCGTGATCAGGGCATTTATTTTGAGTTTGGCGATAACAAAGCCATTGACCAGGCCACAGAGAACGCCCAGCAACAAACCCGCTGCCACGCCAATCCACAGGCTTTCAGTCAGGTTGATAACCACCGCCGTGGTGACACCCGCACAGGCAATTACGGAGGCGACAGAAAGGTCAAAGTCACCGGAAGCAAGGCAGAACAACATGCCACAAGCCACCATCCCCGACATGGAAATTGCCAGGCCCAACCCTTTCATATTAATGAAGGTGGCAAAGTTCGGGACAAAAATGGCACAGGCGATAAAAAGCACCGCAAACACCACCAGCATGCCGTACTGATCCCAGATACGCCCGAAGCTGAATGACGACTTAGGTGCGCCAGAACCCGATGTAGAAACAGAAGACATCATACTCTCCTTACTCAGGCAACTGCCTGGCTGACTTTAGGCATCGCAAGGCTCAGTGCCTGACGCTCATCTGCCTGCTCGTGTAACAATTCACCGGCGATTTCACCTTCGCGCATCACCACAATCCGGTCGGCAACGCCGAGGACTTCAGGTAAGTCGCTGGAGGCAAACAGCACCGCCACACCCTGCGCCGCCAGCGCATAAATTACGTTATATATTTCGTGCTTAGCGCCAACATCAATGCCGCGCGTAGGTTCATCCAGCAAAATGACCTTCATCTCTTCCGATAACCAGCGGCCCAGAATGGCTTTTTGCTGATTTCCGCCTGAGAGATTCATGATCAGTTGCTCAGCGCCCGGCGTTTTGATGTTAAGCGAACGAATGTGGTGATCGGCATTGTTTTCTTCCCAACCGTTGTTGATTACACAACCGCCGAGCACATGTTTACGTCTGGCACTGATGTTGATATTGTCGCGAACGGAGTGCACAGGAATAATGCCTTCGGCTTTGCGATCTTCCGGGCAGAGCATCATGCCTGCGGCAATGGCGTGGCTCGGTTTACGAATATCGATCGGCTGTTGGTCGATATAAACCTGACCGGCGGTAATTTGCGTACCGCCAAACATGCCTTTCATTAATTCGCTACGCCCTGCCCCGACCAGACCAAACAGACCGACAATTTCTCCACTGCGAACCGCCAGACTTATTGGCGTACGCACGCCTGGTGCTTTCACAGCATCAAGACGCAGGCGCTCCTCGCCATAACTACGCGGTTGCCAGCCGTAGATATCACCGATGTCGCGCCCGACCATCGCCTGCACCAGGGCGTCGTGGTCAACCTGCTGCATATCAGTAAAGGTTTTGACATAACGCCCATCTTTAAAGACGGTGATGGCATCGCTGAGGGCAAATATTTCTTCCATACGGTGAGAAACGTATAAGATCACCCGCCCCTCTTTTCGCAGTTCACGAATAACGCGGAAAAGATTGTCGATTTCACGGGCAGAGAGGGAGCTGGTTGGCTCATCAAAGGCGATAATTTTGGCGTTACGCGCCAGCGCTTTGGCGATTTCAACCATCTGCCACTGACCAATGGAGAGATATTTCAGCGGCGTGTCCGGGTCAATATCCATACCAAGATGTTTAAGTTGTAAACCCGCCTCATAATTCAGCAATGAGCGATTCACAATGCCGCCTTTATGCGGCAGCTGGCCGAGATAGATGTTTTCCGCGACGGTCATTTCCGGCACGAGATGCAGTTCCTGGTAAATAATCGCCACACCCGCGTTAAGTGCTGCGGTCGTGTCGGAAAAGGACATTTCCTGCCCATTAATCACTACAGAACCCGTGGTTGGCGCATAGTTGCCGCTGAGGATTTTTAAGAGAGTTGATTTTCCTGCGCCATTTTCACCCATCAACGCATGAACCTGACCGGCATAGCAATCAAAACTAATATCCGTCAGCGCCTTAACGCCGGGAAACGTTTTACCGATGCCGCGAAATGAGAGATACGGGGTAGACTGTTGCATAACGTCTCCGTGAATCACTGGTCGTTCACACCCCCTCTGCATCATGCAGAGGGGAATTTTTCTGGCAAATTACTTACCGCCTAAACCTTTTTTCTCCAGTTCTTCTTTAAAGTTGTCACGCGTGATCAATACCACGTCGGTAACTTCGGTAAATTTTGGCGGTTCAACGTCTTTTGCTACCCAGTTGTAAAGCATTTCGCTGGATTTATAGCCATGTACGTCCGGGCTTGGCAGCAGGGAACCGTAGAAGCCGGTTGCCTGTGCCTTAGACAGTTCGCTCACCGCATCCACACCGTTAATACCGATACCGATGATATCGGCCGCTTTAAAGCCCTGACCTTCCGTCGCGCGTACGCCGCCAAGTACGGTGCTGTCGTTCATACCGACGATCAGCCAATGTTTAACTTCCGGATGTTGAACCAGCATTGAGTTGGCAGCGTCAAATGCCCCCGGGATGTCGTTAGATTTGGTAGGTACCTGATAAATTTGTTTTTCCGGGAATCCTGCAGCTTTCAGCGCATCCATAGACCCCGTAGTACGGCGACGAGCCGTATCCAGTTCGTTGGCGGTAATCGCCATCACCGCGCTTTCTTTGACATCCCAGCCACGTTTCTGCATCTCTTTATACAGTTCCTGGCCCTGACGTTCGCCAATTTTGGTCGCTGCCATCATCACCAGCGGAACGGTATCCATTGGCTTGCCTTTGGCGTTAACAAACTGGTCATCCACGGCAATGACTTTCATATCGTAGCCACGCGCTTTCGCCACGATGGCAGAGCCGAGTTTCGGGTCCGGAGTACAAATAACGAAACCTTTTGCGCCACTGGCAGCCAGGCTATCGATAGCGTTCAATGTTTTTTCGCCATCCGGCACGGCAATCTTAATAACTTCAAACCCTAAATCCTTCCCAGCTTTATCGGCAAACTTCCATTCGGTCTGGAACCACGGCTCTTCCGGTTGCTTCACCAGGAAACCGAGCTTCAGGTTCTCCGCCATAGCGGATTGTGACATAACGGCTGCCAGACCAATGGCTGCCAGGGCTTTAGTAAATTTGTGCATGGTTCTCTCCAGCTTTAGTGTCGTTTTGTGTAGGGCAAAAACGAATGACATTCGTTAAATTAATCGGAAAACAAAGCATTACCTTTTAACTAAAAGATAAGTGACTGTGTTGACATAGTTTTAGCGAGAAATTAATTCTCCATAGGAGAGCAATATCACATCGCAGAATTACAGTGAGAACGTGCATAAATTTAGCGGGAAAAGACATAAGGAAAAGCCAATTTGTCTGACAAATTGTCTAGTGCACAGCAGATTAATCCATAAGATTAGCCTGGAAATCCTTGTTGTCTTTGGTACCCAGCGGGATGTCTTTTTTTTAACCAGTCAATAGGCCACATTACCTGGCGTTGAGTTTTTGAAAGGGTGTAATAACCGCAACTCAAAGATGTGGAAAAAGCGCGTCATTCATTTCGCCATTAATTATCACCGTGCTCATTAATTAACAGAACACGTATACTGAGAGCCATACCGCAAAAATGAAAAAACGTTTTAAGAAATCATTGCTTCATCATGAATTCAAATTCACCGATTAATATCAACAAGATACAAAAAGCACTATCATTAAAATTCATTGCAGTTACATTGATTTCATCAATGAAATGTAAAAATATATAAACTTGATGATTTAAGCATTTTCTTATACCCATTCAGACGTTATTCTTATTTCAGATCATCGTCAGAATTGACTCCACGATCACATTTCGGACCGGCAGAAAGGAATTATTCTGCAAACAGTAATTATGGTGTTTTGATTTATCTTGCACCTCTCCACTTCTGGATATAAGGATATTAGGTATGGCAACCGCTGGAATGCTTCTCAAACTCAACTCTCAAATGAACCGCGAGTTTTACGCATCCAATCTCTACCTTCACCTGAGTAACTGGTGTTCTGAACAGAGTCTGAACGGCACCGCCACTTTCCTTCGCGCCCAGGCACAGAGTAACGTGACCCAAATGATGCGCATGTTTAACTTTATGAAGAGTGTCGGCGCTACCCCCATCGTTAAAGCCATTGATGTTCCCGGTGAAAAACTGAACTCTCTGGAAGAACTGTTCCAAAAAACGATGGAAGAATACGAGCAACGTTCAAGCACGCTGGCGCAGTTAGCCGATGAAGCGAAAGAACTGAATGATGATTCAACCGTCAATTTCCTGCGCGATCTGGAAAAAGAACAGCAGCATGATGGCCTGTTGCTGCAAACCATTCTTGATGAAGTGCGCAGTGCGAAACTTGCGGGTATGTGCCCTGTGCAGACCGACCAACATGTTCTGAATGTCGTGTCGCATCAGCTGCATTGATCATACATCGGCGCTAATGCATTGCGCCGATGAAGTTTTTGAGAAACCGCTGCCTCATCTTTTTGAAGCAGCGGTTTTTTTAATGGGATTCGCCCTGTGGGGTAAACTTGAGTTCAATCAGCGCGATGGCTTTTTGGATTGCCCGCATGGTGACCGGGTCTGCGGCGGCGGGATGGTTAGTAAAGTCGATATTCTTCAGCTGGCTGGACATTTTTTCACGAACTTCAACGGGCGCGATTACATCGAGAACATCCAGAATTTGTTTGATAACCAACTGGCAAGCAACCACATCAGAAACCAGTTCCTGATCGGCATTCAGCGGCTGGGACATCGTAAACTCCTGATAGCATTTTGAAAGCCGTTATAGTAGCGGCTTCACATCTTCAGCGATAGTCACATCCACCGTCATCAGGACACAAAAAAACCTGCCGGAGCAGGTTTTTTGTTATCGGAACATATTGCCTGGCGGTACGTCTTTGAACGTCTTGCAATAGTTGTTGAACATACTTTTCAGGATTTTGCGCAGTTTCATCGCGGCACTCCGACCATTTGTTATACAGGTGTTATTGTCTTTGCGCTTATAATATGACAACCATCACAAAAATCAATCTTTATGTGATGCAAATCACATAAATACCCCTTTAATGTTATAAAAATGATAATCAAAAAGCAGCCCCCCCTTTCTGACACATACAGATGGCGAGAAATAGCGCCTGCCAGGCGTCTTTTCCGGCCATTGTCGCAGCGCTGTAACGCGTAAAATACTGCTTTCTTTTACTCTTCTGGCTGGACCATGAGACTTCTGATTCTGACTCTTTCATTAATAACGCTGGTGGGGTGCACAGTTACTCGCCAGGCTCATGTGGGCGAAGTTGACGCGGCAACAGGTATTGTTCGGTTGGTTTATGATCAGGCTTTTTTGCAGCATGCCCGTACCGATCGTTATGTCAGTCGCGGGATCGCCGATCGCGCATGCCAGCAGGAAGGCTATACCCACGCGATCCCCTTTGGTCAGCCAGTAGGCAACTGTAGCCTTTTTGCGGGTTCCTTATGTTTGAATACGGAATTCACTTTGTCATATCAGTGCCATCATTCCGCCTTCCCTGTCTTTCTCTAAATATTTTAATCAGCGAGGGGATCTTCGCTGATTAAAGAAATAGCGGTAATGCGTTTTATTCCCATTCGTATTTTTAATAAATGAAGTTTATATTTTACCTTTTGCAAATAATAAAATAACAAATTATAGTGACGCCACAGCAACAAATATAACCTTTGTGGAGCACTATCATGCTGAAACCAGAAATGATTGAAAAACTTAATGAGCAGATGAACCTGGAACTGTACTCTTCACTGCTTTATCAGCAAATGAGCGCCTGGTGCAGCTATCATACCTTCGAAGGTGCTGCCGCGTTCCTGCGCCGTCACGCCCAGGAAGAGATGACGCATATGCAGCGTCTGTTTGATTATCTGACTGATACCGGCAATTTACCGCGTATTAATACCGTTGAATCTCCGTTTGCTGAATATTCCTCACTTGATGAATTATTCCAGGAAACCTATAAACACGAACAATTAATCACCCAGAAAATTAACGAACTGGCTCATGCTGCAATGACCAATCAGGACTACCCAACATTTAATTTCCTGCAATGGTATGTTTCTGAGCAGCATGAAGAAGAGAAACTGTTCAAATCGATTATTGATAAATTAAGTCTGGCAGGCAAAAGCGGCGAAGGTTTGTATTTTATCGACAAAGAACTCTCTACCCTCGACACACAAAACTAATGTTCTCCGGCGGCAGGTTTACTGCCGCCGTTTCAAATCAGTGACGGCAAATCTTACTCTGATCGGTCGAAAAACCTTCTTCCGAAGGTATAAATTTGCCTTTTGCTGTCAGAAACGCTACCAGCTCTCCCGCTGTCATCCCTTCTGCCGAGCAAGTGTGAAAACGTGCCTGTTCACCAAAACGCGCTTTAATCGCAGCTTCCAGACTGGCATGCGTATATTGCTCACCTGATTCAATCATCATATTTAACACTTCATGACCGTGAATAGAGTCCATCGTTCCTCCTCAAAAAAAAGGCTAGCGTAGCGATTGCCGCTTACCAAGACTTTGCGCCAGCGCAGGACTGAACGCATTTTATTGTACATTTATATTTACACCATATGTAACGCCGGTTTGACGAAGCAGCCGTTATGCCTTAACCTGCGCCGCAGATATCACTCATAAAGATCGTCAGGACAGAAGAAAGCGTGAAAAACAGAACTCTGGGAAGTGTTTTTATCGTGGCGGGAACCACAATTGGCGCAGGCATGCTGGCAATGCCGCTGGCTGCTGCAGGTGTTGGTTTTAGCGTCACGTTAATCTTGTTGATTGGGCTTTGGGCGTTGATGTGCTACACGGCGCTATTACTGCTGGAGGTGTACCAGCATGTCCCGGCAGATACCGGCCTGGGCACGCTGGCAAAACGCTATCTGGGACGCTACGGTCAGTGGCTGACGGGCTTCAGTATGATGTTCTTAATGTATGCTCTGACTGCGGCATACATCAGCGGTGCCGGTGAATTGTTGGCCTCCAGCATCAGCGACTGGACAGGTATTTCAATGTCGGCAACCGCTGGCGTGCTGTTGTTCACTTTTGTTGCCGGTGGCGTGGTTTGTGTCGGGACATCGCTGGTCGATTTGTTTAACCGTTTTCTGTTCAGCGCCAAAATTATTTTTCTGGTGGTGATGCTGGTATTGCTGCTACCGCATATTCACAAAGTGAATCTTTTAACCCTGCCGTTGCAACAGGGGCTGGCTCTGTCTGCAATCCCGGTGATTTTTACCTCGTTTGGTTTTCACGGTAGCGTGCCGAGTATTGTCAGCTATATGGATGGCAACGTTCGTAAGCTACGCTGGGTGTTTATAACCGGTAGTGCGATCCCCCTGGTGGCATATATTTTCTGGCAGGTGGCAACGCTTGGCAGCATTGATTCAACAACCTTTATGGGATTGCTGGCTAATCATGCCGGATTAAACGGGCTGTTACAGGCGTTACGCGAAATGGTGGCCTCTCCGCATGTTGAGCTGGCGGTGCATTTATTTGCTGATTTAGCCCTCGCCACGTCATTCCTCGGCGTAGCGTTAGGTTTATTTGATTATCTGGCAGATTTGTTTCAGCGTTCAAATACCGTTGGTGGACGATTGCAAACTGGTGCAATTACCTTTCTGCCGCCGTTGGCGTTTGCACTGTTTTATCCACGAGGATTTGTGATGGCGCTGGGTTACGCCGGTGTGGCGCTGGCGGTACTGGCATTGATTATCCCTTCGCTGTTGACCTGGCAAAGCAGAAAGCACAATCCTCAAGCGGGTTACCGGGTCAAAGGTGGTCGTCCGGCGCTGGTGGTGGTGTTTCTCTGTGGTATTGCTGTGATTGGCGTGCAATTTTTGATTGCGGCAGGGTTGTTACCAGAAGTGGGGTGATTAGATCTTATTGGGTGCCAGAATTAACGCTGACACCCAATTTGATCTCTTAATGCAGGCAGCACTGCTTAAATTTCTTACCACTACCGCACGGGCAAGGATCATTACGCCCCGGTTTCTCTTCTGCTTTGATCGGTTGCTGAACAGCTTTTTCCTGCGGATGCGCCATCCAGTACGCATGTAGATCAAGCGCCGCCAGTCGAATGGCATCTACGCTCTCTTCAAACGCTTCTGGCGACATCTTCTCTAACCGCTCGAAGTTTTCCTCAGTACCGTGCAGCGCAATCGCCTCCAGCGCTGGTTTTAACGAATCGGGCAACGTTGACCAGTCAGAAAGTGCCACGCCCCGCATATAGCCAAAGCACCACTCCTCAACAATCGTCAGCTCGCTGCCATCGACTTCTCGCAAGCCGAATAACGGCTCAAACTGCTCCGGGAATTCGTTCAGACGCTCTGCGGTATCAGCCATATGCTGAAAAGCCAGGTTCATAAAGCGCGTCATCTCTTTCTCTGACGCCCAGCGTGGCACATAGTCAGCCCCACCCCACACGGCAACCAGCCACTGTGCCGGTTCAATCTCTTGCGGAGAACTCAACACCGCCGTCAATAAACCGTCCAGCTCCGCCACATCAAGGATGGCGTGGTCAGTGTTGTATTTGGTCAGAATATCGTCCAGCCATTCCAACTCACTTTCGTTTAACGGTCCCGTTTTCATACGCTTTTCCTTGTGGTTCTCAACTCGCCAGCACCTATCTTACATGCCGGTCCGTATCAGAGATACTTTTTGAGTGGCTTTGCTGGTGATTAATAATTAAGGAGGGTGTAACGACAAGTTGCAGGTACAAAAAAACCACCCGAAGGTGGTTTCACGACACTGCTTATTGCTTTGATTTTATTCTTATCTTTCCCATGGTACCCGGAGCGGGACTTGAACCCGCACAGCGCGAACGCCGAGGGATTTTAAATTCTACGCAGGATCAATGAGTTACATAGCAGTGCATTGCGAAACTTTGCTGACGTTGAATGGTCGTCTTTGCAACCACTGGCAGAAAATGGATAGCCGTAGATTGCGTTGAGCACAGAAACAGCAGAGGGTAATCGTCTACCTGGTCCTGTAAAGGAGGTTGTTGCCACACAAGCTAAAGCGCTTGACCTGCCCCCAGTATTCGGTACAACTGTCAGTTAGTAATGGACTGACCCCACCCCGGTAGACGATCCTGCCCTATAGTTTGAGTATAGGGGGGAGCATATGGGCACACCACGATTTACACCTGAATTTAAGGAAGAAGCCGTCCGACAGATAACGGAACGCGGTTATTCCGTTGCCGAAGTATCTGACCGTCTGGGCGTTTCTGCCCACAGCCTCTACAAGTGGCTACGGGCTATCAAACCGGATAACAGCGAGCAGCATGCCCGGGATTTACTGGAAGCCAAAAGCGAGATCCTGAAACTACGGGCGCAGCTAAAACGTACCGAAGAAGAACGGGATATCCTGAAAAAGGCCGCGCGGTGCTTTGCAAGGGAGCCCGACTGAAGTACCGCTTTATCAATGAGCACCGCACTGTATGGGGTGTGATGACAATGTGTCGGGTACTGGATGTCGCCCGGGCCGGGTTCTACGCGTGGCTGCATAACCCGGTCTCGGCACGTGATAAAGATAATCAGCGTCTGCTGACGCTTATCCGTGACTCCTATTCACTGAGCGGAGGCGTATACGGTTACCGGTGGGTTCATGGCGACCTGAACGAAATCGGGGAAACCTGCGGTAAAAACCGGGTGGGCCGTATTATGCAACTGAACCGGATTAAAGCCGTGCGCGGCTATAAAGCGCCGCGTCGTATCGCTGGCAGACCTTCAGTGGTTGCCCCTAATCGCGTGCAGCGGCAGTTTACTGTTGTCCGGGCCAATCAGGTCTGGGTCACCGACATTACTTATATCCGCACCTGGCAGGGCTGGCTGTATCTGGCGGTGGTTATCGATCTCTTCGCCCGTAACGTGGTGGGCTGGTCGATGAAGCCCACTCTCTCACGCGAACTGGCGCCGGATGCACTGATGATGGCGGTCTGGCGACGTAAACCCGACGGCGAGGTCATCGTGCACTCAGACCAGGGAAGCCAGTACGGTAGTGACGACTGGCAGCGCTTCTGCCGGGCTAATAACCTGGTCCCGAGCATGAGCCGGCGTGGCAACTGCTGGGATAATGCGGTGGCCGAATCGTTCTTCAGTTCACTGAAAAAAGAGCGCATCAGGAAGAGAATATACAAAACCCGGGATCTAGCCCGGGCGGATATCTTCGATTACATTGAAGTGTTCTACAACCGGGCCCGGCGCCACAGTCACCTCGGCGGCGTCAGTCCGGAGGCCTTCGAACAGGCCTCGTCGTGAGGACAGAATTTGTCTACGGGCGTGGGGTCAGTCCACAACACCACGGTCAATCAACCAATGACTGAGCAAATCAGGCTCAACATTACGGTTGTTAGGACGCTTGTGCCAATCGCCTAGATAACGATAGCCCAATTCCTCAATAAAAAACCTGACTACGCGCTGTTGAGTTGCGCGTTCACATTGTCCGACAGTTGTCACTGTTCTTATTACCTTTAACTAATTATGCCAATTCAGACTCAAACGCTGCATCATTCGCTTCAGCCTCTGCGCCATCAATTAATGCCAAGACTCGGTCAAGAAAGCGTTGCGCTTCGTATACATCTGTTGCTTGCCGCAGATAATGAGGTATTCGTTCAACAAACTCGGAACGTGATAAAGGCTGATGTTCCAGCAAAGCCTCAAGCATTGCGGGCCGCAACAAACGACGATCAGCATCAACATTAGGAAGCTCAACCTCAATGACATGTGTGGCAAAATACTTAAGTTGCTCCTTAAGCCCCAAATTGGGCATAAGAGAATCAATTGAGTCAGACGCCACTTCAGCGCTTGACTCAATCGTTTCTACATATTCATAGGAAGGTACAACAACGTCTGGAGCCAATGTTTTAAGCTCATGGAGTTTACGGATAATCGGAGATAGAACCTCATCAGGATTACTGAACCAATCAGTGGACCAAATGCGGCTAATTCTCCAACCCAAACGCTCCAGAACCTCTTGACGCAAACGGTCACGATCACGAGCAGATTTAGCTGAGTGATAAGCCGCACCATCACACTCTATGCCCATTAAGTAACGGCCAGGACAACCTGGATCTTTCACAGCTAGATCAATAAAGAATCCTGCAACCCCTACCTGAGGTTCACACTCAAACCCAGCGTGATTGAGTGCTTCCATTACAGCAACCTCAAAGTCACTATCTGGAGCCCTGCCGGTATGCGTTGTGAGGGAATCTAGTTTGCCACTTTCGGCAAACTGTAAAAAACCTTTCAACGAAATAACACCAAGTTTACTGGTTTCACTCGTCAATACATCTTCAGAACGCATTGAACTAAACACATGCATCCGTTTTTTTGATCGAGTGAAAAGCACATTCAAGCGACGCCAGCCAACATCGGAATTGATAGGTCCAAAGCGTTGATAAACCTTTCCACCATGCTCAGAAGGTCCATAGGTAAAGGAAATAAAGATTACATCACGCTCATCCCCTTGAACGTTCTCAAGGTTTTTCACAAAAAGTGGCTCTTCCATGGCATATAAGCCATCGATTGCATCGTTAAATTCAGGGCGATTTCGGCGCAATTCATCGATAGCGCGCTCAATTTGATCGCGTTGCTTGGAACTCATGGCCACTACCCCGAGTGACTCACCCGGCCGGTGTTGCGCATGATGAAGTACGGCCTCAGCAACTGCTTGGGCTTCTTCAATATTGTGTTGATTGGAGAACCGACCTTTTGACACATAGGTAAATTTAATCCCATACTCTGGAGACTCAGCATTTGGGGAAGGGAATATCACCAAATCACTGTTATAAAAATGGCGGTTAGAGTATGCAATCAACTTTTCATGTCGTGAACGATAGTGCCAACGCAAACGTCTCATAGGAAACAGTGGCAAAGCAGCATCCAAAATGCTGTCAGTATCACTTAAAGCCGCGGCATCATCGTCATCTTCTCCGTCGGCACTTCGATCAAAGAAACTGGTTGGTGGTAGCTGTTTCGGGTCACCAACGACCACTAGTTGCTTGCCCCTCGCGATGACACCCAATGCATCCTCTGGCTTCACCTGAGACGCTTCGTCCATCACCACCAGATCAAATTCCATTCGTCCAGGTTCTAGGTAATGAGCTGCTGACATTGGCCCCATCATGAAACAAGGTTTAATTGCAACCAGCGCATTACATGCACGGTTAACCAATTGCCTAATTGGAATATGTCTGGTTTTTTTACCCAACTCATTTTTGATCAAAGCTAGTTCTGTATATTCACTTTTCTTACCACCAGAATTCCCTTCTGGTATATTTCGGCAAGCAATTTTTGCTGCAATCCGCTGACGTTGTAATTCAATCAGTTTTTTGTCGTAATCTTTAAATGACTTCTGCAAAGCATTGCGCTGTGAGCCGGAAACTCTCATCAATTCAGGGTGGATGTGAATAACCTCCCGCGCCAGCTGGTCATGAATTGCTAATGCTAAACCCAATTCAACTTTTTCAATCGGGAGCGAGCCCGCAAGTACAGCACTCCAGATTCGCTGCAATCCATTTTCATGCATCTGCTCGTAACAACGAATAAAGTTAACCCACCCGTTCAACCAACGGGGTTGCTGTATTGCTCTTTCGTTGCGCTCGATTAATGTATTAAGAGAACCATCAGTCGACTTGAGCCACTGACTCCGCTCTAACTTTGTTTCTAGCGCATATAACTCAGCATTTTTAATCTGTTCATTCCATTTCGAAACTATTTCCCCACCATCACGACATAGTAAATCGTAATCACTACCACTAGCCAAATGTCTGATCTGGGTAGCCAAGGATACGCAATTTATCTTATCAACCAGTTGCTCGGCAAAATTCAGCGTGTCGTTAATAGTGTCTAACGTCAGTTGATTATTTTTATACGCACCGCAAGCCAATGGGGTTAATTGTAAAAACGCCCCTAACTGTAACGAGTCATTTTCAAGGGATATCTGAAGATCGTTTATGTTTTGCAAAATCTCGGAGGAATGAGTCATCTGCTCTAATGATATATCTGGATTGATAAACCATCCCTGCAAGGCAATGAGAGTATTCCGCACCTGTCGGTAAGATTGCATCAATACACCTTGCTCACCTAACCAAGATGCATGTTCTTCCAACAAGCTAGAAATACGCGGTAATAACTTAGCCTCGTGCTCGACCCGTTTAACCAAAGTCATTAATCTTGAGCTAATCTGCGATTTCTCGATTAAATGCACACCTTTGATAATCTCACCATCTAGGTTAAATAATCCAGAGCCTATCGCAACTCGCTTTCCAAAACCTATCCCGTAACAAGCTCGGACCTTCTTGTACCAATCACGCAATAACATGAGTTGTTCACAGTCGGTGTCCAACCCTCGGAATGCATTACCAAGTTGATTACCAAAGTCACTTTGTTCAAACCGTTGTAACAGCTCCGAATACTTGAGCAAATCAGCTGAGCAGCGTTTTAACTCAGCAAACTTAGTGTCAGGCTTACGAGATTGCGCCATGAGCAGTGCCTTGGCACTACGCCAATCACTCTTAAACCATGCAAATAATCCCCCTTGCTGGATAACAGCAACGGCATGCGCGAGCATCTCTTGGGAAGGCAACTGGTCCAATTGATACAAAGTAGATAGACCATCTCTTAAAGGACGCAATGTTTCGATTTGACACATTAAGTCGCGCAATACTGCATCGATATCATCATCATCAAAAAGAGGATCTCGAACTCTAATAAGCTCAGTCGGTAAAGCACCCAGAATCGACAACAACTCAGAGCAGAATAGCAATCCAGCTTGCGAATCATCGATATACGAAGCAATACCATCTGGCAAAGCATTTTTGAAATCGTTTAATTGCGCATAAATAGATGAT
Source organism: Escherichia sp. WS547 (assembly GCF_046486065.1). NCBI lineage: Bacteria > Pseudomonadati > Pseudomonadota > Gammaproteobacteria > Enterobacterales > Enterobacteriaceae > Escherichia > Escherichia sp. WS547. The sequence goes on along the minus strand of NZ_JBJQMA010000010.1, from coordinate 26,383 downwards.
AACTCATCATGAATTGATTGGATGGATTCAAGCCACCTGACCAAATCACGTAAAGTGAAATCCTCTGCTGCACCATATTTTTCCAGCTCTTCACGAGGAAAGTCACACGATTGTCCTTGTTCTAAAAGTCGTAGCTTTTGAGGCTCGATAACCTGGCTCAAGGCCACATAATGACCTTGTAGCAACTCGAACCTATCTAAATAGTGACGCACCCGTGCAATGGCATCGGGTGAATCTAGCTCACTAAGTGCTGGGAAATGCTCTGAACCACACAACACTGGAAGATTCGACTGATCTTCTACCAATTGCTCAATATATTGAAGCGTATTAAGGCTTTCGCCTTCTAACGCCCACTTATCTACATATTCTTGATAGCTATGTTGAAAGTCGATAATTGATGTCTGCCAAGTTTGTAGCAAATCGACTATACGAGCGCTGTCAAACAATTGAATTTGTGTGTTATTCACACCGCTCCAAGGGTGCTCATATATTTCTGCATTAGCCCCCACCTGCTCACGAACCTCTTTGTAGATGCGGCTAAACTCTACTATTTGGTCACGCAGCCGTAATTGGGTCACTTTATCCAACTGCTTCCCGGAAAGGTTTTCGATATGAAGTGCTGTTGCATCAATATCTAATTTGTGACGATAACGGGTTGCACCACTCAAAATCTGATGGATCGTTTTGCCTGTTTGCGCCCATTGGTTATTGATCAATGCGGCATATTCATTGAGCTGCTGCTTAAGATCTTCATAACGCAAAATCTGAGCATCAATCTCTTCCATAGTAGGCATGGTCGCCTGACTCACCAAGCGAGCATTAATATCATCCAGCACCTTGCGCTTATGAGTTTTATGACTGTGCAACTCTAAGCAAAATTGACCTAGCCCCGCACGATCCAAGCGACGTTTGACGACCTCCAGTGCAGCCATCTTCTCTGCCACAAACAGGACTTTCTTACCGTTGAGCAGAGCTGCTGCAATCAAGTTGGTGATCGTTTGTGATTTGCCACTACCAGGAGGGCCCTCAATGACTAAGTTTTGACCACGGATAGCATCGATCAACGCACTGTGCTGCGAGCTATCCGCATCATCGATTAGTGGAACCTTGTCATGAATATCAGGGTAACTATCGATGCAGTACTCATGCTGACCGAAGCCACCAGGTAAGCAGGAATTCTCTTGACCACAGCTCTGACTGGTGAAAAAGCGACGAATTACTTCATGAGACAATATATTGCGCTTGTCACAAGGCCAGCGGGCAGGATCGAGGTCAAGATACATCATCATCTTGCCAAAATTGAGCAAGCTAAGTGCACCATAACGTTTCACAGACCATTTAGGTTTGTGCTGCTCTACAACCTTCTTCACCGAAGCAAAATAAGACTCTGGAGTTTCCTCTTCATTGAACAAAGGAAGAGCGAGGCCAAAGTCAGCCTGAAGTTTTTCCTTCAAAGAGAGATTGGGCAAAATATCTTCACCCGTGTAATAAAGTTGAAACTTGTAAAGACCATCCTTCGGATCTAATTTTCCTCGTTCACATCTCACCGGAATTGTAAATAACGGTGCATAACGTGCCTTTTCAGAGGAATCGCTTTCATACCACTCAAGGAACCCTAACGCCAAATACAAGATGTTGGCGCCACTCTCCTCCAAAGCAGTTTGAGCCTTACCATAGATGGCGCGCAAACAAGCTTCCAGTTCATTTGGATAAAGCAGAGCCTGTATCCGATTATCGTCATGAGAGGGATTGGAAGAAGATATACTAATCTCATTCCCAGCCTTTGCCTGTCGTTCAAAATCCTCAAGCCCTTCATAGCCTGCTAAGCAGCACGCCTCCTTCAACGCTGACAAAGCTATACCTTGATTAACGTATTCAGAACGAATCCCTGTTAATTTTCCATTCTGGCCTTGGGCATATTGCAAGATAAACTGATGGGCTTTTTCCAGCAACTCTCTATCTGAATCAGAAACAACCGTTTTATGGCTATCTGGTAAATCAAAATCTGTACGGATTCCTAAGACGTGCGCCCAATCCTTAGCGCTAGGATGAGCTCTTAACTGTATATCTTTACCATCTGGCCCAACTTTGAGATAGCCATGCTCTAACAGCTGCGCTCTAGTTGGATCGGGCACAGGAGCAAATTCCATCGGGATTTCCGAGCAAAGGGTTTCATAAAGCTGTTCTGGTAATTCATCAACAATACGTAGTGAAGACCCTTTTTGAGTGATAGGGAAATTCAAAAGTCGATTTCGAGACGTAAGGTCCAATAACTTCTTACGCATAGCCTCGAGGGAAGTCAGAATAAAATCTGAGCCTCCTTGATTGAGTTCCTCTGCTGTAGAGGTATCTACAGTCGACATAATGTTCTCCATTTCTTAGGGTCCACAAGTAAAACGTTTTATGCTGATGCATCACAAAAAGACCGCAGTAAACTGCTGCAAAGAAGAGGAGATTTTTAGTCTCCCCTTCTTTATCAATCAGATCATACAATCAACTTAACGCCCATTAGTTGATAGCAGCCAAATTTCATAAACAGATTCAATCCGTTATTGCTGAATTTGATTGGATAGTAAGACCTGCAACATATCTTGTTGATGCACAGCTATCTCATCTTCCAGCCAACGACCTTTATCTTTCATCAGCCGAATCATAGCAAGCAATTTAAGACTATCAGTCTGGTTATTGGCAAGGCTTGCTTCAAAGTGCTCCTGCTTCTGTTGCGGCTGGAAGTTACTCAAGCGCGAGTTCTTGCTGTGGCTGATAAGGCAAAGGTTGCCAAACGAATGGAGTGCACTCTGCTCAACCGGTTTATAGCCATCCATCGGATGCTGGGGTGAGAAGTGCTCCACCGAGCTGCGGAAAGTGAACTCAAAGGAGCCAGCAACTTTGTCGCTATTCCGATCTCGTACCCACAGCAGATAGTCGAGGAAGTTGAAGACAAAGTTGTTCTCGATATGACCGAAGCGAAGTTTGGATGTAATCACCTTGTGCCAACTCTCATCCACATTGATGGCGGGCAACAGGGCGTTATCAAGGTAGAGCATCTGGTAATAGGAAGCCCCTTCACCAGGCGCCAAAAAGCGCTGGAAGACAAAGCGGCGAGCCTGACTCTCCAGATAGGACAGATAAGCCCCGGCATCCACCGGTTGATCAGGGTGACAATTGTCGAACAGATATCTCAGTGCACCATTCAGCCAATGTTTGTAAACCAGGGTCGGGGTCGACACATGAAACGCCGACAGCAACATCAGGACCCGCCGGTTAACACCAGAGAAACCATTCTCATTTTCATCCTTATCAAAGGTATTGATGTAACTGACGCTCTTTTCCGAATACCAGTGCAGCCGCTTCAGACTCCAACTATCCTTGCCATCGGCAAACTCGCGCTTGATGATGAACTGATCAAACAGATACTTGCTCTTTAACAGGCCATAGATAAAACGCTGAACTGCCGCTACTGGATCCGGTTGCCTTATCACTCGCAGCTCAAACTGATCGATCAGTTGTTTATCATCAAGCGGCACCCCCTCCGTATCACCCGGGTCGCGGCTCACGAGTCGCAGCACATGGAGCAAGAAGTTGGAGAAGTTGATGACGCTGTTAAAGCGCTCGGAACCTGCGCTCTCCTCCTCCACCGTCTGCTCACCATCAAGCTTGTCATCCTGCAAAATGGCCAACAAGGTGCGCCCTTGGCTACCGGCAGCTGCACGGCTTTTATCGGCAGCGTCGGCCGTGTTTGGGGATCCTAGCAGATCAAGCAGATGGGCAAAATCACGGGGCACAAACTGACCCCAGTCGCTCTCACCAAACAGACGGTGGCGCTCTTGCGGGGTAAAGCCGTACTGGATATAGCGCTCCATATTGGCGCAGGCATCCCATACCCGGGTCAGGATATGAATACTTTGGCGACGATGCTCTTCCTCGGGTATCTGGTTCAGCGTCTCCATCAGCCGCGCCTTGATCACTTCATGCTTTTCCAACTGCTCGCCGCGATTGTTCATCGCCTCGAAGAAGTGATTGAGATCGGTATCCTTGGGTACTTCGATACGAGAGATCTGCACATGCTTGAAGAGGTAGTCGCAAAAGGCCGTCAGTTTAGCCCCTACCAAACCAAGATCCGCCATTGCCTTGCCAATCAGCTCAAAACCGTTCACCAAACCTTCATTGAAGGTACTCCCCCGCAAATCGTAGGGGGCAACACCCTGCCATAAGCGCTCGAAGGTATGGCTCGATATCGGGCGACTCTCAAAAGCGAGGTTGATGGTCTGATACCAGCTCATATCCACCGAATCTATCGCGTGATGTTTGAGCCAATTGGCCAGCAGAGAGAGGGTAGTAAAGCGCTGCTGGCCATCGATTACCTCGAAACTGCCATCGTCCCGGGCAAACACCACCAGGGTGCCGATATAGTAGGTTTGCGGCCCCTTACCACTGACCAATTTTTGCTGATAATCCAGAACATCCTGCAGCAGCTGGGTGATCTCTCCCTCACCCCAGGCATAGTTGCGCTGGTACATGGGCACCAGATAGCGGGCGCGATCTTCAAGCAGTGCACGAATGGAAAAGGGGCGAACGCCTGCATCATTCATAATATTTCATCTCCCGAAACAGCCCGACCAGCTCATCTTCGGCACCATTGCGATTGTTCTTGTTCTCTCGACTGCTCATGCTAGGCAAAGGGAAGCCGTGCAGATCTCCCGGCAGACGAGCATCACGAATGGCACGGATCAGATTGTGCTCCAGCACATAGTTATCCATGGTTGCCAACTGCACTACCTGCTGGCGGATGCGGCAGCGATAGGCCCAGATAAAGCACTTCTCGATGGCCAGTGACAGCCCTTGGCTGCCGAACTTGTCGATATAGAAGATCAGGGCGCAGTCGAACATGGCCCGCACATAACGATCCCCGGTGCGGTGGCGACGCTCGTAGCTGCCCAGGGTCGATAGCACCTTGCTGGCCATCGGTGTCAGCGTTTCGCCGAGCAGGGTGGCAGATTGCGCCTTGCCGGAATCAGACTCCTCGGCCACGATGGCGGCCACCCGCGTCTGGTAGTACTCGGCCATCTCGAAAAAGCGCCGACCATTGATGATCATCTGGTCGAGATGAAAGGGAAACGTCATGTACTGGCCGTCAATCTTGCGCTGGTACTGGCTGTTGTACTCATCGACAAAGTGGTGGGCGATGCGCAGCGACTCCACGTAAGGATAATGCCCTACCCGATCTAGGTTGACCCCCTTGAAGAGATCCACCTCCCCCTTGCCAAAGTAGCGGGCCGACTTGCCCTCGGCCCACTGGCGTACCCGATAGAGATAGAGGGCGAACAGATTGGCCAGCTCGTCGCTTGGCAGGCGCTCCCAATGGGCGACCGCCTCGGCCTTGAGATTGGCCTCATGACCGGCAAACTCGCGCAGGTGAAATGCCTTGAGCAGATCGTGAGGAGCCAGATCGCGCCCCCGGGCATTTTGCGAATCGAAGAACTGGAACGCCTCCGAGATATCCTGCAGTACAAAGCAGACCACCTGACAGCGGTTGAGCAGAAAGTCAATTTGCTGCTCGTCAAACTCAGGGCGGGCCACCAGCCGACGCAACTCCAGATAGTTGCGTCTGAGGTTGAACTCCGAATCCCGGCTGGGGAAGCGCTGGCGCTGCATAAACGCATCGATAGGTCCACGCAAAACCTGCAATTGCTCACGCAGATCCTGACGTTGAAACCGGATACTCTTCTCTTTGCCACTGCGATTTTCGTTATCCAGCACCTCGATCAGCGCCTTGACGGTCAACATCAGGGTCAGGGTGCGTTGCTGACCATCGACGATATCAAGCATCTCGCCCTGCTCACTATCGGTGTGCTGATGAAACACCACCGAGCCCAGCCGGTAGGCGCTCTTGTCCTGATGGGTTGCCAAATCGGTAAAGAGATCCGAGATATTCTTGGAGCCCCAGCGGTAAGGTCGCTGATAGCTTGGGATGGCCAGTTGGGGAATGGCCAGCAACTGGCGTACCGACTGCACTTGATTATTAATGCTCTCCATCATGCCTCCTGCGGTATGAAGTGGTCAACAAAAACTGGCCACCGCGTTAGAGTTTTTCCAGTATCGATTTTCTGATTCGTTTGGCGGTAACCCACCATTATATTCGTGCGGTCTTAGTGCGCTGTAATATCCAACGATATAGTCCGTTATTGCGTGAGCTGCATCGCTGAAGCTTACATAGCCCGTCGCCGGCACCCATTCGTTCTTCAGACTCCTGAAGAAGCGCTCCATTGGGCTGTTATCCCAGCAGTTTCCACGCCGACTCATACTCTGCCTGATCCGGTATCGCCACAGTAACTGCCGGAACGGCCTGCTCGTATAATGGCTGCCTTGATCGCTGTGGAACATCGCCCCGACGGGCTTACCACGGGTTTCCCATGCCATTTCCAGTGCTTTCATGGTGAGCCTGCTGTCCGGCGAGAACGACATGGCCCAGCCCACTGATTTTCTTGTGAACAGGTCGAGAACAACGGCGAGGTACGCCCAGCGCTTACCCGTCCAGATATAGGTCACATCACCGCACCACACCTGATTTGGTTCCGTTACGGCGAACTGTCGCTCAAGATGATTCGGGATAGCAACGTGCTCATGACCGCCACGCTTATACCGGTGAGTCGGCTGCTGACAGCTGACCAGCCCCAGCTCTTTCATGAGCCTGCCAGCAAGCCAGCGTCCCATCTGGTAGCCCCTCCGGGTTGCCATTGTGGCGATGCTTCTTGCTCCGGCCGAACCGTGGCTGATGCCATGTAGCTCAAGTACCTGACTGCGTAATACAGCCCGTCTGCCGTCTGGCTTTTCAGGACGGTTTTTCCAGTATTTGTAGCTGCTGCGATGAACCCCGAACACATGGCAGAGAGTGGCCACAGGATAACGCGCCCTGAGTTTCCCGATTATCGAGAACTGTTCAGGGAGTCTGACATCAAGAGCGCGGTAGCCTTTTTTAATATTTCATTTTCCATTTCAATACGTTGTAGCTTTTTCCTAAGCTCACGGATTTCAATTTGTTCCGGGGTAATGGGGGAGGCTTTTGGTGTTTTGCCCTGCAGTTCATCACGTAATTGTTTCACCCATCGCGTCATTGTGGAAAGGCCGACATCCATAGCGCTGGCTGCATCTGCCACGGTGTAGTTCTGGTCAACGACCAGTTGAGCGGATTCGCGTTTAAACTCTGCGCTGAAATTTCTTTTTTTCATTATGACTCCTGTGTTGTTCTGAGGTGAGCATATCACCTCTGTTCAGGTGGCCAAATTCAGTAAACCACTTCAATATCACCACGTCAAAGGGTGACAGCAGGCTCATAAGACGCCCCAGCGTCGCCATAGTGCGTTCACCGAATACGTGCGCAACAACCGTCTTCCGGAGCCTGTCATACGCGTAAAACAGCCAGCGCTGGCGCGATTTAGCCCCGACGTATCCCCACTGTTCGGCCATTTCCGCGCAGACGATGACGTCACTGCCCGGCTGTATGCGCGAGGTTACCGACTGCGGCCTGAGTTTTTTAAATGGCGTAAAATCGTGTTGAGGCCAACGCCCATAATGCGGGCTGTTGCCCGGCATCCAACGCCATTCATGGCCATATCAATGATTTTCTGGTGCGTACCGGGTTGAGAAGCGGTGTAAGTGAACTGCAGTTGCCATGTTTTACGGCAGTGAGAGCAGAGATAGCGCTGATGTCCGGCAGTGCTTTTGCCGTTACGCACCACCCCGTCAGTAGCTGAACGGGAGGGACAGCTGATAGAAACAGAAGCCACTGGAGCACCTCAAAAACACCATCATACACTAAATCAGCAAGTTGGCAGCATCACCGACAAATGAGCCCATTGGAATAAGTTAGAAACTACATATCTGCCAACAACATCCCAGCCATACCATCCAGTCGCTTCTTAACCTTTTCCCAGCCCGGCATAACCTGCCCCATCAGACGGTAAAACTCCTCGCTGTGGTTGTGCTCAGCCACATGGCATAACTCATGTAGCAAAACATAATCGATACATTCTGAGGATGCCTTAACCAGCCATGGATTCAGGGTCAGACAGCCTTTTGCTGAACAGTTGCCCCATTGCGTTTGCATCGCCCGCAGACGTATCGGAGGACGCTCACTGACCCAAAGGGTCTGCGGAATCAGTAAATCAAGCCTGCGCTGAAAAACATCTCTGGCACGTTCCCGATACCATTCAGCCAGCAAGGCTTTAATCTTTTCTGCCGATTTGTGTCTGACAGTCACTTCCAGACGCCCACGCAACATTTTCACTCGTTGCGGCACAGTAGCGTCTTCTGTCACTTTCAACTGATATTGCTTACCGAGATAATAATGGCTTTCTCCGCTGACATACTGACGCGGAACAATGTGTGTCTGTTGCTCCCTGAAATCACGCAGTTGCTGGTATATCCAGCGCCCACGTTTTTTCAGCGCAGACAATACCTCGTGCTCCGGTGTTTCAGGCGGTACAGAGGCCACAACCCGGCAGTCCGGATAAACCTTGATGAGCACCCTGCCCTTTACGACCTGACGCGGAACACACTGTACGGTGATGACATCATCACCATAAACAATGCGTAACGCTTTCACTGCTGGCGACTCTTTTTCACTCATGATTTCATCAAACCAACGCGCAGTATCTGGATGATAGTTTCCACAATACGGTTTACCTGATTCATTCCGGCACCAATTTCCCGGCAGGCCGTAAACAGCAGTGGTAGCAGACTTGTCTTAACGACTTTCTCAATGTCCTGGGGGTTCAGGGAGTTTTCTGCCACCGCTTTGACGATAATGTTGTCCACTTCAAAAGCCAGCTTCGTCCACTTATCCTGCACCTGAACGTCGTTTACCGCAAAAACCTCAGGTAGCTCTTTTTTAAATACACCGTAATACGCCTGAGCATGCTTGTTTACCGCCAGTGCATCCGGGATATCGCTGAGCTTACGGGCTTCAACCTGTTCTTCAAATTCACGGAACAAGAGATACTGTTTCAACGGATGGTCGAACAGTTTTTCAGCCTCTTCAATAGCCATACGCAGGAGTTTTGAAAAGGCTTCCTGAGCATACGGGTCATCACGCAGCTCCTGCTCAATCATCTTTGTCACACGGGTTTTAATGATGTCGGTTTCATTGCGGGTTTTATTGTTGTCCCACTCTTCGGGCTTTTCTCTCTTGCCCATTTTACCGACTTCATACACGCCATCCGGTTCACGAACCTCAACGCCGGTGACATGCTTATCCAGCAGTTTTTTCACCTGCTCAGCGTAGTCGTCATAATTGACCTGCTCTCCACTGACCTGCATCGCCCACTGGCGCAGGCTGGACATCTGTTTTACGGTTTCTTTATAGAGATTTCGGTCTTGTTCCGTAAAGCTCTTGTCGGTGAAGAAGGTAGCGGACTGCAGTGCCACTTTCAGGCATCCGGCAAAGGCCGTTAACGCCTCGAAGAAATCATCACGGGTTTTCTGATGGATATCGACCATCTCTCCGTCACGTTCTTCCATTTTAGGCACCAGTACCGCACGTAACTGCTCAGTATCATTTTTGTTTTTAACACCGGCAAATATGGCCCACAGCTGGTTATACAGATGCGGTAGACGCTTGTATTCAGAGCTCATGGCGCTGTACAGCCCGTCAATATCTTTGATATCGTATCCGCCCTGAGTTCGGGAGGCGAGGTCCTGATATTTGCCGATAGTCGTGTCCAGCTCAGTCAGAATACCGCGATAATCAATCAGCAGACCGAACTTTTTCAGTGGATGCAGTCGGTTCACCCGCGCAATCGCCTGGATAAGGTTGTGGGACTTAAGCGGCTTGTCGATATACAGCACGGTATTCTTCGGCTCATCAAACCCGGTGAGCAGTTTATCAACGACTATCAGCAATTTGAGCTTCTCATCGGTATCGAAACGACTGATGATATTGCGGGTATACACAGACTCATCCTGCGTGCCGACGTTATCTTTCCACCATTTCGTCACTTCCGGCAGTTTGCTTTCATCCACCTCAGTATTCCCTTCCCGGGTATCCGGCGGGCTGATAACTACAGCTGACTCAAACAACCCGGCTTCATCAAGATACTTTTTATATTTGATGGCGGAAATCTTGCTGTCGCAGGCAAGCTGGCCTTTCAGTCCCTCATCAATATTCTTCGAGAAGTGCGTGGCGATATCGAGTGCGATCAGACGGATGCGATCATCTGCACTATAAACCTCACCTTTACGGGCATATTTACGCTTAAGGTCGGCTTTTTGCGCTTCGCTTAACCCATCGGTAATACGATCAAACCAGGCATCTATTGCCCGATCGTTAACCTCAAGGTCGGGAATACGTTCTTCATACAGCAAAGGTGTAACGGCTTTATCTTCTACCGCTCGCTGCATGGTATAAGCGTGGACAATAGGTCCGAATTTATTGGTGGTCTTATCTTCTTTTAGCAATGGCGTACCAGTAAATGCCACAAAGGCGGCGTTCGGCAGTGCCAGTTTCATTCGCACATGGTTCTCACCACCCTGGCTACGGTGTCCTTCATCAATCAGTACGATGATGTCGGGGCTGGTATTGACGCATTCAGGAAGTTTTGTCGCTGAATTAAATTTCTGGATTAGGGTGAAAATGATGCGTTCTTTACCGGAGCCAATCTGTTTCGCCAGCATCTGCCCGGATGTCGCCATTGCATTGGCTTTGTCTTTTTTCCCGGCCAACTCGCCGCCGGATGCAAAGGTACTGCTGAGCTGCCCTTCAAGATCGACACGGTCCGTCACCACCACAATGCGACACTGCTTCAGGCTGTCATGAAGAATCAGCGCCTTACTGAGGAACACCATGGTGTACGATTTACCGGACCCCGTGGTATGCCAGATCACACCACCTTCTCTGCCCCCGTCCGGTCTGCGGGTGCTTATGCGTTCCAGCAGCCTTTTAATCCCGAACACCTGCTGATAGCGGGCGACAATTTTCCCGGTCTTTTTATCAAACAGGGTGAAAAAGCGGGTCATCTCCAGCAGACGTTCCGGTGAAAGCAGGCTGATGAGCAGCTTATCCTGCCCGCTGACGGCCAGTTCACCGGCGGCGATTAACTGTTGGTACCAGTCGAGATCGGCTGAAGGACGATGATCAAACAACGCATGAATTTGTTCAGTCGATAACTTATGATTGCGCAGCGCATACATCTGCGCGTAAGTAATATCTTCTTCGCGCCATGCCGCCCAGAATTTCATTGGTGTATGACAGGTACCGTAGCGCCCGTCATGCCCGTTAATCGACAGTAATATCTGGCTGTAAGCAAACAGCTGCGGGATTTCGTCGTTGAGCTGATTGCGGATACTCTGGGATATCCCTTCGTCAATGGTTGGCCCTTTCTTGCCGTGACCCGCCGGGCTTTTCGCTTCAATGACGGCCAGCGGGATACCATTCACAAAACACACAATATCCGGTCTGCGGGTTTCAACACCACCTGACCGCAATACCGTAAATTCTTCAGTAAAGTGGAACTGGTTATTTTCCGGATGTTCCCAGTCGATCAGCGCAATGGTGGGGTTGACCTTCTTGCCATCGACAAACTCCGTGACGGCGATACCGTAGAGCAGATGGTTATACATCCGTTCATTGGCTTTGAGCAGCCCTTCATTCAGCGCCGGAGAACAGACCTGTGATATCAGGTTATCCAGTGCTTTTTCCGATAACTGGCAGGTTTTGCCACCCGCCATAAAGGAACGCTTCGACAGCTCTTCACGCAGAACCGGACGCAGCACCACCTCATCCTGTTTATAGCCCCGGTAATCCATAATCTGTTTCGGAGATAAAAACGTCCAGCCGAGGCTGGTCAGTAACGTCAGTGCCGGGATTTTGGCGCTGTATTCTTCCTGGAATTTAGGTTGGTAGTGCTTATCCACCCGGTAATCCTTCTTGGCTAAGAGGTGAAACTGTATGTCCTTACGGACATACTCAAAATGAACGAAGACTTATGATGAAAAGAACGGCGAGTCCCGATAAAGGCGATTGTACTTGACCTGTTCTGTTTCGCCCTTGTTTACATTACCAAATTTCTCCTGATGCGTCGTACAGCAGGAACCACAGGATGCACAAATAAATCGTCCTTCTGAACATTTTTCATGCAAATCCCTGGCGTCAATTATTTCGCTGCATTTGTAACCAATACAGTGATTAATGTAATGCCCGATACCAAACTGTTCGCACGAATGACTGGCACATTTAAAGACGGTCAGGCGATACGCGGCCTGGAAAGGTTGTTTCACAAATCCTTTCGACTTTGTATCCCAGACGCTGACTTCGACACGAGCATATTTCATATCTGGAACCATCAGCACCCCACAACTTCGGCAATGCAAGCGGGAATGTAATTCTCTGATACGGTTGAAATACCCAGCCAGTTTAATTGGGAAATCCCGCTTAGATGGTTCTCCTGCAACCATATAGGTCATGCCATAGTGCGCAAGCCAGTCATAAATAGTAAAGTCGATGTAATCCCGACTGAGCTCGGGTAGTACCTGCGGATCATGGCAGACTTTCGAACGACAAAGGTATTTTTTCTCTATCGTTCCATCAGACTGTTTTGCATTCCAGTGAAATGCTTCACAGGATAATTTTAAATTCCGGGAACGAATTTTCAATGAGCTACACTGTGGGAACAATTTGAAAACAGAAGGATGGCTTACCGGGATTTTACCCGACAACACTCCCTGCCATATCTCATGCAGAATAATACTCAGAACGGACTGTTCATCGTTACGCCCAATCAGCGGTAACAATTTACTCAGAATAAAGTATTCAGGGTCAGAAGAAAATTCAGCATTTGATTCAACATCATTAACAAAACTGAAATCTTTCCTAAACATCTTCTGTTTAATCAAATACTTATTGACAAAAGGGCTAATCACGGAATGCTTGTAAAATTGCTCTCTCGATGAGAATTTCTGCTGATAGGCATCACGGACAAACGGTTTTATATCCATTTTATTTTTCGTGAAACTACGTCGAACAAAATTCTTTATATCATCATGCCGATGCTCAAGAATCCGCTCGCTACTTATACAATCGTAAAAAGCCAGGTAGAGAATAGCACTTATAGATATATGGCTGAGTAATTCATTGATGATGTCCGATGTTGAAGCCCCCTGGCAATCCGTAGCCGCAGAACACCTTTTCACCCAAACAGCGAACTGATCAATGTTATTATCGATAAATGACGAAGGCATGACCACAGGAGATATTTGTTGTGCGGTCAAATCATCAAAATTCTTATCAGAGGCGAAAAGTGCAAACTGGTTATCGTAGTTACGTGATTTTAAAAATAGCGGCAAGACTTTTGTAGCAGCTATATCACTGGTAACTAACCGAATTATAGCCCTTTCGCCAAAGGACTGAGTGAGGAAATTAATAACGCAGTCACGATAACGCCAACGAGCGAAATCAACGCCCTCCTCAATAATAGCCCGGAGATATTCAATGAGGAGCTCAGCCGTCTCCTCATCTGTTTTATCAAGCAAGTGAACGTTAAAAGCCGTAGGCTTACCATTTTTACCTGTACCTTCCCTGAACAGCACCGGTGTATTGTCAGCGGGTGTATAGTTCCGGCTTATCTCATTCTTATGAAAAAACAGCTCATTACCATTCTCTGATAAGAGAAAACCAAAGTTATTCTCCCGATCCGTTTTGCTGTTGTAGCCTCCGAACCAGAGAACATTTCCTATGTACCACCGGGAACGATCCAGATTGTTCACTGCCATGAGCAAGCCCCCTTCCGCTTTGTCAGTGCAGGCAGCACTTTTTAAATTTTTTACCGCTGCCACACTGACACGGGTCATTACGACCGGGCAGTTTTTCTGCCCCCTTCACGGGAACAGGCCGGGATGATGCCTCTGACATTCTCACCGACAACCAGTGCTGGTAAAGCGCCAGTGCCGCAGGCTGAATTAGAGTAATACTCTGTTCAAATTGAAGAGGTGACATTTTCTCAACCACTGGGAAGTTCTTTTCGATACCATGAAGGGCTATCGCCTCCAGCGAGGGACGTAAGGCCTCTGGCAAGGCTGACCAGTCATCCAGAGACCGGCCTTTCATATACCCGAAACACCACTCTTCGACGATGGTATATGTCTTCCCCTTCACCTCACGTCCATTGAAAATCGGTTCAAACTGTTCAGGGGCCTCATACAGGCAGCCAGCGATATCGTTCATATGCTGAAAACACAGCCCCACAAAACGCGTCATCTCTTTTTCAGTGGTCCAGCGAGGGTGGTAATCACCTCGCCCCCAGATAGCACTGAGCCAGGTATTAGGGGAAATCGTATTCGGGCCAGAGACAATCGCTGTCAGAAAGCCATCCAGCTCAGAGAAACAGAGCACAGAGTCATCATTGCCGTATTTCAGCAACACCTCTTCCAGCCAGTCGATTTCCCGGTCAGTCAGTGGACCGCTTTTCGTCAGTTTCATTCGGCAACCGCCTCATCGACCTTAACACGACGTTTGCCAGTCAGTAGCTGTTGCATCAGGGCTTTTTTCTCATCTCTCAGGCAGGTGAGTTTTTTCTCAAGTGTGGAGATTTCAGCATCCGCAGCAGAAAGTACGGCTGCGATTTTTTGCTGTTCTTCAACACAGGGGAGTTTAAGCTCTAACTTTATCAATTGCCTTTTTGAGAGGTTGTAGCGAGTTACTCCCTGACCTAATGTCGAAATTTGACGGCGTACATGTTCACTACGGAATAGGTAACGAGCATATTTTGGAATAAGAGTCTCGAAGTTATTCAATCGAAATCCGAAGCAAAATGAGTTTAAGAAAACCTCACTAACCTCTTCCAATAAAACCGAAGACATCCCAACCTCTTCTGGCGTCTCCGATGATGTAGTGAAAAATATATCGCCGTACTTTACAACGGATTGGCGCTCATCATCATTAACCTGTACGTACTCTAGGTTTTGAATATCGATTCTGGAATTTTTGAAAATATTGATGTAAGGGATATATGGCTTACCTGCACCAAAATCCTCCTTGGTCTTCCCTGTTAAACCGGTATAGGTATCACCCAAGTTGCCGAAAATGGTATATTCCCACTCCCCACTAAACCTCACCCCATTCTCATCCAGCAAGCGTTTTTTCCCGGTAAGCAATTGCTGCATCAGGGCTTTTTTCTGCTGCTGACTGTTGGTGAGAAGCTTTTCCGTCACCGAAATCGCCTTATCCCAGGTTGACAGGATTTGGGCGATTTTCTTTTGTTCGTCAAAAGGAGGAACAGCTATTCTTAATTTCTTAAAATATGGAAGACCAATTGTTTTAATTGTAGAGCCAACAGCTTGCCTTTCGAACTCTTCTTTATTTAACTGCAACCAATTATAAAGATACCAACTATGAAGCTTTTCTTTATTATCACATTTCCAGGCAATAAAGTGCTGACTCACAGCCATTGGCGTAGCCATAACACCACTCTTGCCAACACCTGCGTCACGCGATAATACAACCGTTTCCGCCGGATGTACTTCAGCTGAACTATTTTTGATGCCCTCTAGAGATATTTCTTTATCGGTTTCATAAACGTACCCTTTATCAAGGCGACATGAATCAGCGAGGGAAATCCATTTAATGCCACCATTCCAATATTCCGGGAATGATTTACTCGGTGTATGGCCACTGCATCTTTCAGCAATATTATCCAATAAATTGTAGCTCCACCCTACAGGCAGCTTTTGCAATATTATTTCACGAGCCATAACCAAGCTCCTTCAGATAACCCGCCATCTCTGTTTCGAGTTTTGACAGTTCCACTTTCAATTGCTCACGTTCGGCACGCACAGCCAGCAAATCGATCTCGTCTTCTTCCTCAAAGGTATCGACATAGCGCGGAATATTGAGGTTGTAATCGTTGTCCTGAATTTCCTTCAGGCTGGCAAGATAGGCGTATTTCTCAACGTTATCGCCATCACGGTAGGTCTTGACGATTTTCTTAATGTTTTCTTCGCTAAGCTGGTTCTGGTTTTTACCTGCCTTGAATTCACGGCTGGCATCGATAAACAGCACCTTGTCATCCACTTTCTGCTTTTTGAAAATCAGAATCGCAGCCGGAATCCCCGTACCGTAGAACAGTTTTTCCGGCAGACCAATTACCGCATCCAGCAAATTTTCGTCGATCAGTTTCTGGCGAATTTTACCTTCGCTGGAGCCACGGAAAAGCACACCGTGTGGCACAACTACGCCCATACGACCCGTTCCCGGTTTCAGGGTTTCGATCATATGCGAGATAAAAGCGTAATCTCCTTTAGTCTTCGGCGGTACACCGCGACGAAAACGGCCAAACTTATCGTTCTCGGCCTCGTCATGGCCCCACTTATCGAGGCTGAACGGTGGGTTAGCGGTCACGATATCAAACAGCATCAGGTCGCCATTTTTATCGAGCAGCTTCGGGTTACGAATGGTATCGCCCCACTCGATTTTATGGTTGTCTTCCCCGTGCAGGAACATATTCATTTTCGCCAGCGACCACGTGGAGCCAATCGCTTCCTGACCGAACAAAGCATAGTTACGGCTTTCATGCCCGGAGACAATCTTACGCCCGCACTTCATTAACAACGAACCAGAACCACAGGCAGGGTCACAGATGGTATCACCCGGTTGCGGATCGAGCAGTTCTGCAATCAGGTCCGAAACTTCCGGCGGCGTATAGAATTCCCCGGCTTTCTGCCCACCGCTGGCGGCAAAGTTTTTAATCAGATATTCGTAGGCATTACCGATAACGTCCAGCGTACCTACACGGCTTGGCTTCAGGTTAAGATCTTCACCGGCAAAGTCTTCCAGCAGCTGGCGCAGGATGGTGTTCTTCTGTTTTTCTTCACCCAAGCGGTCAGTGTTAAACGAAATATCCTGGAACACGCTTTTCCCGGCATCTTTCAGTTTGGTGCCGTTGGCTTCTTCAATCGCATGCAGCGCCTGATCGATACGCTCACCGTTACCCGGCTCATGGCGGCGTTCGTACAGCGCATAAAAGCTGGCACTTTTTGGCAGTACAAAACGCTCGTTGGCCATCATCGCTTCAATCAGTTCCGGCGCATCGCCATACTGTTCTTTGTATTCGTCATAGTGATCCTGCCAGACATCTGAAATGTACTTGAGGAACAGCATGGTAAGGATAAAGTCTTTATAGGTATCAGCACTGATGGTGCCACGGAACGTATCACACGCGGCCCACAGGGCTTTGTTGATCGTGTCCTGACTGATTTTGTCGTTCATGAATCATCCTGGTCTGAAGAAAAAGCTAGCGATGCAGGGCTTTGCATCTTAAAAATTGCGGTAAATGATACCGTAAGATGCCTCCCCTGACACGCCAATATCGCAGCATTCAGGTTTGCATCATCCCCGTAATATCGACATGAGACAGACTGACACAACCTGGCTCGTCACTCGCTAAAAACCAATTATCTTAGTAAGATAGCATCCATATTAGCCATGGTGTAAAACTGCCGTTGGGGTAATGATGATCCATATATCACCCGTTCTGGTGTGTGGAGCTGACATGATCCATAATCGGCAACGTTGATGCCCTTTGATAGTAATGATGACCGTCAATGTGATTCCCCTGCTGACTGGAGGTCTCCGGATAGTATGAGTATTACCAACTGCGTTATCGGCCCACTTTACGATGAGCAAATAAAAAAAACACTTATGTATGCTGACCATAAATTCAAGCGGCTAATGAATACACGAATGTCGTTACTCGAACATTTATCACCCCACTATGACTTATCTTCCATGTTCAGCTATGAGTTGGAGGGAAGAGTTTTTCGGATTAAATTGATCAAGCCTGAGATTAAATTATCTCGCCAGCAGTTGATCTTCTCCTCACTCTTTTTAGAGCAAGATTTTCTAAAAGAATATAAAAAACACATCTCAAATACTCTACAAAAAACAATCAAACAGTGCATTAAAAAATACAAACAAAAAATCAAAATCGAGCCTTCTATTTTAGATTACATATCAGCGTCACCCCGCAATACGTCGAGTTATGTATTACATGAGATAGTTTCTCAATGTGAACATTGCGATGAAATTCGCAATATTAAAAATGATATATTGCTTGATGAACTAACGTTGAATGGCCGGATCACTAACATTTCAAAATACATTAAAAATAGTCAAGATAAAATCGTCGAACATATAGAATTCTGCACTCATAAACTTGTCAATATAAGTCGTAAGAATCGTCACATTTTCAACAGCACCACAATCTCCGGCAGAAAACCCAACATCACTGGTGTTTTACTTTGCCTTTCAGAATTGATAAGCAACCTGCATATTTACCCAACTGAAATTAATAATATAAGCAATGCCATAATATTAAGCATTGCATACTCTGTACTTCAACATCTTCAATCCGGAAGAGAAACAGAAAAAACCAAAACCTCTCCAGCACTGGATTTTATCCCCACCATCATCGCACCTCATGTTTTCTACCTGGCGAAACGCGAAGAATCCTCTCAATATAAATACATTGAAAAAGAATATCTTCTCGGCCAGTTACTTATATTTTTGATGTATAAAACAGTTTACTACTCGATTCATAGCATCAGGGTAAGCCGTAAGCATTTCTATAACGATATAAAACCAAAATTAATGGCATTAAAAAAAGAAAGCTTATTAAGCACCAATTTCATGAAAAATCGAAGTGAGATTAGAGGTGAAGTCTTTGGTGATGTTGGTAGTATTGAGGCTGATTTGAGGGAAATCAGCACATTGATTCATCGGCGAAAGGCTCTGTTTATTTCCTTTTAATCTTTAGAGAACACTATATCATCGTGAAGCAGAGCTAATTTCAGCCTTGCATAGATCATTATCAATGCCATAGACAGTGTTAATCATATGACATCGTTCCGGTATTGATACTGATTATCAGGCCTTGGTTTTATGTAATTTAAACACCACCATCTCTGAAACCTCATAGTGCTCATATTTTAACCATAAAAACTAACCGATTTACACCCGCCACACACCGTCATAACTTATTGTATTTAAATAGCTATAAGCCTCTAACTCACTGATTACACCATTAAATTCAAGCCATATCCTTACGCAGATTCAAGCTTGCCCCTGCTGCCATTCACGTTTTAGGATTACCTCGCTAACACGACATGCTACTTTTTAAATCAGTGTAATAATTCAAACGAGGATAAAATTATGTTCGAGAAAATGAAAAACAATGTAACCCGTATACCGGGGAATTTAACAAAACTTAATCAATACCAAAAAGACATTGATCACCTGTCTAAACTATTTTCTGAACAGCAATTACTGGAACTAATGACGACTACCGAATCCGATCAAATATTGCAAATGAAGCCTGCTGTAGATATTCTTCATGTACTATCTCCATCAGCATCTACTGCTAAGCATATCAATTTTTTTCAGCACGTCCCAGTGCTCGAACAATGGTTAAAAAAGGAGTGCACTGCCTTTAATTTACTGGCAGTATATTTCTATTCACAGCAATCCCGTAAAAATGTAATTCCGAAAGAAATCTGTATGCTACTGGATGCATTTATTAAAACTGAACTTTCATCTGCGGTTAATGGTAATAATAATGCCGAACTCCTTTCTTGTTTTCTAAACACGCTGGATAAAATGTGCAATACACTAACATTTATAGACCACACAGTTACGGAACAATCAGGTCAAGTAGCAATGCTTGATTTCAGCGCAAAAATGCATGAATATACTGTTGAAATCAGGACCTTTTTGAAGTCTGAATACTGGCTAAACAAACTACCTAAGGATATTAACATTCCAGCCATTGACCTATCCTGGCTTGTGTTTTGTTACTTTTGCTCTGAATATCTTTTTGTATTTATTCAAACAACGCTCAATACAATGAAGGCAGGAAAAATCATTCGTGATAACTACCTTTATCATCCTAAAATGATTGCATTGATCATTTTATCTATGCTGCCTTATGAAGTCATTCATAACGATGGATCACTGAATAAGTTTAAAACGCCTTTAACCAGCCCTGATGAGTTCATAATCAAATCTATTTGCATTAAAGGTAAGCAAAACACTACAGGGCATAAAAAAGATATCGAACAATTGCTTCGTAAGACATATATCTATATTGCATTACTCTTAAACCCTGAGTGGGCACCATCTTCCAAGGAGTTGATTTCCTTTTTATCAGGAAAGTCCACAGTGATAAGTGGTTCACTCAACTTCCAGTCAACCTCCAGTGGTCTGGGTGTTCAAACAAACAATATAACTCTTCTTAAGAATGAGGTTTATTTCGAAAAAATAGCGAACAAGATCATGAAACTGTAGTTTCTTAATATAATGGCGACATGGAATTGTGTTGCCATTATATCCGAATCTGCGTTTTTTCACCTGATGAACTGTGAAAGCTGTAACTGGCAGACTATAACCTCACATCGTATTTTTCCAGTGTCATTTACAGGAGAAATACGATGCCTATTCTGGATCTGCGTTTCAGCAACAAATCAATTCACCAACTTCCACATCCCCTCACGGGTTGTCAGGAATACCGTGATATTCACTGCCAAAACCTGCGTGCTCTGGTGTATCCCAATCGGATCACGCTGGCCTTTCGTGCCACTATAAACAATCAGCGTATATATGAAACCCTGGGTCAGTTCCCTCAGCTCTGCGTTGAGGATGCCCGTCAGCATGTGATGAAACTGCTTGCTGATAAAAATCGTCTTGCGGTTCAGTCCCGTCGATTCACTGTGGAACAGGCCATCAATGACCTGTGGCTACCGGATTTGCAGTTGTATAAAAAGAGTCCTCAGTCAGAGTTGTCAAAACTCAACCTCTACGTTCGCCCGTTCTGGGGCAAGCGGCAACTTCGCGACATCACGGCAGGGGAACTGGAACAATATGCTGCTGGCTTACGGGAAAAATTACGTCCGTCAACAGTAAACCGGATCCTCGCAATATTGTCCAAAATATGCTCTCTGGCAGTACGTGCTGGATGGATCACGCATTCCCCGATGACACATGTCCGCTATCTGAAAGAAAATAACATTCGCTATCGCACACTATCAGCGACAGAAATCCCGCGCTTTATTGACGCGGCAACAGCGCTGCAAACACCGGCAGCTGATTCTATATTGCTTGCTCTTTATACGGGGATGCGTATTGGTGAGGTATGTACCCTGAAATGGGAGTACTGGCACCCGGATATGCATCAACTCATACTGCCTGATACAAAGTCCGGACACCCTTTCACCTGCCCACTTGCACCTCCAGCCATTGCAGTTGTCCAGTGCCAGCAGGACCTGATGCTCAGCAAAACTTACATTTTTCCACAACTAACCGACAATGCCCGCCCTCTGGCATATCCGCGTGCAACCTTTGCCCGTATTTGTCGGGATGCCAACATTGATAACCTGCGGATGCATGACCTGCGCCGTACCTTTGCCACCCGGGTACTACAGGCGACCGGGGATATTGCAATCGCTTCCCATCTGCTAAATCACCATTCACTCACGGCGACCCGTCGCTACGCTTTTCACAATGCAGCGACATCGCACGCAGTGGTTTCTCAGGTCATAGAAAGTTATGACACGAAAAAATGAACCTATGATCTGTGATTCGTGATTGATGCAACACTCGTTTAAGGACGGTATTGTCATTGCATGCTTCTGCAGGGCCCTGCATTAAGCCATCAAAGAATGTGGATTGATATTAAATCCGCGTGGCTTCTTCTTCTCTAAAACCGGAGGTTTATGTATTTAACCATTAAGCAGTTTGCAGAAAGATTTAATCTTTCCGCATCCACGGTTGCGTCAGATATATCGCGCAACCCAGGAAAACTCCCGCCCTTCATCAGAATTGGGCGGGCTATACGATTCTCTCTTGACGATATTGTTGAGTGGGAAAATGCACATCGTCAAAACAAACTTAAAGGTGATATAAATGGTTACTAAGAACACGGAAAATAACGCTAATAATGCACTGAACATTATTCCTGAATCAGCAAGCACAGCTGTAGACAACGATGAAAAATATCTGTCCTTTGCATTAGTTCTCGCTATCACGATTATGGACAACTTAGTAAAGCTCATCGGCACAGATGGCTTCGTACTTTATACCTACACCCTGCAGGACACGGCTACTGCTCGTGCTGTTTTTAATGAATTAGCCAGGCGTCTCAAAAATTTCAGTTGTCAGGAGGAGATCTACACCACCGACGCCCTCACCTTTCGAATGAAATACATTTACGGTGTTACCTTGTTCGAACATGATGGTAAATCTATCCTCAGCCTTTTTGATAAGAAGGGCTATCCGGTATTGAGTGAATCAGGAGAACCCGGTTCTCTTGATGATATGTATAATGAAATTAAAGCCCGACTGCATGGCGGCTACGCCTCAAAAAAGTTTCTTCAGTTACATGAAAATTGTCTGTTATCTGCACGCGTCACCCCATCTGTGGAAAAGACGCAACGTGGCATCCTGATTAAAGCAGGCAGGAACCTCGTTTCATTTATCCATGCAGATGATGAATCACGCAAAACCGATATTTTCAAATCTGTAGTAAATGTTATTAAATCTTGATTCTTTATGCCGGGACACAGCTCCCGGCATTTTTTCGGAGTTAACTATGAGCAATAATTTGCAGGACATCCTCGCTGCCGCCTCGGGGTATCAGTCCGTGACTTCAGAGCCAGCGCTCAATCTTAAAAGACCTAAAACGCTTGATGATTATCCTGTGATACCACCTGCATCAAAAAAAGTATCTGTTATTTCAAGTGACCTGACACTCCATATCGGTTTTGATACCGAATATGTTTTCAATCCTGAAACACAACAGAATGATATTCTGTCATATCAGAGTTATGTTGTCTTACCCGATAATACAGGTATATCGAACATTATCTATCCACCTGACTCACAGAAAAAATCCCGGCTGTCTTTTAAGGAATTTCTCTGTCAAACGATTACACCGCTTCTTGAAACGGGTGTGATTACAAAATGGCCCGGTATTATTAATATATATGCGCATTTCATTCGTGCGGATATCGCCTCCTTTGCTAATTTCTGGTCAGACTACAAAATTCTTCTGAAAGGAATACGCGGTACTGTCAGCAGCTTCAAAAATCGTTACGGTATCGATTTTGATGAACAGCAGGAACGTCGCGTAAAGACTGAACAGATAATGTTTGACAAACGAACTTCCCCTCCGCGTTGCAGTAACGTAGCTTTCATCGATACACTGCTTATCACTCCCGGGGGTATGGGTCTGGCTGAATGTGGTGAATTACTGGGTCTTCCCAAACTCACCATTCCTGCCCCTTATTCCATAACCAATATGCGTGAATATCTTCTGGGGGACAGAGCAGGGTTTGAAGCCTATGCTCTGCGGGATGCCGAGATTGCGGTTCGTTATGCTTTACAGGTTCGCAATTTTTGCGCCCGGGAGCTGATGATTGATCGTGTCCCCGCCACCATCGGGGCGATGGCAGTTTCACGGTTCACCAAAACACTTAAAGAAAACAATATGTCTCCTGAAGTCTGCCTTGGGACACACATTAAAACCCGTGAACTCTGGCTCACGGAGAAACAGGCATTCCGGACAATTAAAAACCCCGCCAGTGTTCCTTCAAGAGAGCTGTTTGAAACGTTCCCGATCAACTGTTACCACGGCGGACGCAATGAGTGTTTTATGATGGGGGTTACACCGTCTGATCACTGGTATGACTACGATCTGGCTGGAGCGTATACCACCGGGCTATTAGATATCCTCATACCCGATTACGGAAACATCCGCCTCAGTAAAAATCCGGACGATTACTGTGGGCATGTGATGGGGTTTGCGCTTGTCACATTTCGGTTCCCGGAATCAGTTCCCTATCCCAGCCTGCCGGTTCGGACCGATCAATATGGGTTATTCTTTCCATTAAGTGGCGAATCATGGGCAACGGCACCTGAAATCGAACTTGCTCTGTCGCTCGGGGCAGAGATGACGATCCATAATGGGATCATCGTCCCCTGGATCTGTGACACCTCCCCACATAACAGCGAATCAACATCGGTGTTTCTTCCCTTTGTTCAACAGGTCCGTGAGAACCGTAATCGCCATATTAAAGGTTCTTTGGAGGAGAAATTCTGGAAAGAAATTGGCAACTCGCTTTATGGCAAACTTGCTCAGGGCCTTCGCGCCAAAACCGCCTTTGATACTGCCCGTGGATTAAACAGATCCCTCCCACCATCATCGGTTACTCAGCCATTCTTTGCTGCGCATGTAACGGGATTTATCCGCGCCGTTGTCGGGGAACTCATGAATGCTTTGCCTTCTGATTCATCGGTTGTCAGCGTCACAACCGATGGTTTTTTGACAAATTGCCCACTTGACAAGATAAACATGAGCGGTCCACTGTCTTCCCGCTTCCAGTCGCTGTGCGATATTGTTGATCCGGGTTCATCAATGTTGACATGTAAGCATGAGGTCAGCCAGCTTATCGCCATGAAAACCCGGGGGCAGTTAACCTATAGAGCTATTCAGGGAAAACCTGTTGTTCATGCCAGGGCTGGCGTCAAACCTCCTGCCGATATTCCACGCAGTGACTATAACGACTATATGGTAGATCTTTACCTTAATCGTTTACCCGGTCAGACGTTATCCCGAAGTACGTTGATATCAACGCGTGAGATGTGGCTGTCGGAAAGCGATCTGGTATCCCGGGAACAGGATATCCGTCTTAATCTGGAATTCGATTTCAAACGCCAGCCCGTACAGCCCGCCATGAATGAAGGGCATTTACTGATGTCTTCCCGCCCGTGGGATAATATGGAAGAGGCTCTGCAGCAACGCTCCCTTTTCGACGACTGGCGGCAAACGCATACACTGAAGACCCTGGCTGACTGGGATGACTGGTGTGATTTTCTCTATTGCCGGACGGTGTTTTCTGATATGAAACTAAAAGTCGGAAGCAAACGTAGTGATGATATTTTAGTCAGACTATTTCTCCGGGCGCTGACTCAGTGCCAATGGGGGCTGATGCCGAAAGATAAAAAAAGTTATTCCTGTAAAGAGGTTGCTGAATGGCTGACGTCAGAAGGCTATTCAGTAACGGTGACTGATGTAAAAAATGCGGTAAGAGCAAAAATACCCCAAATGAAATTTAGTTCTGTAACACCGCGAATGAAGTCACTGATGGATATCATAGCCCGTAAATATCCGACATTCTGTCTTCCAGTTTGATAACCGTTAAATCTCCCCCAACTCCTTTAACAGAAGTTGGGGGCTTAATCACAGGCAATCGGCATCAAAACAGTGAAATAACTGCCGCGCGTCAGGATGACCATTTACATGATAGATCCGCATGGCATGACAGGTGATACTCTGGAGATTAGCCGCCAGCCTTTTCCCCATATTCACCAGTATGCCGTGTGGTATTTTACTGCTTGTACTGTTTACTGTCAGAGTAAAACAATTTGTTTCAACGCTGACCTCAATAAAATCATTTCCAAATAATGTACTCACAACCTGCCTGATTGTTTCTTCATAATCTGTCAGATCAATGACATCACGCCATCTCGCATTTACGAGTTGATACTTTCTGATATGTAAATACATAGAACCACCTTTATGTTATTTCAACTAATATGATGTTCTCCGATATTACGAAAATATTAATCATCATTGTAATTGCTGATAACCTCTCTATCCTTCGGATCTTACGTTCCCCCCTGCCTCTCCGACTTGATGGCAAAAGTGCATGGCCAAATATGCAGCAAAAACAGGTCATGTACAGGTCAGGATAATAATTATCACCCTGAGCGTAAAAATACACATGGACAGGATGAGTCCACATGTTATTTGATGATTCCAGCAATGTTTTAATACATTGATAATTAATGAGTTAATTTTTTCTCCGTCACAGTAAAAGTGGACTCATCCTGTCCATTACTTTGCTGAAAATATCCTCTTCGCTGGCATTAACCGGATAAACGAATGGGTAAGCACGATAAACTTGGATATCGACTCGGATTGATATTAACTCGCCTGAACAATGGTGAGTCACTAGCCGTCCGGGAGCTATCTGAGGAATTTAACGTTTGCGAAAAAACTATTCGTCGTGATCTTACTCAGCGCCTGTGCTATCTTAGTCTGATTCGACAAAATGGTCGCTATCGCCTGTCTAACGGTGTTCTCGGTCAACGCAGCAATGCTGATTTACGTCATTTCACGCGCATCCTGGGCATTGAAGGGCTGTTCCCTCGCTGGGATGACAGGCTACTGGGTGGTGCTGCCAACTTACTGATTTAGTGTATGATGGTGTTTTTGAGGTGCTCCAGTGGCTTCTGTTTCTATCAGCTGTCCCTCCTGTTCAGCTACTGACGGGGTGGTGCGTAACG
>NZ_JBJQMA010000009.1:0-179748 GCF_046486065.1 Escherichia sp. WS547 | reverse complement strand
ACTGAAGTTTGACGATGCGACAGGGAAAGAACAGGTCTACATCCACGCGCAGAAGAACATGAACACCGAGGTGCTGAATAACCGCACCACGGATGTGATAAACAACCATGCCGAAAAAATAGGTAACAACCAGGCGATCACCGTTACCAATAACCAGATCCAGAACATTGGCGTTAATCAGATACAGACGGTTGGTGTCAACCAGGTGGAAACGGTAGGCAGCAACCAGATTGTCAAAGTGGGTTCAAACCAGGTTGAAAAGGTGGGGATCATTCGTGCGCTGACGGTGGGCGTGGCTTACCAGACGACGGTAGGCGGCATCATGAATACCTCGGTGGCGTTGTTGCAGTCCTCACAGGTAGGGCTGCATAAATCACTGATGGTGGGAATGGGCTACAGCGTCAATGTAGGGAATAACGTCACCTTCTCGGTGGGCAAGACGATGAAGGAAAACACCGGACAAACAGCAGTTTATTCTGCCGGTGAGCATCTGGAACTCTGCTGCGGTAAGGCAAGGTTGGTGCTGACGAAGGACGGAAGCATATTTCTCAATGGTACGCACATTCATCTGGAAGGAGAGTCGGATGTGAACGGTGATGCGCCGGTGATTAACTGGAACTGTGGTGCCACACAACCTGTACCGGATGCGCCTGTGCCGAAAGATTTACCCCCCGGAATGCCGGATATGCGGCAATTTTGAGTCAGGTGCAAAAAATTAAAACGGAACTGGTGCAGTGACCAGATAAACCATATTAAAAGCAGAAGGAATTGATTCATGGGTGGAAAACCGGCGGCGCGGCAGGGTGACATGACCCGCAAGGGACTGGATATTGTGCAGGGTTCAGCAGGGGTGCTGATAGGTGCGCCAACCGGTGTGGCCTGCTCGGTGTGTCCCACAGGGGAAGCCACGCCGAAATATGGCAATCCGGTAAACCCGCTGCTGGGAGCGAAGGTGCTGCCGGGCGAGACGGACCTTGCGCTGCCCGGCCCGTTGCCGTTTATTCTTTCCCGCGCCTACAGCAGCTACCGGACCAGGACGTCCGCGCCGGTGGGGGTGTTTGGTCCCGGCTGGAAAGCCCCCTTCGATATCCGCTTACAGGTTCATGAGCGGGAACTGATACTCAACGACAACGGCGGCAGGAGCATTCACTTTGAGCCGCTGTTTCCCGGCGAGATAAGCTACAGCCGCAGCGAGTCACTCTGGCTGGCGCGGGGCGGGGTGGCGGCGCAGCACAGTTCGCAGCCGCTAAGCGCGCTCTGGCAGGTGCTGCCGGAAGATGTTCGCCTGAGTCCGCATGTGTACCTGGCGACAAACAGCCTTCAGGGGCCGTGGTGGATACTCGGCTGGCCGGAGCGGGTGCCGGAAGTGGACGAGGTGCTGCCGCCGGAGCCGCCCGCATACCGGGTGCTGACGGGCGTGGTGGACGGCTTCGGGCGGACGCTGGCCTTCCACCGGGCGGCGGAGGGTGACGTGGCGGGCGCGGTGACGGGGGTGACGGACGGTGCGGGCCGTCGTTTTCACCTGGCGCTGAGCACGCAGGCGCAGCGGGCGGAAGCCTTCCGTAAACAGCGCGAGTCTTCCTTATCTTCCCCTGCCGGTCCCCGTTCTGTTTCCTCTTCTCAGGTTTTCCCCGATACGCTGCCCGCCGGTACAGAATACGGTGCCGATAACGGTATCCGGCTGGAGGCGGTGTGGCTGACACACGACCCGGCATACCCGGATGAACAGCCGACTGCGCCGCTGGCGCGCTACACGTACACGGCCAGCGGAGAACTGCGGGCGGTGTATGACCGCAGCGGGACGCAGGTGCGCGGGTTTACTTATGATGTGGCGCACGCCGGGCGGATGGTGGCGCACCATTATGCGGGGAGGCCGGAGAGCCGCTACCGGTATGATGATACCGGCCGGGTGACGGAGCAGGTCAACCCGGAGGGGCTGGACTACCGCTTTGAGTACGGAGAGAGCCGGGTAATCATCACGGACAGCCTGAACAGGCGGGAGGTGCTGTACACGGAAGGCGAAGGTGGCCTGAAGCGGGTGGTGAAGAAGGAACATGCGGACGGGAGCATCACCCGCAGCGAGTATGATGAGGCGGGGAGGCTGAAGGCGCAGACGGATGCGGCGGGACGGCGGACGGAGTACCGGCTGCATATGGCGTCTGGAAAGCTGACTTCAGTGATACTGCCGGACGGCAGGACGGTGCGGTATGGCTACAACAGCCAGCGGCAGGTGACGTCAGTGACGTACCCGGACGGGCTGCGCAGCAGCCGGAAATATGACCGTCAGGGCAGGCTGGCGGAAGAGATCTCGCGCAACGGTAACATTACGCGCTGGTTTTATGACTCCCCCCGCAGTAGCCTGCCCGGCGCGGTGGAAGACGGAACCGGGGTGACGCGGAGAATAACGCGAAACCGGTACGGTCAGCTTCAGGCGTTTACGGACTGCTCGGGGTACACGACGCGGTATGAGTATGACCGGTGCGGTCAACAAATCGCCGTTCACCGGGAGGAAGGCATCAGCACTTACAGCAGTTATAACCCGCGTGGCCAACTGGTCAGTCAGAAGGATGCGCAGGGGCGGGAGACCCGTTATGAGTACAGCGCCGCAGGCGACCTGACAGCAACGATATCACCGGACGGTAAACGCAGCACCATCGAATATGATAAACGCGGGCGTCCGGTGAGTGTGACGGAAGGCGGTCTGACGCGCAGCATGGGGTATGACGCTGCCGGGCGCATCACCGTGCTGACCAACGAGAACGGCAGCCAGTCCACGTTCCGGTATGACCCGGTGGACAGGCTGACGGAGCAGCGCGGCTTTGACGGCAGGACGCAGCGTTACCGGTACAGCGCCACAGGGCAGCTTGTCCACAGTGAAGACGAGGGGCTTATCACCCTCTGGCACTACGATGCGTCGGACCGCATCACGCACCGGACGGTGAACGGCGACCCGGCGGAGCAGTGGCAGTATGATGAGTACGGGTGGTTAACCACCATCAGCCATACCAGTGAAGACCACCGCGTGTCGGTCCACTACGGCTATGACGATAAAGGCCGCCTGACGGGCGAACGGCAGACGGTGGAGAACCCGGAGACGGGGGAGATGCTGTGGGAGCATGAGACGAAGCACGCGTACAGCGAACAGGGGCTGGCGACCCGTCAGGAGCCGGACGGTCTGCCGCCGGTGGAGTGGCTGACGTATGGCAGCGGTTATCTTGCGGGAATGAAGCTGGGTGGTACGCCACTGGTCGAGTACACGCGGGACCGGCTGCACCGTGAGACGGCCCGCAGCTTCGGCGGGGAGGCATATGAGCTTGCCACCGCCTGGAATACCAGCGGCCAGCTCCGGAGCAGGCACCTGAACCTTCCGCAGCTTGACCGTGACTACGACTGGAACGACAACGGACAGCTAATTCGCATCAGCGGCCCGCAGGAGAGCCGGGAGTACCGTTACAGCGACACGGGAAGGCTGACGGGCGTCCACACCACGGCAGCGAACCTGGACATTGATATCCCGTATGCGACGGACCCGGCAGGAAACCGGCTGCCGGACCCGGAACTGCACCCGGACAGCACCCTCACGGCATGGCCGGATAACCGCATCACGGAAGATGCGCACTATGTCTACCGCTACGATAAATACGGCAGGCTGGCGGAGAAGACGGACCGTATCCCGGAAGGGGTGATACGGATGCACGACGAGCGGACGCACCACTACCATTACGACAGCCAGCACCGCCTGGTGTTCTACACGCGGATACAGCACGGCGAGCCACAGGTGGAGAGCCGCTACCTCTATGACCCGCTGGGCCGCCGGACGGGAAAACGGGTGTGGCGGCGGGAGCGTGACCTGACGGGGTGGATGTCGCTGTCGCGTAAACCGGAGGTGACCTGGTACGGGTGGGACGGCGACAGGCTGACGACGGTACAGACCGACACCACGCGTATCCAGACGGTATACCAGCCGGGGAGCTTCACGCCGCTCCTGAGAATCGAAACAGAGAATGGCGAACAGGCGAAGGCGCGGCACCGTAGCCTGGCGGAGGTGTTGCAGGAGGACACGGGTGTGACGCTACCGGCGGAGCTGGCGGTGATGCTGGGGAGGCTGGAGCGGGAACTGCGGCAGGGCAGCGTGAGTGAAGAAAGCCAGCAGTGGCTTGCACAGTGTGGGTTGACGGCGGAACAGATGGCGGCGCAACTGGAGGCGGAATACATCCCGGAGAGGAAACTTCATCTTTACCACTGTGACCACCGTGGGCTGCCGCAGGCGCTTATCAGCCCGGAAGGGGAAACGGCGTGGCGCGGGGAGTATGACGAGTGGGGAAACCTGCTGGGAGAGGAAAGCACGCAGCACCTTCAACAGTCACTCCGTCTGCCGGGGCAGCAGTATGATGAGGAGTCGGGGCTGTACTACAACCGTCACCGGTACTATGACCCGCTACAGGGGAGGTATATCACCCAGGATCCGATTGGGCTGAAGGGGGGATGGAACCTGTATGCGTATCCACTGAACCCGGTGCAACGGCTGGATCCGCTGGGATTAAGTGCGGCGTTGGGCGCAGGAGCATTAACTGCCATGGGAACTGGTTCTGAAGTAGGTACAGAGATCGGTTCGGTAGGAGGCCCTCCGGGGATGTTAGTCGGTGCGGCAGTCGGTACGGTGGTTATTGGTGGTGGTATAATAATATACAACAATCGCGAGGCTGTTGGGGACGCGATTGAGAAAAGTATGGAGATGCAGGGTGAAGCCGAATTATTAAATGCACAAAGTCAAATGGAATTCTGGCGAGATCCCTATGGTGCTTTTTCCAGCGTGTTTGGAAATGATGATTCATCAAAAGAGAATCCAAATGTCGGGAAGGATTTGACGGAGGAAGAGAAGAACTGCCTGGGTGGTGGCAGTACGGGAAGCCCGGGAGGATGGGGACCAGAAG
Organism: Escherichia sp. WS547; assembly: GCF_046486065.1. NCBI lineage: Bacteria > Pseudomonadati > Pseudomonadota > Gammaproteobacteria > Enterobacterales > Enterobacteriaceae > Escherichia > Escherichia sp. WS547. Next base: position 174,814 of record NZ_JBJQMA010000009.1, on the reverse strand, counting down.
ATGAGAATAGCGCAAGAGATCGTATGCAGCATGAACGGTATAAAGATGAATTGCGACAGAAGATGGGAAAACCTGACGTTACAGATTCAAATTTGAAAAATATTATAGACGATCTTTATCGGCCAAATGCAAAAGTAGGAAGTGGAAGCACAGCAGATGCTGTTCGTTATGAATTGGCCACAGGTGAAAAAGTTGGTGGTAGAGGACATGTATTGAAAGCACAGGATTATACAAGGGCTTTACAGGATTGGTTGGATAAGAATCCAACAGCATCTCCAGGGGATCGAGCAGCAGCAGAAAACGTTCTTCAGGATTTACAGAATGCTTTGGGAGGCAAGTAATGAACCAATATATTGCTAATTATATAGAAAAAATGGCATCGTTTTCCACTGTTTTGTCTGAGACAGTCTCATTAGCTAATGAATACTGGCATCCAGAAACTCCACCGGTGGTTATGTTGTTCTCTCAGATTGGAAAAACGATTGTAAAAAATTTTTATGAAATGGGTGATATTGAAAGAGAAAAAATATTTAAACATGTCGAAGATGGTATGGTCTCGATTGATGATGAATTGGCCACAGTTGTAGCTACAGGGCTTATAGAGGCAATAGTCACTGCGACCGATAGCAATTCTTTACTTTGGAAAGATGTAAGTAAATTTTTGGGTGATAAATCAAAGTCTCATGCATTAGTGTGGAAAGATTTTGGTCAGGAGTGATATTCTTTAAGAAGTATTAAGTTCGCTATTGAGGCCTTAATACTTCTTGAAGTTAAATTAAAGTTAGGGTGAAGTGCAGGGAAAGATCACGTAACGCTGCTTTTTTGTACTAAACAATTCGCATTTTATGCTTAAAAATTGAGATATTCCTCATTACCTAAAGCTGTTTTTTATTGCTTATACATGATCAAATACTCCTTACATAATTAAGGAGAACAAAATAGAACTTAAAAAATTGATGGGGCATATTTCTATTATCCCCGATTACAGACAAGCCTGGAAAGTGGAACATAAATTATCGGATATTCTACTGTTGACTATTTGTGCTGTTATTTCGGGTGCGGAAGGTTGGGAAGATATAGAGGATTTTGGGGAAACACATCTCGATTTTTTAAAACAATACGGTGATTTTTAAAATGGTATTCCTGTTCACGATACCATCGCCAGAGTTGTATCCTGTATCAGTCCTGCAAAATTTCACGAGTGCTTTATTAACTGGATGCGAGATTGCCATACTTCAGATGATAAAGACGTCATCGCAATTGATGGAAAAACACTCCGGCATTCTTATGACAAGAGTCGCCGCAAGGGAGCGATTCATGTCATTAGTGCGTTCTCAACAATGCACAGTCTGGTCATCGGACAGATCAGGACGGATGAGAAATCCAATGAAATTACAGCTATCCCAGAACTTCTTAACATGCTGGATATTAAAGGAAAAATCATCACAACTGATGCGATGGGTTGCCAGAAAGATATTGCAGAGAAGATACAAAAACAGGGAGGTGATTATTTATTCGCTGTAAAAGGAAACCAGGGGCGGCTAAATAAAGCCTTCGAGAATTTCCGCTGAAAGAATTAAATAATCCAGAGCATGACAGTTACGCAATGAGTGAAAAGAGTCACGGCAGAGAAGAAATCCGTCTTCACATTGTTTGCGATGTCCCTGATGAACTTATTGATTTCACGTTTGAATGGAAAGGTCTGAAGAAATTATGCGTGGCAGTCTCCTTTCGGTCAATAATAGCAGAACAAAAGAAAGAGCCAGAAATGACGGTCAGATATTATATTAGTTCTGCTGATTTAACCGCAGAGAAGTTCGCCACAGCAATCCGAAACCACTGGCACGTGGAGAATAAGCTGCACTGGCGTCTGGACGTGGTAATGAATGAAGACGACTGCAAAATAAGAAGAGGAAATGCAGCAGAATTATTTTCAGGGATACGGCACATCGCTATTAATATTTTGACGAATGATAAGGTATTCAAGGCAGGGTTAAGACGTAAGATGCGAAAAGCAGCCATGGACAGAAACTATCTGGCGTCAGTCCTTGCGGGGAGCGGGCTTTCGTAATCTTTCCCTGGGAAGGAATGGGATGCACGGTACCCGCAGATAAGTCGCAGCTGGCGGGCAAACTGGCCGAATGTTGCCACATTCTTCGTGTACCCGGAGGCGATCCGCAAGGTTATCTACACCACTAACGCAATCGAATCGCTGAATAGCATCATCACACATGCGATAAAGAAACGGAAAGTGTTCCCGACAGATGAGTCGGTGAAAAAAGTGGTGTGGCTGGCTTTCCAGTCAGCGTCGCAAAAATGGACGATGCCACTTCAGGACTGGCGGATAGGGATGAGTCGCTTTATTATCGAGTTCGGTGACCGCCTTGACGGTCACTTCTGAGAAAGGCATTTACACAGAATGATGGACAGGCTCCGGGCTTTCGTAATCTTGCCCTGACCCGTAGTCTTACCCCGCCCCTAAACACAACACCCACTCACCACAACCTAAACTCATCCGCATCCCGCCATGCCGGAAACTTTTCTCTATATTCCCGCAATGCCACCATCGACAGCTCCGCATCAATGCGCGTTGCCTGATGCGCGTCGGCAGTAGCGATAATCTCGCCCTGTGGATTAATCACCCGGCTGTCACCGCGATAATGGCAGCCGTTGCCATCGCTGCCGACGCGATTGCATCCCGCCACATACGCCTGATTCTCAATCGCGCGGGCCGTCAGCAATGCCTGCCAGTGCAGAGAGCGCGGAGCAGGCCAGTTGGCAACGTAGATGGCGAGGTCATAATCGTTGAGATTGCGCGACCACACCGGAAAACGTAAGTCGTAGCACACCAGCGGCAAAATACGCCAGCCGCGCCATTCCACAATCACTCGCGCATTGCCCGCTTTATAATGTAGATGCTCATCTGCCATGCGGAACAGATGACGCTTATCATAAAAATGTACCGTGCCGCCCGGCTCAACCAGCAAAAAGCGGTTAACCGAACCAGACTCCGTTTGTAATGCAACACTGCCTGCAATCAGCGCATTGCACTGCTGCGCTTTGGCTGTCATCCAGTTCACTACGTCATCTTGTGCTAGCGACGAAGCTGCCGCTTCCATGGCAAAGCCGCTGGTAAACATCTCCGGTAGAACGATCACATCGCGTCCGGTAATACCTTCCAGTTGACGATCAAAATGACGCAGGTTGGCAGGACCATCCATCCACACCAGTGGTTGCTGTAAAAGCGTAATCTTCAAACCAGACACGGTGTACAACTCCTTTATGCGAAGGGTTTTATAACTCTAACACCTTATCAGGCAGTTGCCTTAGCGCAGAATAAATTGATAACAAATGCTGATATTGGAAATATCTGATTTGCAAATTATCGTGTTATCGCCAGGCTTTAGGAGGTTAATAACATGGGCAGGATAAGCTCGGGAGGAATGATGTTTAAGGCAATAACGACAGTCGCCGCTCTGGTCATCGCCACCAGTGCAATGGCGCAGGATGATTTAACCATTAGCAGCCTTGCAAAGGGCGAAACCACCAAAGCTGCGTTTAATCAGATGGTGCAAGGGCATAAGCTGCCTGCCTGGGTGATGAAAGGCGGTACTTATACCCCTGCACAAACCGTAACGTTGGGAGATGAGACGTATCAGGTGATGAGCGCGTGCAAACCGCATGACTGTGGCTCGCAACGTATCGCTGTGATGTGGTCCGAGAAATCTAATCAGATGACGGGGCTGTTCTCGACCATTGATGAGAAAACGTCGCAAGAGAAACTCACCTGGTTGAATGTGAACGATGCGCTTTCGATTGATGGTAAAACGGTGCTGTTCGCGGCGTTGACCGGCAGCCTGGAAAACCATCCGGATGGCTTTAATTTTAAATAATTAGCGGATAAAGAAACGGAGCCTTTCGGCTCCGTTATTCAATTACGCGGCTTCAACTTTCCGCACTTTCTCCGGCAACTTTACCGGCTTCGTCGCCAGCTCTTCCGGATCAAAGTCATCAACATTAATACTGCGCAGACGGCTTTCTTCAGCTTTCACCAGAATAGCGGCTTCATCTTTATCAATCAGCCCCTTCGCCAGCGCGTTGTGCGCCAGTTCATCCAGACGGGTAAATGGCAGGTTTTTACCCAGCTCTTTACAGATCCGCTGATGAATCGGGTCGGCGGCAATCACATCCACCAGCGCCTCTTCCAGCAAGCCAACCGGATTATGCTCGCTCGGCGTCAGGTACTGACCGCGACCAATACGTGAGCGAGTGGCGTTCGGCACTTGTAAAATCTTCGCCACTTTATGATCCAGCTTGTCAGACGGTGCCAGATAATGACGTCCGGTCGGGAAGATCACTACATTCAGCAGCCCGGCAACCACGCGGTTCGGGAAGTTTTGCAGTAAATCGTCCATCGCCTGTTCAGCCTGATACAGCGCATCCTGTACGCCCCAGTGCACCAGCGGCAGATCGGCTTCATTACGGCCTTCGTCGTCATAACGCTTCAGAACGGCAGAGGCGAGGTAAAGCTGGCTTAAAATATCCCCCAGACGTGCCGAGATACGCTCGCGACGTTTCAGGCTGCCGCCCAGCACAGCCATCGAGACATCAGAAAGCAGGGCGAGGTTGGCGCTCAGGCGGTTCAGGTGTTGATAGTAGCGTTTAGTGGCATCGCCGGTTGGCGTGCTGCTGGTTAAACCGCGCGTCAGGCCCAGCCAGAAGCTGCGAACTTTGTTGCTACCGACGTGACCGATATGTTTGAACAGCAGTTTATCGAACGCATTTACGTCATTGTTCTTCGCCGCTTCCATCTCTTCCAGCACGTACGGATGGCAACGAATCGCTCCTTGTCCGAAGATCATCATGCTGCGGGTCAGAATGTTAGCCCCTTCAACGGTTATGGCAATCGGTGCGCCCTGGTAAGCACGCGCCAGGAAGTTGCTCTGCCCGAGCATAATGCCTTTGCCACCAGTGATATCCATCGCATCAATAATCGATTGCTGCCCCCGGTGGGTACAGTGATACTTAACGATAGCCGACAACACGGCGGGTTTTTCACCGAGCATAATGCCGTAGGTAATCAGCGATGCCGCAGCATCCATCACGTAGGCATTCCCGGCAATACGCGCCAGCGGCTCTTCAATCCCTTCCATCTTACCGATAGAGATTTTGAACTGACGGCGAATGTGCGCATACGCACCCGTTGCCAGCGCTACCGATTTCACGCCGCCGGTTGAGTTGGAAGGCAGGGTGATGCCGCGGCCTACCGAGAGGCACTCCACCAGCATCCGCCAGCCTTGCCCGGCCATTTTTGGTCCGCCGATAATGTAATCGATCGGTACGAAGACATCTTTACCGCGCGTCGGTCCGTTCTGGAACGGTACGTTTAGCGGGAAGTGGCGACGACCAATTTCCACGCCCGGCGTGGTGGTCGGGATCAGCGCACAGGTAATACCTAAATCTTCTGCGCCACCCAGCAGTTTTTCCGGGTCGGAGAGTTTAAACGCCAGACCAAGCACGGTCGCAATCGGTGCGAGCGTAATGTAGCGTTTGTTCCAGGTCAGACGCATTCCCAGCACCTGCTGGCCCTGCCATTCGCCCATGCAGACAATCCCGGTATCCGGGATAGCGCCTGCATCGGAACCCGCTTCCGGGCTGGTCAGTGCAAAGCAAGGGATTTCCTGACCACGCGCCAGACGCGGCAGATAGTGATCTTTCTGCTCGTCAGTGCCGTAATGTTGCAGCAGCTCGCCCGGACCTAATGAGTTTGGCACGCCGACGGTAATCGCCAGGATCCCGCTCACGCCGGAGAGTTTTTGCAGCACGCGAGACTGGGCATAAGCCGAGAACTCCAGCCCGCCGTACTCTTTTTTGATGATCATCGCGAAGAAACGATGCTCTTTAAGGTACGCCCACAACTCCGGCGGCAGATCCGCCAGCTCATGAGTAATCTGGAAATCATTCGCCATCCGGCAGGCTTCTTCTACCGGGCCGTCGAGAAACGCTTGCTCTTCTGCGGTCAGGCGCGGCTGCGGATAGTTATGCAGCTTTTTCCAGTCCGGCTTGCCCTGGAACAAATCGCCTTCCCACCAGGTGGTGCCCGCATCAATCGCTTCTTTCTCAGTGCGCGACATCGGCGGCATCACCTTACGGAAACCGCGAAATACCGGCGCGGAAATCATCGACTTACGCATAGGCGCAAAGTTAAATGGCACGAGGATAATGGCCAGAGGCACCAGTACCCACGCCGACCACAGACCAGCAACGCCGAGTGCGGCTGTCCAGGCGAGCAAAATCAGACTGCTGATAAATAAGCTCACGCGGTGATAGAACAACGCGCCGAGCAGGACAACCGTAGCGAGAATACTCAAAATCATCATAACGAAAAGCCCCTTACTTGTAGGAGGTCTGACCACTTGTGATGATATGGTTGTAGTGGATGTAAAAACATTTAGCAATGTGTTTACAATATAATTACAACAAAGCTCACATTGTTGCTGTTTTTATCCGCACTTCAGGTCAAAAAGTCCTGGTCATAGCACCTGCCCGTACTTCTCGCTTTTGGCGGTATCCGGTACACTGCATTTTGTCTATTACATTTATGCTGAAGGATATCCTCATGTACCAGGATCTTATTCGTAACGAACTGAACGAAGCGGCGGAAACGCTGGCTAACTTTTTAAAAGATGACGCCAATATTCACGCCATTCAGCGCGCGGCGGTCCTGTTAGCAGACAGCTTTAAAGCCGGTGGCAAGGTGCTTTCCTGTGGCAACGGCGGCTCCCATTGCGACGCTATGCACTTTGCCGAAGAGTTGACCGGTCGCTACCGTGAAAACCGTCCGGGCTACCCGGCGATTGCCATTTCTGACGTTAGTCATATTTCCTGCGTCGGTAACGATTTTGGTTTCAATGATATTTTCTCCCGTTACGTTGAAGCGGTAGGTCGCGAAGGCGATGTACTGCTGGGGATCTCCACTTCCGGTAACTCTGCGAACGTGATCAAAGCGATCGCGGCGGCGCGTGAGAAGGGGATGAAAGTGATCACCCTGACCGGTAAAGACGGCGGCAAAATGGCTGGCACGGCGGATATCGAAATTCGCGTACCGCACTTTGGTTATGCCGACCGCATTCAGGAGATTCACATTAAAGTGATCCATATCCTGATCCAGTTAATTGAAAAAGAGATGGTTAAGTAAGGTCTTTTCTCCCTTTCAGGGAGAGGGCCGGGGTGAGGGTAACAGCCTGCACCTTTGTACTTTTTAATCAATCTTCGCCGGGAGCCATGCGCTCCCGCTGTTGTGGAGGTTACCCATGTGCGAATTGCTCGGGATGAGCGCCAACGTCCCTACCGATATCTGCTTTAGTTTCACCGGACTTGTACAGCGTGGTGGTGGAACCGGGCCACATAAAGATGGCTGGGGCATTACCTTTTACGAAGGTAAAGGCTGTCGCACATTTAAAGATCCGCAACCCAGCTTTAATTCCCCCATCGCCAAACTTGTCCAGGACTACCCGATAAAATCCTGTTCGGTGGTGGCTCATATTCGCCAGGCGAATCGGGGCGAGGTGGCGCTGGAAAATACTCACCCGTTTACCCGCGAGTTATGGGGGCGTAACTGGACTTATGCCCATAATGGGCAACTGACGGGCTATAAATCACTGGAAACCGGCAACTTCCGCCCGGTCGGTGAAACCGACAGCGAAAAAGCCTTCTGCTGGCTCCTGCATAAATTAACGCAGCGTTACCCGCGCACACCGGGTAACATGGCGGCAGTGTTTAAATATATCGCCTCACTGGCGGATGAACTGCGGCAGAAGGGCGTTTTCAACATGCTGCTTTCTGACGGGCGCTATGTAATGGCGTATTGCTCGACTAATTTACACTGGATCACCCGTCGTGCGCCGTTTGGCGTGGCAACGTTGCTGGATCAGGATGTGGAAATCGACTTCAGCTCGCAGACCACACCGAATGATGTGGTCACGGTGATTGCAACACAGCCGCTGACGGGCAATGAAACCTGGCAAAAGATTATGCCAGGCGAATGGCGCTTATTTTGCCTCGGGGAGCGTGTAGTTTGATGCCAGCTGTGGCTGCACAACTTCGTGGCTTAACGGCTTGCTGACCACGTAACGACCATTGACCACAGAAACGGTCGGTGGCTTACGGGTTTGCTCAAAATAGTCGTAACCTGGCTTCAGCTGCTCCCAGAAGTCCTTAAAGTTGGAATATTTATGGCGCTTCATATTGGCGTCGGTCATGCGGAACGGGTAAATACTCACTTGCACGCTCGGCTGACCAAAAACCAGCGCACCAGTAACGAACTGGAAGATCTCATCAATACCCTGATTGGTCATCGCGTAGCAGCCGATGGAAACACAATCGCCGTGGATCATCAGGTATTTCCCTTCATAACCATGCGCACGGTCATAGGCATTGGGGAATCCAATATTAATTGCTTTGTAGTAACGGCTGTCTGGTTTTAACTGATTACGCTGGACGCTATAAAACCCTTCCGGGCTTTTGAAATCGCCCTGACGCTGTTTTGGCCCTAAGCCGCCGGAATATTTACAGATTTTATAACTGTCGAGCAGCTGATATTGCTCGCCCATTTTGACGTAGAGATCGAGCGTACGTTCTTCCTTGAAGATCTGGATGTAGACAGGGGATCCCATCAACTGCTGCTTATACTCTTTGCTCACTGGCGTGGTTGAGCTACTGCTGCCCAGCAAACCGGCAAACGAAACGCACGGGATCAACAACATCGCAAGAATTAATGCGATTTTACGCATACTGCTTATTCCTTGATAAAACGGTTACACACGCCAGGACGGCAAAATGGATCCCAAATCGGAATAGTCTGGATTTGGAAGGCTCACATTATCACCAAAAGAGTTTTACGCAAGCCTGTCGGCGCAGGGTTTACAAATTTAGCACAGGGGCAGTTTTCATTAGTCCGAAAAGCGCATGTATCACTTATTTCCTAAGATTATGAAACCTCGTAACTAATATGCAAATAAGCAATTAATAATCCCGTTTACTCCCCCAACCTTTTAAAATTCTCTCCTTCATTCAGCTAGTTTATGTCCTTCATGTCTTCGTTCTTTCACGGCAGATTTCTGCATCCAGGCGTGTTTTCGTTATGCGTTTTGCTCCCTTTACTCGCCAGCGCCACCACATCACATATCTCTTTCAGCTACGCCGCCCGCCAGCGGATGCAAAACCGGGCGCGTTTATTAAAACAGTACCAAACCCATCTGAAAAAGCAGGCCAGCTACATTGTGGAAGGCAATGCCGAAAGCAGAAAGGCGCTGCGCCAGCACAACCGCGAACAGATAAAACAGCATCCAGAATGGTTTCCTGCGCCGCTCAAGGCGAGTGACAGACGCTGGCAGGCGCTGGCGGAGAACAACCATTTCTTAAGCAGCGACCATCTACACAACATCACCGAAGTGGCGATTCACCGCCTGGAGCAGCAGCTTGGCAAGCCTTACGTCTGGGGCGGCACGCGGCCCGATCAAGGCTTCGACTGTAGCGGGTTGGTTTTTTATGCCTACAACAAGATCCTCGAGGCGAAGCTCCCACGCACGGCTAATGAGATGTATCACTATCGCCGGGCAACCATTGTGGCGAATAACGACCTGCGCCGGGGAGATTTGCTGTTTTTTCATATCCACAGCCGCGAGATTGCCGACCATATGGGCGTGTATCTGGGCGATGGACAGTTTATTGAGTCGCCGCGCACCGGGGAAACCATACGGGTAAGTCGGTTAGCTGAACCTTTCTGGCAGGACCATTTTTTAGGCGCGCGCCGGATTTTGACGGAAGAGACGATTTTGTAAATGGGTAATATTGACGAACTGGCAAAAGGTCGGATGCCACGCGGCATCCGACCTGTTTACATCTGGGCTGAAAACTCACGTTCTAAGACATCAACAATGAGCTGGTTTTTTGAAATGGAATGTTGTCTGGCGACGATGGTCAGCCGCGAATCAATGTGATGAGGAACACGAAGCGTCAGGCGTTTTTGCTCTTCTTCACGAAAAGGGGCAATGCCGTCCTCTTCACAATCCGCCATCCACTCATCCAGCGCACTTTCACCTTCCCGGTATAACGCCTCAATGCTTGTCGCTACAAAGTCGCAATAACCATTTACATTGAGAAATTTGCCGCGAAATGCGTTGATATCGGCTTCAAATGTCACTGCGGCTGGTTGACCTTTAATGGTGATAATGTTCGATGCTTGAGATATTAATAAACGCGTTTTCATCATCTTATCAATCCCTGACGTCATAAATTGATGTCATCGTATTGTGTTTCTTAAAAGGCATCAACTCAGCGCCCCCATAATCTTCAACTCCAGCTCATCCGGCACTTCGTTATACGACAGCACATGCAGCCCCGGCGCAAACAACCTTGCATAGCGCGCCAGCAATGGACGCAGTTGCGGCGGCACCAGCAGCACCGGGTCTTTCCCCGCCGCTTTCATCTGCTCTTTTACCTGCGGCATCGTGCTCTGGAACTGGTTAAGCATATTCGGGTCCACCGGCACACTGTCGAGCATCACTTTGCCGGCCTGTTGCGCTTGATTCACTACGTTGGTCAGCAGATTTTCCAGCTCATTATTCAGCGTATACACCGTCAGCTCCTGCTTGCGAACGAACGGATGGGTAATGCTGCGCCGCAGCGCCAGGCGCACATCTGCCGCCAGCAGAATATGATCTTTGGTCACCGCGCTACTGGCAACCAGCACGGTGGCGATGGTGACGATATCGCGCAGGGAAACGCCTTCGGTCAGCAGCGCCCGGTACACTTTCAGCAACTGGCTGTAATTGAGCGCCGCGCTTAAATCCTCCGCCAGTCGCGGTGCCATCGACGACAAACGGTTATGCAACTGCGTGATGTCATCATAGTTAAATAGATCAGGAATATAGCTGCGCACAATCTTGTTCACATGCGTGGCAATCACGCTGGCGCTGTCGATCACCTGATACCCCATATTCAGCGCTTTCGCTTTCTGCGCGGGCTGGATCCAGGTCACCGGCATCCCGTACGCCGGGTCGTTCCCCAGCACGCCGTCTATCTCGCCGTAGGTTTCGCTGGAGGGCAGCGCCATCAGTTTATCCGCCGGAATATCCGCTTCATCGGCCTTAATGCCGTTGATGAAAATGGCGTACTGACTGGGCTTGAGGCGGAAGTTTTCCCGAATACGGATCTCCGGCAGCAGCACGCCGTTGCCGTCGGATATCACTTGCCGCACGCCGCGAATACGCTGGGTGAGTGGGTTACCCTGCGCTTTATCGACCAGCGCAACCAGCTTGTAGCCGAGGCTTAAGCTGATAGGTTCGATCAGCGGAATAGTTTCCCAACTGACCTGTTGCTCGCTGGTTTCGGTGATGGTGCGGGTCAGCGTTTCGAGGCTTTTCTCTTCCGCCTCCGCCGCCTGCGGGCGTTTGCTCATCCGCCAGCCGGTAAAGCCAAGCAGGGCGCTGAACAGCAAAAATGGCAGATGCGGCATCCCCGGCACCACCGCCAGCACAAACATGATCCCGGTAGCGGTGTAGAGCACCGACGGGCTTGCCAGCAACTGGTTACGCACGTCATGGGCAATATCGCCGTTGTCGCTGACGCGGGTGACGATAATCGCCGCCGCGGTGGAAAGCAGCAGGGACGGGATCTGCGCCACCAGGCCGTCGCCGATGGTCATCAGCACATATTGCTGGAAGGCGGCATCGGCGCTCAGGTTGTATTTGAAGATCCCGATACAGACGCCGCCGATCAGGTTGATCGCCAGAATCATCATCCCGGCGATGGCATCCCCGCGCACAAACTTCGATGCCCCGTCCATTGCGCCGTAGAAATCGGCCTCGCTGGCAACATCTTTACGCCGGGTTTGCGCCTGCGCCTGGTTGATCAACCCGGCGTTAAGATCGGCGTCAATCGCCATCTGTTTGCCGGGCATCGCGTCCAGGGTAAAGCGGGCAGAAACCTCGGAAATACGCTCGGCCCCTTTGGTGACGACGATAAAGTTGATTGTCAACAGCGTCAGTAAATCCGAGCGTGAAAGCATTATCGCCGCGCTGCACGGGCAGTCGATTTTCAATGGCGGCGGGTTGTCGCCGTTAAATAAAATCAGCCCGTCTCATCCGCCAAAACCTGCCACCGTGGCGGTGCCGGAAGAGACGGAGAAAAAAGCGCGTGACGTCAATGAGAAAACGGCGCTGCTGAAGAAGAAATCCGCTACTGAGCTTGGCGAGCTGGCGACCAGTATCAACACCATTGCCCGTGATGCACATATGGAAGCGAATCTGGAGATGGAGATTGTTCCCCAGGGATTGCGCGTGCTGATTAAAGATGACCAGAACCGCAATATGTTTGAACGCGGCAGCGCACAGATTATGCCGTTCTTTAAAACTTTGCTGGTGGAGCTCGCGCCAGTGTTCGACTCGCTCGATAACAAAATTATTATTACAGGGCATACCGATGCGATGGCCTACAAAAACAATATCTACAACAACTGGAACCTTTCGGGCGATCGCGCGCTTTCGGCCCGTCGGGTGCTGGAAGAGGCTGGAATGCCGGAAGATAAAGTGATGCAGGTAAGCGCAATGGCGGACCAGATGCTGCTGGATGCCAAAAATCCGCAAAGCGCGGGCAACCGACGCATTGAGATTATGGTGCTGACCAAAAGTGCGTCCGATACGCTGTATCAATACTTTGGTCAGCATGGGGATAAAGTGGTGCAGCCGCTGGTGCAAAAGCTGGATAAGCAGCAGGTGCTTTCGCAGCGAACGCGCTAGATGCTGAATCTTTACGCATTTCTCAAACCCTGAAATCACTGTATACTTTACCAGTGTTGAGAGGTGAGCAATGCGTAAAATCATTCATGTGGATATGGACTGCTTTTTCGCCGCAGTGGAGATGCGCGACAATCCCGCCCTGCGCGATATCCCTATTGCTATTGGCGGCAGCCGCGAACGTCGGGGGGTGATCAGCACCGCCAATTATCCCGCGCGTAAATTTGGCGTACGTAGCGCTATGCCGACAGGGATGGCGCTCAAATTATGCCCACATCTCACCTTGCTTCCGGGGCGCTTTGACGCCTACAAAGAAGCCTCAAATCATATCCGTGAAATCTTCTCGCGCTACACCTCGCGTATTGAACCGTTGTCACTGGATGAAGCCTATCTCGATGTCACTGATAGCGTCCATTGCCACGGTTCTGCGACCCTCATCGCCCAGGAAATCCGCCAGACAATCTTCAACGAGCTGCAACTGACGGCGTCTGCGGGCGTGGCACCAGTAAAGTTTCTCGCCAAAATCGCCTCCGACATGAATAAACCCAACGGCCAGTTTGTGATTACGCCGGCAGAAGTTCCGACATTTTTACAAACCTTACCGCTGGCAAAAATCCCCGGCGTCGGCAAAGTCTCGGCGGCAAAACTGGAAGCGATGGGGCTGCGGACCTGCGGTGATGTGCAAAAGTGTGATCTGGTGACTCTGCTCAAACGTTTTGGCAAATTTGGCCGCATTTTGTGGGAGCGTAGTCAGGGGATTGACGAGCGCGACGTTAACAGCGAACGGTTGCGAAAATCTGTCGGCGTGGAACGCACGATGGCGGAAGATATTCATCACTGGTCTGAATGTGAAGCGATTATCGAGCGGCTGTATCCGGAACTTGAACGTCGTCTGGCAAAAGTAAAACCTGATTTACTGATTGCTCGCCAGGGGGTGAAATTAAAGTTCGACGATTTTCAGCAAACTACTCAGGAGCACGTCTGGCCGCGGCTGAATAAAGCTGATCTAATCGCCACCGCGCGTAAAACCTGGGATGAACGCCGCGGCGGGCGCGGTGTGCGACTGGTGGGGCTGCATGTGACGTTGCTTGACCCTCAAATGGAAAGACAACTGGTGCTGGGATTATGATGTATACTATTATGTCTATTCTGGTGTGCATTATTATGAGGGGATCACTGTATGCATCGAATTCTCGCTGAAAAATCGGTCAATATCACTGAGTTACGTAAAAACCCAGCTAAATACTTTATTGATCAACCGGTTGCGGTTCTTTCTAATAATCGCCCCGCAGGATATCTCTTAAGTGCCAGCGCATTCGAAGCGTTAATGGACATGCTTGCTGAACAAGAGGAGAAAAAGCCCATAAAGGCGCGCTTCCGTCCGAGTGCTGCAAGATTAGAGGAAATTACACGCCGCGCTGAACAATATCTTAATGATATGACGGATGATGATTTCAATGACTTTAAGGAATAAGGATGCGGGTATTCAAAACAAAACTTATTCGCCTGCAACTTACAGCAGAGGAACTTGATGCGTTAACGGCGGATTTTATTTCCTATAAGCGTGACGGTATTTTGCCAGATATATTTGGTCGCGATGCACTCTACGACGACTCGTTTACCTGGCCATTAATCAAATTTGAGCGAGTTGCTCATATTCATCTGGCAAATGTGAATAATCCATTTCCGCCACAGTTGCGCCAATTCAGCGGAACGAATGACGAAGCGCATTTGGTATATTGTCAGGGGGCGTTTGATGAGCAAGCATGGTTGCTCATTGCCATTCTGAAGCCTGAACCTCATAAACTGGCTCGAGATAACAACCAAATGCATAAAATTGGAAAAATGGCAGAAGCGTTTCGCATGCGTTTTTGAATTTATATTATGAATAACATACAAATAAGAGATTATCAGCCTGGCGATTTTCAGCAACTATGCGCTATTTTCATTAGAGCGGTTACGATGACCGCCAGTCAGCATTATTCACCACAACAAATTGCCGCCTGGGCGCAGATTGACGAATCTCGCTGGAAGGAGAAACTCGCGAAATCACAAGTGCGGGTTGCAGTCATTAATGCAAAACTGGTCGGCTTTATTACCTGCGTTGAACACTATATCGATATGTTATTTGTTGACCCTGAATACACCCGCCGTGGGGTTGCCAGCGCTTTGTTAAAACCTTTGATTAAGTCTGAATCCGAACTTACAGTGGACGCCAGCATAACCGCAAAACCCTTTTTTGAACGTTATGGTTTTCAGACAGTTAAGCAGCAGCGCGTTGAATGCAGGGGAGCGTGGTTTACTAATTTTTCTATGCGATATAAACCGCAACATTAAATCCAGCTTGCAATGAAAATAACGCCCGCCTGGTATGTGCGCGTTTTCTTATTCCACAAACTGCAAGGAGGTAAATCATGACAAATCCTTTATCAATGACTCTTTGCAGACCTTTCCAGGATTAATTCTTTTTTCTTGCCCTGGATTCGTCTGCCATTTCCTGATTTTTATATTTATATACTCTAAATAATTCGAGTCGCAGTACATGCAACTTGAAGTATGACGAGTATAAATGGAATGATACATGGGCAAATATATTCGTCCCTTATCCGATGCGGTATTTACCATCGCATCTGATGACCTGTGGATCGAGAGTTTAGCGATTCAACAATTACACACCACGGCAAATTTACCCAACATGCAGCGCGTAGTAGGGATGCCAGATTTACACCCCGGACGCGGCTACCCGATTGGCGCAGCGTTATTCTCTGTTGGTCGTTTTTACCCGGCAAGACGTCGCGGTAACGGTGCTGGAAACAGAAACGGGCCGCTACTCTGACACGCTGCGTTCGGCGCTGATTTCTCTGGATGGCGATAACGCATGGGCATTAAGCGAAAGTTGGTGCGGCACTATTCAGTGGATTTGTCCGAGTCCGTATCGGCCTCATCATGGGCGCAAAAACTTGTTTCTGGGCATGCTAACAAGCGGCTGGCGCGATTGCTGATTGCCTGGACGCTGGAACAACAGCAACAGGAAAATAGCGCGGTGCTGAAATCGCGGCGGCGAATGTTCCATCACCAGATTGAACGTGGCAACCCGAGACGGACATTTACAGGGATGGCTTTTATCGAAGGATAATGAAGGATGAAACTGCCGGAAGGCGATTAAACGCCATCCGGCAGCAAATCAAATAATTACTTCGCCGGAATTTCTTTCAGCAGCTCAGTCAGCAGTGTCCAGTAATGACCTACGCTTTCGATGTGAACTTGCTCATCCGGAGAGTGTGGACCGGTGATTGTTGGCCCGATAGAAACCATGTCCATTTCCGGATACGGTTTTTTGAACAGACCACATTCCAGGCCCGCGTGGATAATCTGGATGTTCGGCGTCTTGTTGAACAGACGCTGATAAGTTTCACGTACCAGATGCATCACCGGAGAATTAGCGTCCGGCTGCCAGCCAGGATATGCGCCTTTCGCTTCGGTTTTCGCGCCAGCCAGTTTACCCAGCGAATCCAGCATGCTCACCACGTAGTCTTTACCGCTGTCGATCAGAGAACGGATCAGGCAGTGAATTTCTACGTTATTGTCAGTCATGGTCACCACACCGACGTTCAGGGAGGTTTCCACCACACCTTTTGCCACATCGGAATTGCGGATCACACCGTTCGGGGTGGCGTTCAGCAGACGAATAAAGGTATCGCGAGATTTCGCAATCAGGGCAGCTTTATCGTTCGCAACAGAGTCCAGCAGCAATGCCAGATTTTTCTCTTTCTCTGCCAGCTCGTTTTTCAGGATCTCCTGATAGGTATTCACCAGAGATTTCAGGGCGTCGACTTTATCAGCTGCGACAGCAATGGTCGCAAAGGCTTCACGCGGGATGGCGTTACGCAGTGTGCCACCGTTGAAATCGATAAGGCGCAGGTCCAGCTCTTCTGCATGACCCGCCAGGAAGCGCACCAGCAGTTTGTTGGCATTACCCAGGCCAACGTGGATTTCACCGCCGGAGTGACCGCCTTTCAGGCCTTTTAAGGTTAACTTGAAGGTTTCAAAACCAGCTGGAACCGCTTCACGATCTAAATGCAGGTTGGAGGTGAAGTCGATACCCCCCGCGCAACCCATGTAGATTTCACCTTCCTCTTCGGAGTCGGTGTTAATCAGAATATCAGCCTGCAACCAGTTGCTCTGTAAGCCAAAAGCACCATCCATACCGGCTTCTTCGGTCATGGTCAGCAGCACTTCCAGCGGGCCGTGAACCACGTTTTCGTCAGCCAGAACCGCCAGCGCAGACGCCATACCAATGCCGTTATCCGCACCCAGCGTGGTGCCGCGCGCTTTAACCCATTCGCCATCAATATAAGGCTGGATAGGATCTTTAGTGAAGTCATGCACGGTGTCGTTATTTTTCTGCGGCACCATATCGAGGTGGGCCTGCAAGACGACTGGTTTACGATTTTCCATACCTGCGGTAGCAGGTTTACGAATCAGGATATTACCTACCTGATCGCGTTCGACATGGAAACCTTTCTCTTTTGCCCAACCAACAATGTATTCAGCGAGTTGCTCTTCATGATAGGACGGGTGAGGAATAGAACAGATTTTGGCAAAAATATCCCACAGCGGCTGTGGAGATAATTGAGACAGTTCAGACACGTTAAGTCTCCTTGTCGATCACCCGCAAAACAGTATTGCAGGTCACAGGGTTAGCAGAAAATGTTGTCAACACAAGACAGGCTTGCGAGATATGTTTGAGAATACCACTTTATCCCGCGTCAGGGAGAGGCAGTGCGTAAAAAGACGCGGACTCATGTGAAATACTGGTTTTTAGTGCGCCAGATCTCTATAATCTCGCGCAACCTATTTTCCCCTCGAACACTTTTTAAGCCGTAGATAAACAGGCTGGGACACTTCACATGAGCGAAAAATACATCGTCACCTGGGACATGTTGCAGATCCATGCACGTAAACTCGCAAGCCGACTGATGCCTTCTGAACAATGGAAAGGCATTATTGCCGTAAGCCGTGGCGGTCTGGTACCGGGTGCGTTACTGGCGCGTGAACTGGGTATTCGTCATGTCGATACCGTTTGTATTTCCAGCTACGATCACGACAACCAGCGCGAGCTTAAAGTGCTGAAACGCGCAGAAGGCGATGGCGAAGGCTTCATCGTTATTGATGACCTGGTGGATACCGGTGGTACTGCGGTTGCGATTCGTGAAATGTATCCAAAAGCGCACTTTGTCACCATCTTCGCAAAACCGGCTGGTCGCCCGCTGGTTGATGATTATGTTGTTGATATCCCGCAAGATACCTGGATCGAACAGCCGTGGGATATGGGCGTCGTATTCGTCCCGCCAATCTCCGGTCGCTAATCTTTTCAACGCCTGGCACTGCCGGGCGTTGTTCTTTTTAACTTCAGGCGGGTTACAATAGTTTCCAGTAAGTATTCTGGAGGCTGCATCCATGACACAGGCAAACCTGAGCGAAACCCTGTTCAAACCCCGCTTTAAACATCCTGAAACCTCGACGCTAGTCCGCCGCTTTAATCACGGCGCACAACCGCCTGTGCAGTCGGCCCTTGATGGTAAAACCATCCCTCACTGGTATCGCATGATTAACCGTCTGATGTGGATCTGGCGCGGCATTGACCCACGTGAAATCCTCGACGTCCAGGCACGTATTGTGATGAGCGATGCCGAACGTACCGACGATGATTTATACGATACGGTGATTGGCTACCGTGGTGGCAACTGGATTTATGAGTGGGCCACCCAGGCGATGGTGTGGCAACAAAAAGCCTGTGCGGAAGAAGATCCGCAACTCAGTGGTCGTCACTGGCTGCATGCGGCTACGTTGTACAACATTGCCGCCTATCCTCATCTGAAAGGAGATGACCTGGCCGAGCAAGCGCAGGCTTTGTCAAACCGCGCCTATGAAGAGGCCGCTCAGCGTCTGCCGGGCACCATGCGGCAGATGGAGTTTACCGTACCCGGCGGTGCGCCCATCACCGGCTTTTTGCATATGCCGAAAGGCGATGGCCCGTTCCCGACAGTATTAATGTGTGGTGGTCTGGATGCGATGCAGACGGACTATTACAGCCTGTATGAACGTTATTTTGCGCCGCGCGGCATTGCGATGCTGACTATTGATATGCCGTCGGTGGGCTTTTCTTCAAAATGGAAGCTCACCCAGGACTCCAGCCTGTTGCATCAGCACGTCTTAAAGGCGCTGCCTAACGTACCGTGGGTAGATCACACTCGCGTCGCGGCCTTTGGTTTCCGTTTCGGCGCTAACGTTGCCGTGCGTCTGGCATACCTTGAATCGCCGCGTCTGAAAGCGGTTGCCTGTCTTGGTCCGGTAGTTCATACCCTGTTGAGTGATTTTAAGTGCCAGCAACAGGTGCCGGAAATGTATCTTGACGTTCTGGCGAGCCGTTTGGGGATGCATGATGCTTCCGACGAAGCGTTGCGCGTGGAGCTGAATCGCTATTCATTAAAAGTGCAAGGATTGCTGGGACGTCGCTGCCCAACGCCAATGTTATCAGGCTACTGGAAGAACGATCCGTTCAGCCCGGAAGAGGACTCACGCTTAATCACCTCATCATCTGCTGACGGTAAATTGTTAGAGATCCCATTTAACCCGGTGTATCGGAATTTTGACAAAGGTCTTCAGGAAATCACCGACTGGATTGAAAAACGATTGTGTTAAAAATTTGCTAAATTTTACCAATTTGGTAAAACAGTTGCATCACAACAGGAGATTGCAATGACGTTACCGAGTGGACACCCGAAGAGCAGATTGATCAAAAAATTTACCGCACTAGGCCCGTATATTCGTGAAGGTAAGTGCGAAGATAATCGATTCTTTTTCGATTGTCTGGCTGTATGCGTCAACGTGAAACCGGCACCGGAAGTGCGTGAGTTCTGGGGCTGGTGGATGGAACTGGAAGCGCAGGAATCCCGTTTTACCTACAGTTACCAGTTTGGTCTGTTCGATAAAGCAGGCGACTGGACGAGTGTTCAGATAAAAGATGCCGAAGTGGTTGAACGACTGGAGCACACCCTGCGTGAATTTCACGAGAAGCTGCGTGAGCTGCTGGCGACGCTGAATCTGAAGCTGGAACCGGCGGATGATTTTCGTGATGAACCGGTGAAGTTAACGGCGTGAGTGAAATGTGCCGGATGCATCACATCCGGCAATATCCATTAAAACTGATAGGTCATGCCAACCGCGACAATATCATCATTATTGATGTTCAGCTTATTATCGCTATCCAGTTGGTTGATTTTATAATCAACAAACGCTGACATATTTTTGTTGAAATAATATGTAGCACCGACGTCGATATAATTGACCAGATCTTCATCACCGATACCTTCAATATCTTTCCCTTTCGATAAGACATAACCCAGGGATGGACGCAGACCAAAGTCAAACTGGTATTGAGCGACCGCTTCAAAGTTCTGTGTCTTATTGGCAAAGCCGCCAGTTATTGGCGTCATTTTGCGTGTTTCAGAATAGAAAGTTGCCAGATAAATATTATTGGCATCGTATTTCAGACCTGTTGCCCATGCTTCTGCACGCTTGCCTGTGCCACGGCTTTGCAGGTTCTGCTCGTTAGTGCGATCGGAGTTGGTATAGGCCCCACTGATGGCGAAATCGCTGCCACCAAAGTCATATGTCAATGACGTACCGAAGCCATCGCCGTTTTGCTTTTTAACGTCGCGGTTTTCGTTTTTCCCTTGATATTGCAGGGTTAAGTTCAGGCCATCGATAACGCCGAAGAAGTCGGTGTTACGGTAAGTAGCCAGACCGCTGGCGCGTTTGGTCATAAAGTTGTCGGTCTGCGCCGAGGAGTCGCCACCAAATTCCGGGAACATATCGGTCCAGGCTTCCACGTCATACAGCGCGCCCAGGTTACGACCATAATCGAAAGAACCCAAATCTTTATATTTCAACCCGGCAAAAGCGAGACGCGTTTTTTGCTGTGCAGTATCACTCTCCGCTTTATTACCGGCAAACTCCGCTTCCCACCGACCATAACCCGTCAGTTGATCGTTAATTTGTGTTTCGCCTTTAAAACCAAAACGGATATAACTCTGGTCGCCATCTTTACTGTCGTTATCACTCATATAATGCATGGCTTTAACTTTGCCATAGACATCCAGTTTATTACCGTCTTTGTTATATATTTCTGCGGCCTGTACGGATGCAGATGCCACAATGCCCATCACCACTAATGCCAGAGTGCTCTTTTTCATTTTCATTCCTGATTTTAATTAACGCGCGAATATTCAGCGGGAGAGTCCCGTTGAAAACAGGAAAGTTTTTAACCTGAGATTGTTAAAGATATATTACAGATTAATAATATTCTTAAAATGTGGTAATTTATTAAATCTGTAATAAAAGCGTAAACAACTGCCGCTACGCTTGCTGATCCCGCGCAACAAAACACCATGCTTTGCTCGCAGATGGTTGGCAACCGACGACAGTCCTGCTAAAACGTTCGTTTGATATCATTTTTCCTAAAATTGAATGGCAGAGAATCATGAGTGACAGCCAGACGCTGGTGGTAAAACTCGGCACCAGTGTGCTAACAGGCGGATCGCGCCGCCTGAACCGTGCCCATATTGTTGAACTCGTTCGCCAGTGCGCGCAGTTACATGCCGCCGGGCATCGGATTGTTATTGTGACGTCGGGCGCGATTGCCGCCGGACGTGAGCACCTGGGTTACCCAGAACTACCAGCGACTATCGCCTCGAAACAACTGCTGGCGGCGGTAGGGCAGAGTCGACTGATTCAACTGTGGGAACAGCTGTTTTCTATTTATGGCATTCACGTCGGGCAAATGCTGCTGACCCGTGCTGATATGGAAGACCGTGAACGCTTCCTGAACGCCCGCGACACCCTGCGTGCGTTGCTCGATAACAATATCGTTCCGGTAATCAATGAGAACGATGCTGTCGCGACTGCAGAGATTAAGGTCGGCGATAACGATAACCTTTCTGCGCTGGCGGCGATTCTGGCGGGTGCCGATAAACTGTTGCTGCTGACCGATCAAAAAGGTTTGTATACCGCTGACCCGCGCAGCAATCCGCAGGCAGAACTGATTAAAGATGTTTACGGCATTGATGACGCACTGCGCGCGATTGCTGGCGACAGCGTTTCAGGCCTCGGAACTGGCGGCATGAGTACCAAATTGCAGGCCGCGGACGTGGCTTGCCGTGCGGGTATCGACACCATTATTGCCGCGGGCAGCAAGCCGGGCGTTATTGGTGACGTGATGGAAGGCATTTCCGTCGGTACGCTGTTCCATGCCCAGGCGACCCCGCTTGAAAACCGTAAACGCTGGATTTTCGGTGCACCACCTGCGGGTGAAATCACGGTAGATGAAGGGGCAACCGCCGCCATTCTTGAACGCGGCAGCTCCCTGTTGCCGAAAGGTATTAAAAGCGTGACTGGCAACTTCTCGCGTGGTGAAGTGATCCGCATTTGTAACCTCGAAGGTCGCGATATCGCCCACGGCGTCAGTCGTTACAACAGCGATGCATTACGCCGTATTGCCGGACACCACTCGCAAGAAATAGATGCAATACTGGGATATGAATACGGCCCGGTTGCCGTTCACCGTGATGACATGATTACCCGTTAAGGAGCTGGCCGATGCTGGAACAAATGGGCATTGCCGCGAAGCAAGCCTCGTATAAATTAGCGCAACTCTCCAGTCGCGAAAAAAATCGCGTGCTGGAAAAAATCGCCGATGAACTGGAAGCACAAAGCGAAATCATCCTCAACGCTAACGCCCAGGATGTTGCTGACGCGCGTGCCAATGGCCTTAGCGAAGCGATGCTTGACCGTCTGGCACTGACGCCCGCACGGCTGAAAGGCATTGCCGATGATGTGCGCCAGGTGTGCAACCTCGCCGATCCGGTGGGGCAGGTGATTGATGGTGGTGTGCTGGACAGCGGTCTGCGTCTGGAGCGTCGTCGCGTACCGCTGGGGGTGATTGGCGTGATTTATGAAGCTCGCCCGAACGTGACGGTTGATGTCGCTTCGCTGTGCCTGAAAACCGGTAACGCAGTGATCCTGCGTGGTGGCAAAGAAACCTGTCGCACTAACGCTGCAACGGTGGCGGTGATTCAGGACGCCCTGAAATCCTGCGATTTACCGGCAGGCGCAGTACAGGCGATTGATAATCCTGACCGCGCGCTGGTCAGTGAAATGCTGCGTATGGATAAATACATCGACATGCTGATCCCGCGTGGTGGCGCTGGCCTGCATAAGCTGTGCCGCGAACAGTCGACAATCCCGGTGATCACAGGCGGTATAGGCGTATGCCATATTTACGTTGATGAAAGTGCAGAGATCGCTGAAGCCCTGAAAGTAATTGTCAACGCGAAAACTCAGCGTCCGAGCACATGTAATACGGTAGAAACGTTGCTGGTAAATAAAAACATCGCCGATAGCTTCCTGCCCGCATTAAGCAAGCAAATGGCGGAAAGCGGCGTGACATTACACGCAGATGTAGCTGCGCTGGCGCAGTTGCAGGCAGGCCCCGCGAAGGTGGTGGCTGTTAAAGCCGAAGAGTATGACGATGAGTTTCTGTCATTAGATTTGAACGTCAAAATCGTCAGCGATCTTGACGATGCCATCGCCCATATTCGTGAACACGGCACACAACACTCCGATGCGATCCTGACCCGCGATATGCGCAACGCCCAGCGTTTTGTTAACGAAGTGGATTCGTCCGCTGTTTACGTTAACGCCTCTACGCGTTTTACCGACGGCGGCCAGTTTGGACTGGGTGCGGAAGTGGCGGTAAGCACACAAAAACTCCACGCGCGTGGCCCAATGGGGCTGGAAGCACTGACCACTTACAAGTGGATCGGCATTGGTGATTACACCATTCGTGCGTAAATAAAACCGGGTGATGCAAAAGTAGCCATTTGATTCACAAGGCCATTGACGCATCGCCCGGTTAGTTTTAACCTTGTCCACCGTGATTCACGTTCGTGAACATGTCCTTTCAGGGCCGATATAGCTCAGTTGGTAGAGCAGCGCATTCGTAATGCGAAGGTCGTAGGTTCGACTCCTATTATCGGCACCATTCTAATGTCTCCCCAAGTCTACTCAAGTATTTAAAAACCTCTTATAATCCGCATGTTAGCGCCCCTTTTAGTCTTTTGACGTCTACTTAAGTACTCCAAAATCTACAGTCAATTGGGGGTACTTTTGGGGGTATTTGCTGTTCGGTTTAGTGGAGGTACCCCCAAGTGAAACTCAATGCCCGTCAAATAGACACTGCCAAGCCAAAAGAGAAGGCTTACAAGCTGGCTGATGGTGGTGGTCTGTATCTCTTGGTAAAACCTAGTGGAGGAAAATATTGGCGCTTCAAGTATCGTGTAGCTGGTAAAGAGAAGCTGTTAGCACTAGGTGTGTATCCTGAAGTTACCTTGGCTGATGCTCGTGCAAAACGTGAAGAAGCTAAAAGGGGTATCGCTGGGGGTATCGATCCGATGGAAGCGAAACGAGAGGAAAAGATTGCCCGGGAAACGCAGTTAAACAACACCTTCAAAGATATTGCCCTTGAGTGGCACAGCAGCAAATTAAAAAAATGGTCTGCTGGTTATGCTTCAGACATCCTCGAAGCCTTCAACAAAGATGTGTTCCCTTACATTGGCAAAAAACCAATCGCCGAAATCAAACCACTTGAACTGCTGAATGTGCTGCGGCGCATCGAGGGGCGCGGTGCTACCGAAAAAGCCAAAAAAGTGAGGCAGCGATGTGGGGAAGTTTTCCGCTATGCAATTGTCACTGGACGTGCTGAGTATAACCCTGCACCGGATCTCACCAGCGCGATGCAAGGTCATGAATCTAATCATTATCCTTTCCTCACAGCCAAAGAATTACCTGATTTTTTCAAGGCATTGTCCAGTTACTCAGGAAGTGCATTGGTTGTTATGGCGGCTCGTTTACTGATTATCACCGGTTTGCGGACTGGCGAACTGCGCGGTGCATTATGGGATGAAATCGATCTCAACAAGGCTATCTGGGAGATACCTGCTTCACGGATGAAAATGCGTCGCCCTCATGTAGTGCCTTTGTCTGAGCAGGCTCTTTCGCTTATTGGGCAGATTAAAGAACTAACTGGCAATTATCCGCTTATGTTTCCCGGCCGTAATGATCCAAGGAAAACAATGAGCGAGGCTAGCATAAACCAAGTATTTAAACGCATCGGCTATAACGGAAAGGTTACTGGTCATGGCTTCCGGCACACTATGAGCACCATTTTGCATGAGCAGGGCTATAACACCGCGTGGATAGAGACACAGCTTGCGCACGTTGATAAAAACTCAATTCGTGGCACATACAACCATGCGCAATATCTGGATGGGCGGCGGGAAATGCTTCAGTGGTACGCTGATTATATGGATTCGCTCGAGCATGGCGGAAATGTGGTGCATGGTGAGTTCGGAAAATGCGGGTGACTGGTTGAGTATACAGTAGTAGACTTTGAGCGACGAAAGAAAAGGCTGTGTCTAGGGTCGCTCCCGAAAATCCGTACACCTCGACGGACTGGTACAGCCACTACAGTAGAGGACGCTGAGGTGTGCGTATGATTGATATTCATGCCGAATTAAACGAATACAAAAAAGATTTTATTTCTTTACGTGAATTTCTTGAGGTCGTGCTTAAGGTCGCTGGTGATGATTATGATGTTTCAGATGTCATAACTTGGATACTCAGGAGAATAAGCGGAGAACATATCCGCCTGTACACAGTAAATGAATTTAAGCTGTTGGAATCTTTTTGTAACCCGTATCGGGATGAATTTGATAATGATGTTCTTTATAGAAATCTGAATGCGGTTCGGAAACGTGGTTGTTTACCTGGTGAGAGGGATGAAAATGGTTTTCTGGTGTCCGGTTATTGGGAAGATCCCGAATTTGAGAACATTGGATTTATAAGGGGTGAAATTTTCGCAATTTTTCCCGATGTCCTTGACGCGTTAACGAAGCTGGAAGGCGCTAACTCTTCTGAAAATGACGAGGCACAAGGACGCGATATTGAAAAGAAAGAGTTGCGTACAGAGGATGATTTATTATCCCAAATCGCAATGCTGGAAAAAGAAAACGCAGAGTTAAGGGCAAGGATAGAGCAGTTAGAGCAAGAGCGCCCGATACACTTATATAAATACTGGGATAAAGACCCATTAGCTAAGGCTATTGAGATTAGAAACAGAGAGTGGGCCAATTACGATCCAGAAAATGATTTTGCCACCAGGGGAAATCAAGAAGCGATAACCAGGGAGCTTAAGCAGTGGGGGGCAAGTAATGCACTTGCAACGCTCATAGAGAGGACTGCCTGCCCTATTAACCGAGACAACAGTCAAAAGAACGCAAAGCCGGATTAACGCACCATACCGCATACCCTGAGGGTGATTTACTGTTACCCTGAGGGTATTTTTTTATCTTCCCCGTCAATTTTACCATCACCCTTAGGGTAGATTTCCTCCCGATTACCATCACCCTTAGGGTAGATTTCCTTCCGGTAACCATTAGGCCTGAGGGTATGAAAATATTCGTTATTTCTGTGCCATGATTACCTCGTCAAATTGAGTAGACGTTATGAGGTAAATATATGTCAAATACGCTTATTCGTTTAACAGAAGTTCAGCGTAGAACTGGATATAGCAAGGCATGGATTTATCGCCTTATGGGGCAAGGTAAATTTCCTGCATCAGTTAAAATTGGCTCGCGAGCTATTGCTTTCGTTGAGAGTGAAATTGACGAGTGGATTAATCAGCGTATTGCGGAATCACGCGGAACAGCTACCTGATTAAATGGCTACGGGGCTATTGCCCCCAGCTATCCACCAGCAAATAAAAGTAACTTAATTCGATAGCAGGAGTTTTTATGAAATTTCCAAAAACGCCCGTACAGGGGCGGGGCTTCGTTCGGCCTGAAAACCAGAATCTGCAAAATTTCGGCGAAATTATCCCGATTATTTCCGGCGTTATTGGCGGGAGTGAAACCACTATTGTTAGCGCCAGAGCGTTACATAAGGCGTTAGGTGTAGGGCGCGTTTTCCGTTCGTGGATCAAGGGGCGCATTGAAGAATATGGGTTCACGGAAGGCGTGGATTATGAGGTTGTTGAATATTTGAGCCGACCCGATCCGGTGAGCGCAAAATCTCGCCAGCAAACCGCTCTTGAGTACATCATCACAGTGAACATGGCGAAAGAACTGGCGATGGTCGAACGTACCGAACAGGGCCGCGCCGTTCGCCAGTACTTTATCAAATGCGAGGAGGAGCTACACAAGGTTGCGCCTGTTCGTTCCGCAGCGTTACGCCGGGAACTGAAAGCCCGTATCACAGTTGCCAGCTACTTTAAGCCAATGTGTGCCGCGCTGGAGGCGTACCGGGCTGAACTGGGTAAAAACACACTCCAGCACCACTACACCACGGAAGCGAACATGCTGGCGCGTATCGTGCTGGGTGGCATGACTGCAAAACAGTGGGCACTGGCGAACGGCATTACAGGCGAACCACGCGACCACATGAGCACGTTGCAGCTTGAGCACCTTTCTTACCTTGAGCAGAGCAATATCACGCTGATTGAGTTAGGCCAGGACTACCACCAGCGGAAGGCTGAATTAATTCGTCTTTCGCAGCGTTGGTTAGCCCGTCGCATGGAGGAAAACAGCCATGTGTAACGCTCTGACCGTTACAAAAAGAGAAAGCGCCCCGTTGCCGGAGCGCCTTTGTGAACGAATAGCCTACTGCGCCATATTGCTTACTGTCTACGAGGCAGATTATAGCGTTGTGGTCGCACAGAGTGAAGGCGCTGATCACCGTTACTACAGCACGCCAGAAATGCAGAATATTTTGCTGCAAAATGTCGTTGGTCACACTGTCCGGAAAGCAAAAAATTTTGCTGGTGGCGCGACTGATGCGATTTTGTCAGGTCGCCAGGTGCTGATCAATCTGATGTCTGATTTCGTTCTGGATAAAACAAAGGCGACCGCAGAGGGCCGCCAGTGGGAAAGCTACATACTTGAACGCATCGCCAACAATGCCAGATTTGCGGCTGGTGGGCAATGTGTCAGCTTTGCACCAATGACTCTATGTTTAACTGAGGGTCATTATGGTGAATATGCTGGCTTGCTGGTGGGCTATTCCTGCTCTTTAACATTGCCATGCCGCGATGTTTTCCAGGTATGCGACCCCATTTTTGTGCACCTGTACTCTTTAAGGAATTTCTCAAGGACAAACGCACAGGGCGCGAATCTGTCTGACTCATGCTCGTACGCTATCTTTCTGCGCTGTCTTTTCCGTGCCGGTGATGGTGTATTGGTTGATTCTTTGTTGGTCATGGCGCTGCCCTGTAAAATAATGCACCGTAGTTCCTCACACCACGGCACCTATAGTGGTTATTCCTGCTCTTTAGCTTTGCGCCGCTGGAGTTCTTCACGCGCGACGGTGACGAGTTGCCCGATTTCCTCGGCAGCTTTGACTCCGATTTTTTCCACCTGCGCTAGGGCATCGAGCGAAGAAACCAGGGGATTTTCTCCGCTTCCTTCTGCCTGGCGGCGGGCGATTTCACCGCGAACGGCTGTAATCACGAAAGCGGCTATTGTTTCCCCTTCCGTTTTCGAATTTTCCATTTCCTCGATTACATCATGGGGGAAGCGGATATTTTTCATTTGCGATCTGCTGTTGATGTTTCCTGTTGCCATCAGAATGTCCGGTTATTTTGAGGTGTGTACACATTACACCAAAAGGTGTGTTGATAAAACACTTGACACTGTAGCACACTTAAATTTAATTTGTATATACACCAATTGTTGTGGTGTATATACAGCAACGCCCCGCAGTGGTGGCACACATGCAGGGCGTCTAACCAAACCGTTAAACGAGGTAACGATTATGGCTGGAACACAGCATACCCAAACTCACCCTAAATTTATATACACCTTCCTGGCGGTGCACCGTGATTGCATTGCTGACGGTAAAAACACTGTACACGTAGCCGCCGATACGCTGGTTGATGCCTGCGAGATGCTCAATGACATGGGCTATATCTCGGCAACATGGAAAGGGCGCGAAGAAAACACGCTGTTTATTCAGAAATGCGAAAACAATTTTATCTGGCGTTTTATCGCCCTGAGTACGGCACAACCGCGCGTGATTCACATCGAGGCCACCAGCGAACAGGAAGCACGCCAGCAATCTCCTGATGGCTGCGTGATGGTATTCGCTGCCCGTATTCGCCAGGAGGTGGAGCATGTGTAATGCAACATGGCCTGATGCAGCGGTAGACGCTATCAAAACGCTGATGGATTCACTTATTGAGATTTCTGCTATCGCTGGTGTGGCGCATAAACACGCAGCCAGAGAATCAGAATGCATCTCCCATTATTTAGCATTTGTGCAGCTGAAAGCCGATCAGGCACTGGATAAGGCCGGAAAAATTATCATGGCTGATGTACAGGAGGTGCACCATGCATAACCTGTCAATTTCTGACCTTAACAGCATTCAGTTTGACGAGATATTTTCCGGGCAGCTACTGGTCAACGTGGAGAATGGACGCGTGGTAAGTAATTATCACCTGCCGGATGGTGCAATTGCCGGAAGCGTTGAAGCATTGCTGGAGCTGGCGGAACGTGCGCGACTGATTAAGCCGTCAACGTGCCATCACGATGATGATCTGCATTTTACCGGGTGTATGGTGAGTCACTACGAAAACGGCGTTGAAGTATCCTGCGAACGTCTGCGTGATGATTGCTGTTTCGGCACACTGCCGGAATTTATCGAATTGCTGACCAG
Source organism: Escherichia sp. WS547 (assembly GCF_046486065.1). Taxonomy (NCBI): domain Bacteria; kingdom Pseudomonadati; phylum Pseudomonadota; class Gammaproteobacteria; order Enterobacterales; family Enterobacteriaceae; genus Escherichia; species Escherichia sp. WS547. Next base: position 145,189 of record NZ_JBJQMA010000009.1, on the reverse strand, counting down.
TTGCGGTTATCAGGTCATTCAGGGGGGTAAACATGCGTGATGATCGTTTTAATTCCCTGAAACAGGAGTTTGATGGCGCACCGGAAGATACATCGGGCGCATTGTTGAGCATTGCTGACATGATGAAAGCTGCATATTTTCTTATCAATACCAGTGGCTACAAGTCAGAGGGTGAAATGATTCTTAGTATTGCGTCGGACTATGCTGAATATGTGGCAGAGACGCGTTACAGAAGAAAATCTCTGGAGGATGTAAGCCATGCATAATCATGAAGCGCATGTACCCGTAGTGCTTAATGTGCCAGATGATTTCACCGGACGCGTGCTGGTTTACCTGGATAAAGGGAAAGTGAAATCACAATGCCGACTGAAAAGTAATGAGATTGTTGGTTCTCCTGAATTTTTTTCTGAACTTTGTATTCGTGCGGAAATAAAACCGGAACTGCTGACAGGAAAATAAAACCATGAAAAAGAAAAATTCTGGCTTTACTGCCAGCGGCCTCTCTCGGCCTGAAATCCGCCCCGGTGATATTTTCCGGGACACCAGACGCGGGGGACGGGTGGTTATTCGTCACGTTACGCCAGGCAATATCACCTACCGCCGTGAGGCTTACGAATATGACTGCGTAATGCCGCGCCGTCAGTTTGAGCGTGATTTTATTCTGGTGGAAAACAAACAACAGGCAGTGGCGAGACGTGCAGCCACGAATATTAAAAAAATCCGGGCAATGTTGGTTGCGGGAGGTAAGAAGTGAAAAACGCACCGAATTTAAAATATCAGCCGAAGGATAAATTCACCGAGGTAATCATTTTTGCCGGGACGGATGCTTACGCCCATGCTCAACACTGGATTGAAAGCGAAGGACGAAAACACGGCGATAACGTGCCTCCTGTTTACCTGGGGCCAAAGCAACTGGCAGACCTGGCGAATATCCGCATTGTCGACGATGAACGTCGCTTTGCGCGTGTCTATCTCGCGGGGGAGATAGAGCCAATCCAGATCAATGCTATTGCTGAAAAGCTGGCGCTGGCTGGTGTACAGGACGCGAAATTATACAAAGGTATCACCGACCGGGAGCCGGAAAACTGGCGCGACTACCTGCAACGGATCCGCGAACAGGCAGAGAGTGGGGAAGTTTCAGCGATGAAATTAGCCACAAAAAATATTGACCTATCCAGGCCAGCACTAAATCAGATGGGAGCCAGCCAGAGAGGGGAAGTGTTACTTGAATATTATGGAAGAGCACTGGCTATAAATGATGATTCTGATGTAGTTCACCATTACAACGGAATTGTCTGGGTGCCTGTATCTGATAAGGAACTCCAGCGGTCTATGGCGAAGATTTTTATTGATGCTGGAATCAGTTATTCGCAAAACGCCATTAAATTTGCCGTAGACACAATGAAATTGAGCCTGCCTGTTATGGGCGGGGCAGACAGGAATCTTATTGGATTCAGTAACGGGGTATTTGATACCCGGACGGGAAATTTTCGGGAGCATAACAAAAATGACTGGTTGTTAAATGCCAGTGAATTACCGTTCAGCCCACCAGCAGAGGGGGAAACGCTGGCAACACATGCGCCGAATTTCTGGAAGTGGCTGCGTCGTTCGGTGGCAGATAATGAGCGTAAAGCTGATCGCGTACTGGCGGCATTATTCATGGTACTGGCGAACCGGTACGACTGGCAGTTATTCCTTGAGGTAACAGGCCCAGGCGGAAGCGGTAAAAGTGTGATGGCTGAGATTTGTACCATGCTGGCGGGTAAGGCCAACACAGTATCGGCAAGCATGAAGGCTCTGGAAGACGCAAGGGAACGCGCGTTAGTAGTTGGCTTTTCGCTGATTATCATGCCGGATATGACTCGCTACGCTGGCGATGGTGCAGGAATTAAGGCAATTACTGGCGGCGACAAGGTGGCAATTGATCCGAAACATAAAGCCCCCTACTCCACACGTATTCCGGCAGTAGTGCTTGCGGTAAACAATAACGCCATGTCATTCAGTGACCGAAGCGGGGGGATCTCGCGTCGTAGGGTGATATTTAATTTCTCTGAGGTCGTACCGGAGAACGAACGCGATCCCATGCTGGCGGAAAAGATAGAAGGCGAACTGGCGGTAGTGATTCGCCATTTGCTAACACGATTTACCGACCAGGACGAAGCTAAAAGACTACTTTATGAGCAGCAAAAATCAGAAGAAGCGCTGTTGATAAAGCGCGAAGGTGATTCACTGGTGGACTTTTGCGGCTATCTGATGTCGTTGGTTAAATGTGAAGGAATGATGGTGGGCAATGCGGAAATAGTGCCATTTAGCCCGAGGCGATACCTGTATCATGCTTATTTAGCCTATATGTCAGCGCATGGCCTGGGAAAACCAGTATCACTGACACGCTTTGGTACTGATATGCCAGGAGCTATGGCGGAATACGGAAAGGAGTATAAGCGGGCTAAATGCACTAAAGGCCCGGATAAAGGGCGAGTGATAACAAATGTTCTGTTAGATGATGATGCTGATGGCTGGTTGCCAGCAGCTACAGGGATTAACGACAGAACATAATACGAAATTTATAAGCTGAAACGTAAAGGTAGACGGTTGGTAGACAGATTCACTTAACCCTCTACCAACCATCTACCAATTAATATTTTGAATTATAAAGATATTTTCAATGTGGTAGAGAGGTAGACAGTTATTTCTATATTCCTACACCACGGGGGGTATATAAAAAACAGATAGTTAAGGGGGCATTTTTTAAATTTCTCTTTTAACTGTCTACACTGTCTACCATTTAGTAAAAATCATTAATTATCAATGTATTAATGCGGTAGACCGTTGGTAGACAGTTTGCAGATTGTTTTTTTGTTATGTGTTAATAACATTAAATAAATCAATCAATTATATCGGTAGACAGTTGGTAGACAGTTGTAACGATGGGGCAAAGCATGACTAAGCTGACCATTAACAGAAAACCAAAAGGTATTTACGGCACGCCGCAGAAAACGACGCAGGCGGCGCAGCAGCAGGATAAAACCACATCGGCGCATAAAGTGATGCCCGGTAACCAGAAAGCGCAGCAGAAGCCCACAGGGGCAACACCGTGGCGGCATATGACCAAACGGCAGCGAAAAAACCGCAGACGCGTTAACCGCCTCACTGAGTTGTGGCCTGAATTATTCAGCCGGGAAGCACCGAAGCCGCTTAAGGTGGGGATATTCGACGACCTGATGCAGGATCTCGCCGTCAGGGGGCTGGCATTCGGGCCAGGGGCATTGCGTGCGACGCTGGCATCTTATGCGCAGTGTCCGCGCTATTACCGCGCCTTAATGGCTGGTGGGGTACGCTACGACCTGAAATGCCAGCCGTGCGGCGAGGTGACACCACAGGAACAACAGGACGCAGAAACGCGGCTGGTTGCGCTGAATGAGAAACGCAAACGTCAGCGTCGGGCAGCAAAGGAGAAAACAGGCGCATGATTCACGACAGCAAAGCGGAAGCTCTGGAAGCGCGTGGTCTGTACCGGAGAGCGGCGGCGCGGTGGGCTGAGGTCATCATGCTGGCGAATGATGACAAGGCACGGGAGCAGGCGGCAAAACGTCGCGCGGAATGTATCCACAAGGCAGCACGCCCACCAGCAAGGCAGGATAATTTCGGGGAGATGCGCAAAACCATCAGCCGGGCACATGCCGGGATGGGATTACATCAGCCCAATGGTGAGGCATTCAGGAAATACCAAAAAAAGAACAATTGTAGTCAGTAACAGAGGATGGGATTCTCTTGGTTTTTTGTTGATGCTTTCTGAGGAAATCTACTACGTTGCTGAGCAGATGAATATTCAATTGCATCTGGGTTCCTGATAAGATTAATCTGAATATTTTCATTTGGAATAGGGATATGAATAAAACTTTAATTGCAACATTAGTCGGTATAGTAATGTTAACCGGATGTGGGCCAGAAGAGTTAACTCCAGAACAGAAACAGGAAGTAGCGGCTCTTAAAGCTGAACTGTCGCAAACGGAAGGTGAAATATCAGCAGCTAAGGAAGTTGACCAGCAGTTTTCTGGTGGGTTGATAAAAAATCTGACAACAGCAAGACTGGAAATATTAGGAACTAATAAAGCGCTTTTGGAACAGCGTATTAATGCTATTGAATCAGGCGCCAAAATTGATGTTGTTGTATCTGGAGTAAAACCTGATCCTGAGCTTGCTGCTTCAATTAAAACTGAAATTGACAGCTTAGATGCAAAAATCAACGAAGCCAAAGCTGATGCTCGTCAGTATAGTGGTGGTCTGATAAAGGTACTAAAATTATCTACTGTTGCCACTGAAGAGCAGACTATGGCAATGTTGCAGCAAAAGTACCTCACAGCCAAGTATGGCCTCGCTGAAGTTAAGCTGGCATCAGTACAAGATAATGACGCAAAAAACAGTACTGAAACGGAAGTAACAGCCAAAAATTCCCAAGATCAACTTCCTTTACTCCCGCCAGCGGATGGTCCGTTTGGCTTAGAAGCCGGTCTTACACAGAAAAACATCGAAGATATGATCGGTGCTAAGCTCAAGCCACTACCAGACAGTGTGAATCTGTATACTTCTGATAAATTACCGAAGCAAAACGCAGATTTTGAAATGTATGGTTTGTTGATCTCCCCGAAAGCTGGTTTATGTCAAATACGGGCTTTAGGAAAAAATATTGATACTGATAGCTATGGATTGGCTCTTAAATCCAAGTTTGAAGAATTGAGTAATTCTTTAAGTTCTCTGTATGGAAAGGCTGATACTACAGACTTTTTGCTGGCTGGTTCAATTTGGAAAGATCCTCAGGACTGGATGAGGGGGCTAAACAAAAAAGAACGCTTCTTATCTGCCACATGGAAGGGAACAAAAGAAATACCATTAAAAAACAATATTGATACTATCTCTATTGAGGCCAGAGCGAACAATTCCACTCAGGGATATGTCTATCTGCAGTACTCATTTACAAATGACGAAATTTGTCAGGCAGAAATTGAAGGGGCGAAAAAAAGTTCCCTTTAAACAATCCGTGCAAAGCCCCTTAGTAAGGGGCTTTTATATATTAATGTCCAACGGGGGGATTAGATGAAAGATAATCTAGAAAAACTAATTGAAAATACTTTAAAAGATATTCTATTAGCTAATGCTGCTCTAACATTCATTTTTGCAATACCAATGGCTATTATCAGTAGGCATGGGATGGGCATCACAATCTGGTTTATAACTGTGCTCATTGCACCTGCTCTGTGTGCAGTAGGTGCATGGCTTGTATCTCGAACATTCGGCCATGCTGAGGAGTTCTTTCATCGTCGGTGGGCTAAGCGAATTTATGTTTTTTATACTCTTGCGGCTGCCGAGTTTTTGCTTGTGTACTCAATCGCGCAAATAATGAAAAATCTGATGAAATAATTAACAAGTTATTATCATGGGGTTTGCGGCTGTTAACCTGCAGTGAGGCGACAATCGTGTATTTATAAAAACTTCCCCTTTTCACTCCCCGCTGTTTCTTCTGCTATTGCCTTTATGTTTGCATGCACCAACATCTGCCATACCTTTGCAGAAAAATCAGAGCATTCAGTGCCGAAGGTTGGTTTATTGATGCTTTTCGTTTCATTTATTGCAATTGTCTCTGGTATCATTTCAATTTGTGCAATAATTGCAATTATTGTCATTCAGAAGGGATCATCATGAAAAATCACGGAGTAAAGCCAGTTTTACTTTCCCGGAGGCAGATCGAAGCCCTGCAACGCATCCAGGACGAAGAGCGTCAGAAATCTGTGCTTGGTGTGGCACCGTCGATTCATGTTACTGCCCGGCAACTGATGGATAAGGCACTTAAAGAGGTGAGGCTGTGAAATTAAATATCAGAGTGGATAAACGCCAGCTATGGCAGAAAAAAGAGAACAGCGAGGCATTCAGGGCTTTGCTGGTGGAAAATCTTCGGCACCGGTTCAGTGGAGAGTTGCCAGATGCACTGGGGAAGAAACTGGAATCCCTGACAGTGGAAATTGGCGATTATGGCTTTGTTGATGTTGAAAGCACGACTGCCAACACAGAAATCGTAAAACAGGTCGTCAATGATGTAATGAAAACCACGCTTAGCCAGCCATCCTGGCGCAACTGAATCAGTAAGGGGCGGTTATTGCCCCTTTCCTCCATACCCACAACGCATTCCCTTTCCGCATGAAATTATTTTTTATCGTATATGCATGAGGTGAGCTACATGTTGATGAGTAAAGCCGAATACGCCAAATACAAAGGCGTAAGCCGCCAGACAGTTTACGACTGGCTCGAGAAAGGCGAAGTGGTCATGTCCGGTAAAAAAATTGATGTGGAAGCGACAGAGCAGCGGAACAGCCCACCAGCACAGGGGAAAGACACCATTTCTGAAATGTGGCCAGAAAGAACGCTGGAAATGACATGGGGCGAGTTCTGGAAAGCAGTTAAGGCCAGAGACGGTAAAATTCCTGCGCCAGTAACGGACGAGGGCATACAGCAGCATGTGCTGTATGCAGCCGGGGAATTAGGCTGGGAAGTGCACTTTCTTGATGATGGTGCTATCTGTCTTGAGGATGATGAAGGGCAGCATTACTTTGAAAAATACAATTTGCGAGGTAATGCCAGGCTGGCAATTCGTATGCTGCGTTGCGAACTCTGCTATGTTGCCAGCGATTGTCCCGATGAACAGGACACATGGAGTGAGGCAGGACTAAACGCCTTGGCTGAATGGGAAAAATCAGGCCATCAATGACCTCAAAAAGTGTCAAGTTGAGCAGTTTGCCAGGTTGACACTTTACACTCTGAACGCGAAAAAGTGTCAACCTCGCTGGATGCCTCGCCATTACTGGCCTTGTACCATATTCACCACGTCAAAAAACCGAAAAAATAGCGAAAAGTGTCAAGTTGCCATGCTTAGAAATGCTAAGGTTTGATAAGGTTTTTCGCGAAAAAGTGTCAAGTGTGTCAACCTGCGGTATTAAGATTTATTAAGGTCTTAAGCCGGAAAGTGTCAACCAGCCCCTAAGATTTCCTAAGGTGTAAATCATGACCATCACCGAAGCCGATATGCTGGAGATGCTCCGCAGCATTGCCGAAATCAAACAACCAGCAAGCAAAATTAACAGGTGTTCAGCGCCTGTTTCCGTTGTGCTGCAACAGGAACGCCACCAGCATGATGATGTGAGGCCGTATCAGTGGAAGAAACCGGACAGGCTGCGGCGATAAAGGGTTGTTTAAAAGGTAGTTCAAAATTGAGTTCGCTAGCCGTCTAGCTTATCGATGCGTTAATTGGTTGATATTTTTTATGTCGTAATATTGTGTTCTGTGGCTGGTGGGAGTTTATGTTGAAAACTACCGATTCTGATAGGCTTTTTGCCATACGTATGCAGGAGAATTGACCATGTGAAGCAGGCAGGCATGTTGAGGAGAGCACTTACGCAGGATTGCTTAATCATTATTGAAAGACTCTGTGTTTCAAGTATCCTAATCAGTTAACTTCAGGAGCAAATTTTGAGCTTATACGGATCCCCGTATTATGAGCCTCAATTGAAAATTTTGGGTAAGTGATTTAAAGATGATTGCAGGCGCGAAAAGAGGGAGAAACGAACGCAAGGGGCTTCACTCTTGGCATCCATACTATGCGGGCTATTCAGAGTCATTTGTGGCTTCTGTTTTGCAGGCTGAAGGAGTTAAGTCGTCCGCTACCGTTCTTGATCCTTGGATGGGAAGCGGTACCACTGGTATAGTTTGTCAAAAGCAAACCATAAAGTGTATTGGAGCAGATATTAATCCTGTAATGAGCTATTTTGCTGCAGCCAAAAGTAGGGATAATATTTCAGCGCTGGATTATACCGGAGAGCAACTCCTGGAAAGGATACTGCTTTGCTTTAGAAAAAAAACAAAAGATATAACTGAGTCATCGAAGGGCTATCCACTTATTGAACAGTTACAAAAGTTTTATAAATGTATCTGTGATCAGTTTATGGATAAAGGACAAAATGATATCGTAAATCCTTTAAAAGCATTTTATTGCAGTGTTTTATTTTATACTGTTCGCAATGTCCTTGATGTTAGGTCAACTTCAAATCCTACATGGATTTCTAAAAAAGTAGACTTTAATAATAAATTTGATATTTGTTTTGAATATAATAAAAATTTTAAAATTATGCGTGAGCAGTTAAGTGAATATTATGGCAGCGCTAATGGGGGGGCATGTTACTCGATTTTAAACGTGGATAGTAAAAAATTAAATATTAAAACTAACACAATTGATCTTGTTATTACATCGCCACCGTATTTAACACGAATAGACTATGCCGTTTCTACTCGTCTTGAGTTGGAAATAATTTTAGGGAGTGAGGGATATAAGTCTCTTAGAAAGGAAATGATGGGCACGACGACTGTGCCTAAAGTTGCGGATGAAATTAATAAAAAATGGGGGCCATTGTGTATGGATGTTTTGTCATCGGTAACATCGCATACATCAAGAGCATCTGGAAGTTATTACCTTAAAAATAAAATTAGATATTTTTCTGATGCGTATGAGTCATTAATGGAAATCTTTAGAGTTTTAAAGGTAGGTTGCTCTGGTTATTTTGTAATACAAAATTCATATTATAAGGAAATAGAGATTCCGCTTTATGATATTTATTGTGAAATGGCGCTTTCTATTGGGTTTTCAGAAGCGAAATGTGTGAGAGAAGATCAAGTTAAAGCAATATTTGGACAAATAAATACCAAGTCAAAAAATTATATTAAAGATAAAGTTTATTTTGAAAAAATCATAAGGATAACAAAATGAATGACGTAACTAAATTGCTATCTCAGATAGATGAAAAAAGAGATGAGGTAGTAACTGATTCTTATACCATATCATGGCGTGAAGTAATTAATCTATATAAAGAAAATGAGATAACCATTTCTCCAGACTACCAAAGGCTTTTTCGTTGGGATAACGCAAGACAAAGCCAATTTATCGAGTCATTACTTTTAAATATACCTACGCCAACACTTTTTTTCTACATTGATAATAATGGTAAGCAGGAGGTTATCGATGGATTGCAACGTGTAAGTACTATAATTAGATTTTTTTCAGAGGATATTTTTAATAAGGAAGAAATAGATAATGCAAAGAAACAAAACTCTGTAAATGATGTCCGTAATCCAACTGTTCTTGATGATGTGCCTATAATTACAGAATTAAATGGATGGACTGCAAAAGGATTGCCGGACAAAGTTAGCCGAACTATAAAAAATGCGCGAGTAAATGTTGTTATTTTGGAGCAAGAAACAAAACCTGAAACTAAATATAATGTTTTTAAACGACTGAATAGGTCTGGTGTTCGTTTGAGTGACCAGGAAATACGTAATTGCATGGCTAGATTAGCAGGGAATGAATTTGCAGATCGCTTACGTAAGATGGCCGAAATTGATGGTATTGTTCAAGCTCTTGGAATAAATGAAGATGGCCAAAAATCTCAAGGTGTTGAGGAAGCTTTGCTACGAGTTATGGCATCTTTGACTTATGCGGATAAATTTAGCCATAGTGTAACTGACTTTTTGGATGAATTTATGTTCTACGCGGCAGAACATAATGTTATTGATATTAATTTTGAATTAAAAATAAAAAGAACTTTTGATTTGATAAATATTGCTGGTTTATCTGGTAAAGCATTTAAATTTAGAAAGGATGGTGCTCCAAGTGGCCCGTTTAGTACTAATTTATTAGATGTTGTTGCTGTTGGTATTTTTAGTAATGTAGATAATTTAACACCTGCTGAGGTGGCGAAAAGATTTGATTATTTAATGGATGGTGAGATCAAAGAATTAAGAGCTTGTACTGGTTCTGGATCTAATACTAAAGCCAAATTAGAGAAAAGAATCGCTCTTGGGAAGAAGGTGTTTGGATAAAATGAGAATATCAGATTTCGATGATTTCAAGGTGATGTTGGAAAAGACGAAAAATGAAAGTCTTGGATTCCTTGAGAGCATAAAGTCTATTAATGAGTTTATGTCGAGATCAGGTGATAAAGACAAGGAGGATATGTTTAGAATAATATCGGTCCCAATGATTTATTCTTCTTGGGAGGGTTTTTTTACTGAAACAATGTCAGTTTGCTTAAATACATTGAAACTCTCAGATAGAGAGGCATTTAGATACTCTGCAGAAATTCGAGCACTTTGGTTGCAACGAGAACCATTTTATAGCAAGTATGTAGATATGATAAAAAATATTTATGATGCTGACTCACACCGAAGCATTGTCCATAATGGCGCCCAAATAAAAAAGAAAGTTACGAAGGGGGCGTTTAAACTAACAAGTGAGGTAATTCAACACATTGACAGGTTTAATAAATCCACATTATCAGATTGCGATGTTTCTGAATTAGTTATGACATTTTCCAATGTGAATGAAATGGTTGTCAAGGTGAATTTCGATGCTATAGGTTTGGATTATTCATTACTTGATTTATCGCAACTAGGTGAGGTTGTTGGCCTTAGAAATTCTTTGGGACATGGGGAGTTTAAAAGTAGTGTTAACCCTAGGAAATTTAATTCAATAATTGTGTATGTGGAAAATCTGATCATCGATTTGAATCAATGTGCTATAACGTGGTTGGATAAATTAGAAGATGAAATAACTAAGCCTGAAGATAATGAGACTATTCAGTGAGTGAAAGTTAGATAACTCCAGTTGTAAGCAATTTTAATTGGGGTTATCTAATGACAACCCTTAAAATTATTAATATATTCCAGAGCTTCACTGCCACATCGACTTCATTTATCATAGTAAATACGTTGAACTATTATACTCTTTTCTTATATCATTTTTATCGTAATGGACTCAGGTTGCTTCAATAACTTATATCATTAGTTGTAGCATCGGCAATAGGGCACAAAATAGGGGAGTACAGGAGAGTCAATTTTTTGCACAAATCATGGTATAGAAAATTTGTTGGGGGTACTTTTGGGGGTATCTGTAAAAATGGAATAGGTAAATTCGGTTAAATATCATGCATTTATGATGTGTGTTTTTCTCCTATTATCGCACCATTAAAATCAATAAGTTACACATCATTAGTACCTTCCTTATTTTTTGACTGGGACAAATTTGGGACCGATGGGTTCAGGACTGAGTCTATTTGCCGTGCGTGTTCGGTAAGGTGATTAGGCGCGAGGTGAGCATATCGACGAACCATTTCGATAGACTCCCAGCCTCCCATTTCTGAAAATGCAAGAAGAGAAACACTGGACTGAACCAGCCTGCTTGCCTTTGCTATCAAAGTACCTTGAAGGCCAGATGATTTCTGGCGATATTTACAGCGCTTCCGCAATGAGTTTTTCTCTGTGCCGCCAGAGGCGTTCCCCGCTTTTTCAGCACCGCAATAATGTCGGCGGAATGCCAGTCCTGTTGCATCATGCGGCCACCTCGCTGATAAATTTTACGCCGTCGGCGGTACGCAGCCAGCGTGGGGCTTTGAGTCCTTCCGTGAAATACCAGACCAGCTCACACAGCAGCCCGGTCAGGGTTTGCTCCATTTTTGGTTCCGCCGGACGTTCCAGCAGAAGCTGGAGTAGTGCGAGGCAGTATTCGCACAAGGAATCAGGTTCGGAAATAAAGTGCTCTGGTGTGGCGGGAAGGGTATCCACGGTCAGGCTTTCGGTAAGATGCGGTGGGATGGGGTCGTGTAGTGTGGGTTGCAGTAGCGCAAGAGCCGCGTGAAGCCGCCCGCAGAGCGCCAGTCGTAGCGCTGGATCGTCGGTTTCAATCAGGGTTTCGGCAAAGCGGGCGCAGTAGTCAGCAAGGACAGTGAAATCCGTGGTGGCATTGAAGGGGACGGTCAATAGATCGAGTAAATCGCTGTCAGTGGTGAGGATTGTAGCCATAGGGCAACCTCCGATAAGTGGGTGTTCAAGCCACCACCGGAGAGGCTAATCTCGCGGGTGGTGGAACCGGGCAGGGTTAGCCTTACCAGCCTTATCGGACACTGGCGCGTCTTGCGACGCCCCCGCCCGGCCCACCATTGAGATGTAACCGTGCGAACAACACAAAAAAAGACGCTGGCGCGTCATGTGTCGCCGATAAGATTTCTTCAGGAGGCTAATCCCGACGCCTGATTTTGCAGGCGCGGGAGAAAGATACTGCGATTGGTCATGAGTGGCAAGGGCTACATCATGTTTACCAACATCTCACGCAAAAATACCCTGATTATTAATAGCGAAAATCAGTTTCTTATTTTGGCGGTAGCTTTTTGCGGTTCTTTGCCAACTGGAATCCTTCAGGTAACGGTTTGAATTTATCGCCGCCTTTAGGCCAGCGTTTTGCCCTGCTCTGAAATGCCCTTAACGAGTCGATATCCAGCGTTGCAGCGACCACAAAGTCATTATCACCGCCCTTCACACGAGCAATATCACGCATAAAGGGTTCTTTTGCCGGGGAACGTACGCGACTATCGCCGTATTTTCGGTTATTCACTAAAATAGTATAGGCATGAATATCCAGCGCTGCTGATTCAATCAACGATGCAAACGTATCTAGATCTTTATTCCAGCTCAATACCATTAATGCATCGAGTGCGCCCTGAAAACGGATCCTCGCTTTACTATTCTGGAGTTCAGAGCAAATCATAACGCCAAAATTGACGCCGTGATGAATATATACCGGCTTACGTTGTTTAACATTAAGTGTCGAATCCCAAGACTTACCATAAATTGAAAATAATGCCTCATCTTCACCTACGGCGGGTTCCAGCTTGGGTTGCCATATTTTGACACTCGCTGGATAGCCGAGTCTGTTATCTGAAAGGACAAGTACGGCCTCACTCTTCAGTTGATTATCGTCTAAGTGGCGGTATTCTGTTCCCGCAATTAGACTGATACCCGCCGAACTCAAACGATCAGCAATACTGTTAACCCAGCGTAACGGGATTGAAAGCTCAGGGAATAAAACATAATCAGGTTTAGGAGATAGTTTCAATGTTGCATTAACCAGTTCAGAAATCCGCTGGTACCTTGAACGGGACAAGTTAGATTTATTGCAGGCCATTTTAGCCCAGTCGTCCTCCTCTGTTTTAATGCTGGTTAGCGCAACGACAACTTTATGTTTCCTGTCTGTGCCAATATGAATGAATTTCTTAGGCCGAGCTTTTTTTGTCGCTTCATCTGAGTCCTGCTCCGATGCTAGCAACGTCGGTTTGATCCATACTCCGCGTAATGCTTGAGTATATTTTGCCCAAATGGTGGACGGTCTCTCATCTGGTTTTTTGTCGGATGTGGAGGGTAATCCAACACATTCGGGGGCCAGTTCTGATATTTCAGCGGGTGTTAAAGGACGTGTAGGGAAAATGTAAGGTAGGTAACTTTCGTTCTTACGATTTCCTTTAGCCACTTTTTCCAGTCGGGTATTCTTGGTTGATTTCAAAAATAGCTTAATAACGTCAATATCAATAAGCGATGAGTCGCTCATTAATTTCAGTATTTTAACTTCTTTTTTACTATCACGCTGATTAACAAGTTTTTCTGCCGACTGACTCTTTACGATCTGTTTATAAGGTTCCTTTGCTAAATCAGCTCGAGCTACCAATGGCGCTTTTAAATAAAAATCTGCTGAATCAAAGCGAAGATCCAGTAAATCCTTTAGATTCGTCAGACTTTGTGAAATATGATTAAAAAATGTATCCGCAAGGCACTCTTCTTTCTTTGAACGTTTATCAAGAAATAATCTGTCAGGACTGTAATATCGTGTCGCTGCATCAACAAATAGCCAGCTTAATGTGCCTTTTATACAGCGCCAAAGATCATTTACTGCTCGAGTTTTGCAACCATTTATATTCACTTCCTTACCTGAAGTAATCACCGATGCCAACAGGTTGATGGATTCGTAAGCTTTAAGTACAATTTTTTCCGCGTGCTGCCATTCATTCATACTGATAGCAAAGCCAAGCAGCCTTGGCAGATAACTAAAATGTGCAAATAGATTATCAGCCCTAAGAATATGGTTGTAGGCAAACTGATAAAACTCTTCCCGCTGTTCTTTCCATTCACTTGGAGGCAGATCTCGTGCCAGTGTTTCAACGTAGCGTAATTGCAGTGACCAGCCCAAACGACGAATGGTTAATCCATCCGCACGGCGCAGAGTATCGGCATTTTCACCTACACTACCGGCAGCGGAAAGGACTTTAGCTGCGGTGGAGTGTTCCAGTTGATCCGGTGAAGGCATCAAGCGGTGTTCACTAGAAAGCTCGTAGATCTCCTTTTCGATACTGTCGAGCAGGTCTATTCCAGCCCTCCCTTGAAGCACGAAAAGTTTTTGCTTATCGGATTGTAACTGGATGGTGGTCTTACCCTGGAAATGCTCGCCCTGCTGTATTTGCCATATTTGTTTTTGCTCGTTTTTCAAATAAACGCAATCATTGCCAAGCCTATCTTGCAGCAATAACATAAATTCGTGATTATTAGTAATTGTCCCTGTATCGCGTATTACAAGGAACATATCATCGACATAACGACCGTAGTGAATTGGTGATAGTTTTTCAATGACTAATTTATCCCAATGGTGTAGCAATATATTTGAAATGATCCGACTGGCTGTTAATCCAATGACCAGACCACCATTAATAACAGGTGTTTTGTACGCTATTTTCTTTCCAAATGCCGCTGCGCCGTCAGACCAGTGCTTTAAGAATACTGCTAACTGTGCAGTAAACGCTTTTTCATCCTCAGTCAGTTTTATGTTTAGTGTGTTATAGAGATCATCAGAGGTTATAGCCAGTGGATCAATAAAATGATAGTAACTTTTTAAATCCAGTGAGGCGGCGATAATGTCACGATCTTTTTCCAACTCGTCACGTATAGCTTTTAAGCCATCACCACGCCATTTTTGGTAGGGCTGGAAGTAGGGGCTAAAAGAACCCACGGCACTGATATGGAATGGATTATCCTGCTCATTGCTAAATAATTCATCATTACGAATACGCTTTAGCCGCGCGCCATAGCAACAGTTATCTAAGCTGGCATCAAATTTATGCCCGACCATGTTAATCCATAGTGCAGAGATAATGTGACTATCAACCGGGAAGTCACCAATAATACGAAACTCTGGTATCAGATCAAAATTATTAAATAAATGGTCGGCTGCTCGTTTAGGATTAGAAAAGTGGACGTGTCCATTTTGGGATTCATGTTTTTTCTTTGTGGTTAATTTTTTCGGTAACAAACGAAATTTGCCAATCAACTTCTTATTGCTACTGAATCCATCTTCGCTCTGCAAAAGATCTAAGAGTTTTTGCAGGTTTTCAAGTAATTCCTGCTCATACTCGGCAAATTTGATAGCAACAGGAAATGTATTCTCAAAGAAGCTATCGGCTTTTGCTTTCCGGTAAGCGACCAGAAGGTCTTCAATCGTCAGATCATCCCAGCCAGTGAAAATTGCCTGATATGTCATGCGTTATCGTCCTTAGATTACAGTCTGTACAGAATTAGCCAGCCGTTTCATGCCCGAAGGGGGGCTCTTGACACCAGTAATCCATCAGTGAGGCTGGCAATAATTTTGATTTGTATCCATGTTACACGCTCCCCGCAACCAGTCCGAGCATATATTTGTCACATTTTTCCCGAAAGTGATTAAGTTTGAATTTTTTGTTTAATGTCGATTTTTAGTCGACAAAATGAGGAATAAGTAAACTATTTCTTGCTGTGGCGTATCCCTGAATCTACACTGGTTTAAATATTTGTACTAATGTCTATTCAGAGGCGACAGTTGCCAAACTATCTAAACTGGCTGATGCAGCACACGCTACCCGGCCAGGTGCTGCTCCAGTCATGGCTTACCCGCAACGGCATAGATCGTAAGCTCTCTTATCTCTATGTGAAGAATGGCTGGCTCAGGCGGATCGCTCACGGCGTATACTGCCGGACGGGTCGTGAACCGGATTGGGTGGATGCGGTTTACTGCCTGCAATCGCAGTGGGAAAAGCCTGTTCGGGTGGCGGGGCTAACCAGCCTTGCGCTTCAGGGTCATGCGCACTATACCGAACAGGGTAAGCCGCAGGTCTGGCTCGCGCTTCCGGCTTACGTCAAACTGCCGGGATGGTTTTCTGCCTTTGAACAATCCGCAACATTTGTCACGCTGTATACGTCAGGCCTTACCGCTGATGTAACGCCATTTACTACGGAACTGAAAATTGGTGACCGGCAGTTAGCGGGCAGTGTCCCGGAACTGGTCGCGTATGAGATCGCTTGTGGCGTTCCTTCGTTGATCTCGTTCGAACATGCCGATGCTCTGTTTCAGGGGATGAATCTTCTCAGCCCGCGTAAATTGCAGGCGTTACTCTGCGCCAGTCATTCGGTTAAAACCAACCGGGTGATGCTTTACCTTGCCCGGCGTAATGGACACCCTTATTTTCAGTTTATTGATCAAAGCGGTATAGAAACAGGTACGGGAAAGCGGCAAATCATACCCGGCGGCTGGCTGGAGCCGGATTATCAAATTACTGTTCCACGCGCATTTAAACCGGAAGGAGTCGAAGATGGATCTGCGTGATAGCTATGCCCGGCAGGTCAAACTGTTGATGGCCGCTCTGCCGTATGTGGCGAAGGAGTCCTGTTTCGCGTTGAAAGGCGGCACCGCAATCAATTTGTTTGTGCAGGATTTTCCCCGTCTGTCGGTGGATATTGATCTGGCGTATAAGAGCTTTGCGGATCGCGATACTGATCTGGCGGCTATCAACGACGCTTTGAAGAGGATTACTGCATCGCTGAACGGCAGACCGGGGATCACCGCGATTCGGCAGGAAAATAAAGCGGATGAAAAGCGCATCATTGTGAATACCGCTGATGCAAAGATTAAGATCGAGGTTAGCCCGGTCTGGCGCGGGCTGTTGTTGCCTCCGGCAGAAATGCCTGTGTGCGAACGTGTGGAAATGGAGTATGGCTTCACCACCATGAGTGTCGTCTCGCTGGCGGATCTTTATGGCGGTAAAATCTGCGCAGCGCTTGATCGTCAGCACCCGCGCGATCTGTTTGATGTGCTGAATATGCTGGAGAAACCGGGACTGATGCGGGAGATCTTTGACGGTTTTCTTTGTTATCTGGCAGGCCATCCCCGCCCCATTGCCGAGTTGCTGGCCCCAAACTGGGATACAGAGCGGATCACGACGCTGTATGCTCAGGAATTTTCGGGGATGACTCAGCAGGAAACGTCGCTGGAATCGCTGCTGTCAGTAACGACTTTGCTGCCGCAGGCGTTGAAGTCACATCTTACGGATCTGGATCGCGAGTTCTTGCTCAGTTTTAAGCAAAACAGCCCTGACTGGTCGCGGTATCGCTATCCTGAAATTCAGCATCTTCCGGCTATTCGCTGGAAGCAACGTAATCTGGCGGTGCTGAAAGATAAAAATCCGGCGAAGTATGTGGCGGCGGTGAATAAGCTAGAGAGGGTGCTGGCGTAATCAATAGACCAGCATTAATCACAGATGATTACCAATCAGCCAGAAATGGTTAAATCGTCGAATTCATAATTAATACTTTTTCTTACGCCGCTGAACAGCTTGAAAAGGATGTATATTTTAAATAGCAGTGAAGTGAACAGTTTATTGCCGTTATTAATAGAGATGGAGGAATAAATACGCGTATTCTACTATTGCAACAAAAACAACGATAATGATCAGTTTTCATAATGAAGTAACCTGATAGATATAAAAATGTTGATTGAGGCTAAATGCCCGGATGAAGGTTGTCGAGGGAGCCAGGTGGTTTTTTCTTTTGGGTGATCTCCATTGCTGGATAGTCCCCTCTTTCTCGCTCAAAGCAGACCCTGGAATTGAACGCAGAGGGACTACCTGACACAATTTTGCACAGTGAAGAGTCGGTCGTTATTAACGTTCAGATTTTCAATGTATCAATGACCATCCGCAGGGCGGGGGAGACGTTGCGATGAGGGTAATAGAGAAACAATCCCTCCATTCGCAGGCTGTAACGCTGCAACACCCTGATAAGCTTACCGTGTTCTAAATCATCCGCGACCAGTTCAACAGGAACATAGGCCAATCCGAGGCCCAGCCGGGCTGCTTCTGCTTCCATATAGCTGTCGGATAAGGCCCATTGCCCTTCAGGGCGATGAGTGATTTTTTTATCATCCTGATTGAGTTCCCACTGGTATACGCTGCCGTCGGCAAACTGATAGGCGATACAGGGATGCGCCTTTAAATCCGCCGGGGTTTGCGGAAAACCATAGCGACGAAAATGTTCCGGAGTCCCCACAATTGCCATCTCCATATCGGGCGTGATGCGTACCGCGACCATACCCTGGCCGACTTCAGGCCCCAGGCGGACACCTGCATCGAATCTTTCCTCGATGATATCGACGAACCGGCTCTCATTTATCAGTTCAAGCCGGATATCAGGATATCTCTGTTTAAATACCGCCAGCTTTGGCAGCAGGCATTTATCAATCGCGTGCTGGCTGGCATTGATACGCACCGTGCCGGAGGGCGTCTCTCGATAGTGCGCCAGCGTGGCAAGCCCAAGATCTAACATTTCAAATCCAGATGCCGTCTTCTGGTAGAGCTGCTCGCCTGCTTGTGTCAGCGACAGTTTACGCGTGGTGCGCACTAGCAGCTGGACGCCCAGCCTTTCTTCAAGCTCGCGAACAGAACGGCTGACTCCTGACTGAGCAAGACCCAGCCGCTGAGCCGCTGCGGTAAAGCTGCCTTCCCGCACCACCTGCATAAACAGGTACAGCTCGTTGTAGTTCTCCCTTTTCGCCATTGAAACATCCCCCCTTCATGCCGGCAATCTCCGCATTAATTTATAACAATATGGTATTAATCTTAGCATTAATCGCCCCCTAATCAGCACTAATTCTGCTCACTATAATGACCCCATCAAAGTAAAGCACCGCAGCGTTGTCCGTCGGAAACCTGTATCTCTCTGTTGTTTTTTATGGGGACTTTTATGAAAGCCTTCACCCGCACGCTAAAAACCGCGATGCCGACCATGCTGCTTTTCGCATCATTAAGTGGAGTCACGACAATGAGTTATGCTGATTCAACCAATCCTAATGCCCCTGTGTCCATGACAGATAAATGGGATAAAACGTTCGCCGAGAGCCAGAAAGTCGATAACCGTAAAGTCTCGTTCCCGAACCGATATGGCATCACCTTAGTGGGCGATCTTTACCTGCCTAAAGACCGTGGCGATCGCAAGCTGGCGGCGATTGCGGTCAGTGGGCCATTTGGCGCGGTGAAAGAGCAATCCAGCGGCTTGTATGCGCAGACGCTGGCGGAACGAGGGTTTGTTACCCTGGCGTTCGATCCTTCTTACACCGGGGAAAGCGGCGGCTATCCGCGAAACGTCGCCTCACCGGATATCAACACTGAAGATTTCAGCGCGGCGGTGGATTTCTTAGGGCTGCAAAAAGAGGTAGATCGCAACCGTATCGGGCTGCTCGGTATTTGTGGCTGGGGCGGCATGGCGCTGAACGACGTGGCGATGGATACCCGCGTTAAAGCGGTAGCTACCAGCGTGATGTATGACATGAGCCGGGCGATGGGTCATGGTGTGGGGGATGGCAAAGACCGTTATTCTACCGCCGACCGTCGTGCCGTTCTGCAATATCTGAATGAACAGCGCTGGAAGGATGCGCAGAGCGGAACGTTCGCTCACGGTGGTCATGATATTAATGTCGATAGCAACGGCAAGGTCAGTGCGGGCGAGCGCATTCTGCCAGAAACGCTGCCGGCAAATCCTCATCCGGTACTGAAAGAGTTCTTTGACTACTATCGCATGCCGCGCGGCTTCCACGAACGTTCCGTTAACTCTACCGGGGCGTGGACGGCAACGATGCCGCTGTCATTTATGAATATGCCGCTGTTGAGCTACGCCAGTGAAATCACCATTCCGACGCTGATTGTGACCGGTGAGAAAGCACATTCACGCTATTTTGCTGAAGATGCTTACAAGGCGGTTGGCAGTAAAGACAAAGAGTTGGTGGTGGTACCAGGGGCAAATCACGTGGACCTGTACGATAACGTGGCCGGAAAAATACCTTTCGCGAAGTTCGAACAATTTTTCCAGACCAAACTGAAATAAAACCTCTCCTGAATTGATGCAAAGCCATCGGCCATAGGCTGGTGGCTTTTATCCTGATCTTTGTGAAATTTCACTATGTCGACACTAAGCCAAACACTATCACCTCATCATCAGCGCGCATACTGGGGCGGTATTTTTGCCATGACCCTGTGCGTGTTTGTGCTGATTGCTTCTGAATTTATGCCCGTCAGCCTGCTCACGCCGATTACCCGCGATTTAGGCGTGACGGAGGGGCTGGCAGGGCAGGGGATTGCTATCTCCGGCGCGCTGGCGGTTCTGACCAGCCTGACGCTTTCAACGCTAGCTGGAAAGATGAATCGTAAGTTCCTGCTGCTGGGGATGACGGTTCTGATGGCCGTATCGGGGCTTATTATTGCGCTGGCTTCCAGTTATCTGATGTATATGGTCGGTCGTGCGATGATTGGTGTGGCCATTGGCGGATTCTGGTCGATGTCAGCGGCAACGGCTATTCGTCTGGTACCGCAGCATCAGGTTACGCGTGCGCTGGCGATTTTCAACGCCGGTAATGCGCTGGCGACGGCCGTGGCCGCACCGCTGGGAAGCTATCTGGGGGCTACGGTCGGATGGCGAGGCGCTTTCTTGTGCCTGGTGCCTATCGCGGTTGTCGCCTTTATCTGGCAATGCATTAGTCTGCCAAGCATGGATGCGAATAAAAGCCACACGTCATGTGGCGCGGTATTCCGCTTATTTAGCCGCCGCATGGTTGTGGTCGGCATGATAGCCTGCGGCCTGTTTTTCATGGGGCAGTTTGCACTATTCACCTATGTGCGCCCGTTTCTGGAGTCGGTGACACGGGTTAATTCCTTAGGCTTGTCGTCGATTTTGCTGATTATCGGCGTGGCCGGTTTTATTGGCACGCTGGTTGTTTCGGCATTTCTCAACAGAAAATTCTACCCCACGCTGATGGCCATACCCGGACTGATGGCCGTCATTGCCATCGGTCTGATGCTTACCGGGCATCACGTCTGGACGGTCTCGCTGCTGTTAGGACTCTGGGGCATGCTGGCCACCGCCGCGCCAACCGGATGGTGGACATGGATTGCGCGTACGTTGCCTGACAACGCCGAAGCTGGAGGCGGGCTCATGGTCGCGGTGATTCAGCTCGCCATCGCCCTTGGATCAACGGCAGGAGGCATTGTGTTTGACCGCCTTGGCTGGCAGAGCACGTTTGCTATGAGTAGCGTGCTGCTCCTTTGCGCTGGCGTACTGACCTTTGTTACCGCACGCCAGAAGGCCGGTGCGCTTTAGTCCGGCGAGGCGCGCGTTGCTGAATAAGTTACACAAGGCGATAAGCGCCCTCTATGGGTTGGGCGCTCTTTTAAACGATTTAGGTGATTTTCTTAAACGGCTACTGCAGATTTTTCTCTTAATTTATGGGTATTTCCCCCGGAGGTGAGGAAGCGCTCCCCACGCCCCGCCGCGAGGATCAGGACGATGGAGGCAGGCATGAATCCTCCTGACGGAGACGTACAGCGGCGACTTCTGCCAGCACGGAGAGTGCCAGAGTATGCGCATCCCGGGCTTTGGGGAATATCCCGACGGGTGCCCGGATTTGCGCTGTCTCCTCCCTGGACCATCCCAGCTCGTGGAGCTTTTGCAGACGTAAAGTGTGGGTTCGATAGCTGCCCAATGCGCCGAGATAAAAGGGTTTTGCTTCTCGCGCGGCCTGCAACACTGGCAGCTCCCGGTTGAGATCATGGCACAGCAAAATGACCGCCGTATCGGTATCGATCTGAGCGCTGGCTGAGGCCGGAAAAAGATCGAAGATATGGCTGTCATAGCCTGTGGCTGCTGCAAGACTCGCGGTTGCCTGCGCCTCAAGAGAACGTCCGTAAATCATCAGCCTGACGCATGGCCTGAACCCCACCTCAAAGCCATTGAGATTCCAGCCCGTCCGGGTTTGCGTGGGCAGGCACACCAACGATTGTGCTTGCGGATCGTAGCGCAGACCCGCCGGTTTTCTCTGTTCCAGGCGGTTCAGCACGGCGAGCAGAGGCTGTGCCGAGCGTAGTTTATGGAGCGTCAGCGTGATCCCACCGCCGCAGGGCAGAACGATGTCAAACCACGGCGAACCTTCGCCATAGCGAATTTCGCGATCGCGGCCTGAGCCCATCATCTCCAGCGCTTCAAAAGCGGCTGCGGCCTCCACGCAGCCGCCAGAGACAAAACCGCAATAACGACCATCTTCGCGCACCACCATCTGAGCCCCGAGCGGGCGCGCTGCGCCGCCGCGTATTTCCACCAGCGTCACCAGCACCGCTCCTTTACCGGACATTAGCGCCTCTACGGCGAAGCGCAGAATGGTCCGGTGGTCATCGGTGAGAAACGCCTGCTCTGGCTTATGCCAGTGCTCGTCTTTGTCAAAAAGCGAGTATGACATTGTTCCTCCTTAAACCACATCCGGCAGCTTATCGAGCAGCTTATCCAGAGTGATGGGATAATCCCGTACCCGAATACCGGTGGCGTTATACACCGCGTTGGCGATAGCCGCGCTCACGCCGCACAGGCCCAGCTCACCGACACCTTTGGCCTTCATCGGGGAGGAGATGGGGTCGGTATCATCCAGGAAAATCACCTCCTGTTTTGGGATATCCGCATGAACCGGCACCTCATACCCCGCCATATCGTGATTAACGAAGTAGCCCAAACGGTCATCTACCGCCAGCTCCTCCATCAGTGCCGCGCCCATGCCCATAGTCATCGCGCCAATGACCTGGCTGCGTGCAGTTTTCGGATTCAGAATGCGCCCCGCTGCGCACACGGCGAGCATACGCCGGACCCGAACTTCTCCCGTCGCGCTATGCACGCCGACCTCCACAAAATGCCCGGCAAAGGTCGATTGCTGGTACTCCTTGCTCAGTGTTCCGAATTCAATGCTCTCTTCCGCTGTCAGTCTGCCGCCTGCGGTGGCCTCATGTAGCATGGCGCTTCGGGTACCGTTGGTAATCTTGCCGTCGGCAAACTGCGACTGCTCAGGATCAAACCCGACTGCCGAGGCAATCATTTCGCGAAGCTTCACACAGGCGGCGTAAACGCCGGAGGTGGAGGTATTCGCGCCCCATTGTCCACCAGAACCCGCAGAAACCGGGAAACTGGAATCGCCGAGGTGAACCGCAACCTGCTCCAGCGGTACGCCAAGCATTTCCGCTGCCGTCTGGGCCAGAATGGTGTAGCTGCCAGTGCCAATATCGGTCATGTCCGTTTCCACGGTAACGGTGCCGTTTTGCTCCAGGTGAACCCGCGCACCCGATTTTTCCAGCAGATTATTGCGAAAGCCCGCCGCAACACCGTGGCCGACTAGCCACTCCCCGTCGCGTACCTGTCCGGGTGTGGCGTTGCGCTGCTTCCAGCCAAATTTATCCGCTCCGGTGCGCAAGCACTCGATAAGCTGACGGCGAGAGAAGCGGCGCGTCGGGTCGGCGGGGTCAACCTGAGTGTCATTCAGGATGCGAAACTCGACGGGATCGATGCCCGCTTTTTCCGCCAGTTCGTCGATCGCGATTTCGAGCGCCATCAGACCGGGGGCTTCGCCGGGCGCACGCATGGCGTTCCCTTCCGGCAAATCAAGCGTGGCGAGCCGCAGGCCTGTATGACGATTCGCCCCTGCGTAAAGAAATTCGCTTTGCTGTACCGCCGTTTCCGGCGTGCCGCCGGGCAGGTTTCCGGACCAGCTTTCATGTGAGATAGCAGTGATTTTCCCGCTCTGGTCGGCACCGATACGCAGGTGCTGAAGGGTGGCGGGGCGGTGCGTTGTGTTATTGGGAATAGTGGGGCGGGGGAGCATCACTTTAACCGGACGTTTCACCGCACGGGCGGCGAGGGCCGCCAGCAGCGCATCGCTTCTCAGGAACAGCTTGCCGCCAAACCCTCCACCGATATACGGGGAGATAATACGCACATTCTCCACGGGCACTTTCAGCGTTTTTGCCAGATCGGTGCGGCACCAGTCAATCATCTGATTTGAGGTCCAGAGGGTAAGCTTATTTCCATCCCAGACGGCCATCGAGGCATGCGGTTCCATCGCCATATGGCTCTGGTCCGGGGTCGTGTAGGTAGCATCAATCTTCACCGCAGCGGAGGTGAAAGCCCCGTCAAAGTCACCAACATTTTTATCGGGCGTGTCTTCCGGCGGCTGACTGACGGCCTGTTTCTCGTCCGCCAGGGAGTAAGCTCCTTTATTACGGCGATAGTGCGCCTGCACCAGCGAGGCCGCCGCTCGTGCCTGTTCGAAGGTCTCGGCCACTACCAGCGCAATGGCCTGATGATAGTGCTCAATAGTGGGGCCGCCTAACAGCCTGGCGGTGTTTTTGTCGCCTTTGCCGAGTGCCCCGGCGTTACTGGCGGTAATGACAGCCAGTACGCCCGGCGCTTTTTGCGCGGCGTCCGTATCGAGGGCGGTGAGGCATCCTTTGGCAATGGCGGAACCGACGATATAACCATAGGCGGCGTTGGGGGCTTCTTCATGCCATTCGTAGGCGTAGCGTGCCGTGCCGGTAGTTTTCAGCGGTCCGTCGATGCGGTCATGGGGACGACCGACAACCTTCAGCTGATCAATCGGGTTTTCCCCTGCGGGTTTATCAAATTTCATGCCTGTGCCCTCGCTTCAGCCAGTACGGAGGCAAGCGTTCGCTTCGCCAACAGGAGTTTAAAGGTGTTTTCAGTGGTGGGATGGGCGCTGGCGAACAGCGCGTCATACACGGCCTGCGCCCCCTGGGATAGCTGAGCATCCGCAGCCTCAATGCGCCAGGGCTTATGTGCTACTCCGCCCAGCGCGACGCGCCCGCTGCCGTTAGGCTGAATAATCGCTGCGACCGATACCAGGGCAAAGGCGTAGGAGGCGCGATCGCGCACCTTACGGTAAATATGTTTTCCGCCGAGCGGCGGAGGTAACGTCACCGCAACGATAAGCTCACCGGGAAGCAGGGCGGTTTCAATGTGCGGCGTTTTTCCCGGAGGGTGATAAAAATCAGCCAGTGTGATACTGCGAGTCTTTCCCTCCGGCGTGATGGTTTCCACCACCGCATCCAGCAACCGCATTGCGACCGCCATATCGCTCGGATGGGTGGCAATGCAGGCTTCGCTTACGCCTACCACCGCGTGCTGACGGCTAAAGCCTTCAAGTGCCGCGCAGCCGCTCCCGGGCAGGCGCTTATTGCAGGGCTGATTGGTGTCGTAAAAATAGGGGCAGCGCGTGCGCTGGAGCAGATTACCTGCGGTGGTTGCCTGATTACGTAACTGACCAGACGCGCCAGCGAGCAGGGCGCGGGAGAGTACCGCGTAATCACGACGCACGCGCTCGTGAGCTGCCAGGTCGGTGTTCCATACCAGTGCGCCGATGCGCAGCCCACCCGCGTCGGTCACTTCAATCTTATCGAGCCCGAGCCCGTTCACATCGATAAGGTGGGTTGGCGTTTCAATTTCCAGCTTCATCAGGTCCAGCAGATTGGTCCCGTCAGCGATAAATTTTGCGCCGGGTACGCGCTGAGCGCTAAGTGCCGCCTCGGCCGGGGTGTTCACTCGTTCATAGGTAAACGCCTTCATGATTTTATCTCCCCCGCAGCATCTTCAATGGCGGCAAGGATGTTAGCGTATGCACCACAGCGACAGATGTTGCCGCTCATACGTTCACGGATCTCATCGGCAGTTCTTTCTGGAG
Organism: Escherichia sp. WS547; assembly: GCF_046486065.1. Lineage (NCBI taxonomy): Bacteria > Pseudomonadati > Pseudomonadota > Gammaproteobacteria > Enterobacterales > Enterobacteriaceae > Escherichia > Escherichia sp. WS547. The sequence continues at coordinate 119,415 of NZ_JBJQMA010000009.1, read as the reverse complement.
GGGAAACCAAATCGACCGTGACGTGACTGGGAATGCCGTCCTGAATCTCTTTTAGCACCGCTACTGATGAGCAAATTTGCCCGGAGGTGCAGTAGCCGCACTGGAAGCCATCATGCTTGATAAAGGCCGCCTGCATGGGGTGAAGATTCTCTGGTGAACCCAGGCCTTCAATGGTGGTGATCTCGGCCCCCTGATGCATGACTGCAAGCGTCAGGCAGGCATTAAGCCTGCGACCATTGACCAGCACGGTACAGGCTCCGCACTGCCCGTGATCGCAACCTTTCTTGGTACCGATCAGATGCAGATTTTCACGCAAAGCGTCCAGTAGCGTGGTTCGGGTATCAACGTCCAACTGCTCGGTTTTGCCGTTCACCTTAAGTGTCAGGGGCATTATCTCTGGCGCGGGTGTAGCTGCCGGAACGCTTGCTGCAAGCGTAGAATGAGGATAAACCACGGCGGTCGCCGCCGTTGCGGCGCTGACTTTAATCAGATCGCGACGGGTCAAACTAAAATCGTGCGGCTCGTGCTTCCCAACCCGATTATCTTCGGGGTATTCGCCTTGGTTGCTCATACCAGGCCTCCGGTATTCTAAAGGGGAAAATAAGAGAGCGTTGCGAGAGTGCTGATGCTTTTTTAAACGTTAAGCATAGTCGGTGAGAGCAGGAGGATTATTCTTAAAACGCGAATGCAGCTATGAGCCCGGCTAATTAATTCATATTCGCCGATGACGGGAGCTCGTTTATTGCTTTAGTTGTACGATGCAAAAACCGATAAGGAAACCTGTGATTGTCAGCTCTGCATCACCCTACAAATCTTTGTCACTTCTAACATAAAAATAGGGAGAAATGATGGTGCTTATATTCATTGGCGATTAGGAAACTATCTTGTTATACAAAACAATACAGTTCTTTACATTTGTCTTGTTTTATGAATACTCCTGAAGAGGTGTATAACATAATGGTACAAGCAGGGTAGATATGAATATATTTGAACAAACTCCACCGAACCGCAGACGTTATGGTCTTGCTGCATTCATTGGGCTGATTGCTGGCGTTGTTTCCGCATTTGTGAAGTGGGGGGCTGAAGTTCCATTGCCGCCACGTAGCCCGGTGGATATGTTTAATGCAGCGTGTGGCCCGGAATCATTAATCAGGGCTGCTGGGCAAATTGATTGCTCCCGTAATTTTCTCAATCCTCCGTATATTTTTCTTCGAGACTGGCTAGGGCTGACAGATCCCAATGCGGCTGTTTATACCTTTGCCGGGCATGTCTTTAACTGGGTTGGCGTTACGCACATTATCTTTTCGATAGTGTTTGCCGTTGGTTACTGTGTGGTCGCTGAAGTATTTCCAAAAATTAAACTCTGGCAGGGCTTACTGGCAGGTGCTTTAGCCCAACTTTTTGTTCATATGATTTCATTCCCTCTCATGGGACTGACGCCACCTCTGTTTGATCTCCCGTGGTATGAGAATGTTTCTGAAATTTTTGGACATTTAGTCTGGTTCTGGTCCATTGAAATTATTCGCAGAGATTTACGAAACAGAATTACTCATGAGCCAGACCCTGAGATCCCTTTAGGCTCAAACAGATAATGCATTGAATAATAAAAATGGCGCAAATGCAGCGCCATTTTTATAGGTTAAAAACATTGCTTTTTACTTTCTGAAGCAGATAGCCAGTGAGTACATCGCGCTACTTCAGGATGCTGTAGATCCGGAGAACACTATAGAGGAAGATGCATTGTTGCTGGCAGATGGAAGAAGTTTCGGGTTTTGTTATCCCTGAAAAACGAAGCCCCGCGGTTATAGCTGGCGGGGCAGTGCAATTAATTATTGCATATTTATAACGGTGTCAGCCCGTATTTAGCTCTTGCACGATTGCAAGCCTCATTGACGACTCCGTTCTCACCAGACATGGCGAATTCTCTGCACGTGGACGATCGATTTTTATATATCGTGCAGCAGGCATTTTTGCCCGGTGTTCCTGCAAGGGCAATACATCGGGGGTTTTTCTGATTGGTACCGCTCATGCATCGGTGAAAAGGGGATATTTGTTCAGTGAGCCTGGCGGGAATGGTACCGCCAGCATCGTCGGCTTCGGCCCAGTAAAAAGAGACGCGGAAAAATGCACAACAGGCACCACACGTCATGCATGGATTCAGATTGCTCATAATTCACCAGTACAGCTATAAATCGTAAAGAGAACAGCGGTACATCGTATGTAAGAACGTACCGCGGTTGGCTGGGGAACTTTCGATAGTGTGAGTATTGAATGATTTCCAGCCGTTACCGATTTTACGTACTAATTCGTGAATAAACCACTCGTTAGCAGGCTGCCTGGTACCTTTCCGTGTCTCCTGAACACTATGGTGTACATATGAGAAAGCCCATCGTTACAGGTGACATTGACGATCGCTTCCACATCATTTAATCGATTATTTGAGTCTCTGAGGTGGAATTCTTCCCTCGTCCGATGGATAAGTCTTAGTCCGCCGAAGGGGGCTTAGCAGGACAGGAATCGCTAATCTTAATGAATTTGTCGTTATAGACCAGATAATGATTCCCCGGCTGACGTAACTCAGGCTGATGAACCACGTCTCCCGGACGTAGATACCAGGCATCGCCTTCCTCTTCGGTCGAATCACATCCTGGCTTAATCAGTAGCTTAAACCATGTGTTGCCAGTGTTACTTACCGTTCCTGTCACCTGGTCGAAGGACCATTTAAACTGAACCTGACGTGGTCGTACTACCAGAATGGTATCTATCACCACCACCGGCTCCGTGCTGACCTCGCCGCCGGTTGGGCTACGTCTTGTCTGGTTACGAGTGGGGACCTCGCGAAATGAGACCCGGTAGTAGCGCTCGCGGTTATCCCGTGGACCATGATAGTAAAATTTAAAATACTCGCTCTCACCAGCCTGCAACGCCAGCTGGCGGGGGGCGAAAAGCAGTTCACCATCCACCGGTCGGGTGCGCAATTCACTGCTGCCCGGGCTATCAATAGCACTGATGGCAATACGGTATATCCGTGCGCTTTTGTTGTTATTCACTACACGTTTGCTGACAAAGTCAGTCTCGGACGGCAGTGAAAAAGTCAGATTGCCGACCGAAATCGCCTGTGTCAAAGGTGCCGCCAGCATACAGACCACTGTCAGCAGGGCCTTAGTTAATGTTACGCCACGTCGCCTGAACATGAATCTCTCCTGAAGCGCTGACTTCGCCAAACCAGCCGTTATCATCTACCGTACGCAGCGAAATGGCGTTATCCATTGGAATCGAAAATTTGACTGTGGTCTTATCCATCTGCCCCACTTCGCCAGAGATATCAGTCCACGGTGTGGTCAGCCACAGCGCATCGGTCATATCCCGCCAGCTATCATCGCACCCGGCATCGTAGGTTTTTGTAGCTCCGCTGCGGGTAATAAAGGAAAGCGTCGCCGGGAACGGTACTTTCGCCTTACCATCATCGGAGCTGAAGACACAATAGGAGCGCCCGCCAATCACCTGCGCGGGTCCGGTCACCTTGATCAGCACTTCGTCGGCAGCTGTTTTACCGCTGGTGGTTACGATATAGCCGAAATCGAGTGCCGACTCGCCGCTGCCAACATATCCCTCCCGCGACGGTGTCTGAGTATATTCATCGGAGATAATACTGATGCTGAAATCACGGGGTTTGATAATCAGCGTGTTGGAGGTAGAAAATTCATACCAGCCAGACTCCGGTGATGTGGTGTTCTGAAAGCGAAAGTTGAATAGATCTTTGGTGTTGATATCGCTGATCCCGAGGTTCACCATCTGCTTAAAGAAGTTGCTCGAGAAGAAAACATAGATCGAGTCTGCGCTCTTCATCTCGTTGAAGGTGTAGTAATAGGCAGTATTGCTCACCGGTTTCCATGAACTGCCATTCAGACTGAACTGCATATCGTACGCCCCGACGGCCGAGGCTAACGACGAGTTGGCGATCGCCGGGAATATATGGATTGAGGTGTTGCTGAGTCCGTTTGTTTGCAGGGTATAGTTAACCATCTTACAACTTAATCCTGAACGGCTGCCGATGGTTTGCGTCCGGCAGTCGGCGTTCCCTTCGCCCAGAGTCGGTACTCCGTCGCTGTTGATAAACACCTCCGCCAGCGAGTGGGTATTTATCAACCGTAGATTTGCTGCTTTCGTATGGGTGACGTTGCGAACATACCAGTTGCCGGAGGCCTGATCCTTACAGCGTGCGCCGCTGCTGGCGTCATAGTTCACAGAGGTCTGGCAGGCATTGATGGTCATTGTAAAGCTGCTGCCGACGGGCATTTGTTGCAGATACTGGTAAAAGGCGTCTGACAACATGCCGTGCATCCACTTCGCGCCGCCGCTGGTCACCGTCGCGCCATAAAATCCACTGGCGTCGGTGGTTTGCGGCAGGATAAGACTGGTGGTCATATTACACCCAGCGTACCAGTTGATGCAGCGCAAGCCAGTTAAAGGAGATGAAACTGGTGAATTTTCCAGCCACATATCAAACTTCCAGTTGGTATAAAGGCCGGTGTTGTAACCGTTATCAATGTAGCCGAGGCTTTGCTGATAGATGGTTCCTGAACCATTGTATTTTAAACCGGTCCAGCGGTTGGCACCGGTCAGGCGCGGATCCAGCGCCCCGCCAGGAGTGACGAAAAAGTTGTCGTCTGAGTTGTTTTCGACAAACACAAACTCGCGTGCCGGAGCATCCGCCCAGGTGGTTTTGCTCACTGCCGCTCTGAGCGCGGTTGCAGGCCAGATTAGCGCAACGATTATCATCGCTATCAGTAGGTTAACTCTCATTCTCTTCTCCTGTCTGCGTCACCGCCGCCCACGATGAGAGGCCGCTGCAGACCACATCACCGACCCAGACGGCACCGCGCGCCTGGTTGAGTTCCAGTGCCACTTCGCAGGTTTTATTGCCACTGTAGCGAAAATCGATAGTGGGGTATTTCTTATCCACGTCCATGACAAACTCGCCGTTTTCATCGGTTCGGGTTCGGCCGATATGGTTGTTAATCCGTGCGTTAGCCAGCAGTGTGCCGTCTTCCGCACGGATACGACCGGAGACGGTAACCATCTGCTTCACCTCTGGCTCAATGACAGCGACATTGCCTGGATAGAGAGTCAGATGGCTTTTGCGACCGCTGACGATATCGTAACTGTCGAGTGAGTTTTTGCTGTTCTGTAACTCCACCTCATATCTTCCATAGGGAGAGAGCGGGAGATAGTTACGCTTGCCGTTAAGCGGGAAAATCCGCCCGTTGATTTTGGCGCTGATCTGACCATCGTTCTCCAGGCCAGTGTCGAATATCACCCCAGCATTGCCATCGGTCCGCCCGCTGGCAGCGATGTTTTTACCTTGCCAGCCGACGCTGCCGTTGGCGGTCAAATTGGTATTGATGTAGCCGTCCGCCGCGCTATTGACGTTCAGCGTTCCGCTGGCGTAACGAGCGTCGAACTGTGCATACGCCCCACCGCTGAGGGTTTTGTCATCACCGGTATCGCCGGAGATGGCTCGTGACAGATTGGCACCAACAGTGCGAATGGTTCCTTCATCAAACTGTTTGCGTGCTGACAGGTTTGCCATGGTGTAGCCGTTTTGATGGGTCATCCCTGCGCTAAACCAGTTGCCCAGTGGTAGCGAGAGATCGAGAGCGATATATTTCCCTGTATTGGCGCTGCTGTCGCCGTTGTTATAGCGCTGAATACCGGCCCGCAGGCCAAGCGAACCAAAGGGACCGCTGTAGACATTTTGATAGTAATCTGCCGTGTAATAATGGCTGTTGTAACGGCGGTCATCATTGTAGCTGATGCTGAATGTGCCCAGCTTCGACCACAGTGAGTTCAGGTTGAGTGTGCCGCCGATTGCACGGTTGTCGGCATCGCTACGTCGCAATTGATTGCCAATGCGGGTTTTTTCCTGGTTAACCCACAGCGAACTGAAGCCTCCAGGTAGAGTGGCGCTGATGCTGGCGATGTTGCTCCATGAGCTGTCACTGGCCAGCATGTTTTGCAGGTTAACGTTGATCGCCCCCCCAAGCGGCAGCGTCAGACGGGTTTCGCCCACTGCCTGATTATCGTATCCATATCCCGTTGCCGCCCAGCTAAGCGTACTCAGTGAGCCGGAGGTCGAGGCACCTGCCAGCCAACTCTCTTTAGCTGGTCGCGTCTTTTTCCCGTTTTCCGACCAGCGATCCATATGAAAGCTACCGCCCCATATCTGCCACGCCAGTGGTGCACCGACGCCGCGCCCCCGGCTAAACAGCTTATTGACCCGTTGAGTGCGTTTGCTGATCACGCGACCGTTAACGATCACCTCAACTTCCACATCGTAAATACCGTACGGTAGACCTCGGGTATCCACTTCATGATTGCCCATGGTGAAGTTCTGAACGCTTAATAGCCGCCCATCACGGGTGAGATGTACTTCGCCCGCCGCCGGTAAAAAGGCGATCACTGGCGTGGCTGACTGGCTGCTGTCGAAGATGGTGGAGCTGGCCTGGTTTCCCCAGGAAAGGCCGTAAATCTTCCCTGCTGAAATGGCGGTCATCGGCCCTAAGGACTGCAAGTTCCAGGTGTCGAGCATTCCACCGGCAAATCGGTGACCGGCAAAATCGCGTTCATACATCGCTTTATATAATTCACTGTCCTGTTGACCGCTACCGATCCCGTACAGCGAGCCGTCGAGCACCACGTGATGTTCGCGCAGTGCAGTAACGTTATTCAGCGACAGATAGCTGGATGTGTTGCTCCCGCCGTTACGCAACTGGTTGTTATAGACGCCGAAGTTATAGCTCAGATTACTGCTGAGGGTGTTAACACTGGACTGCCCGATGTCTTCGCTACGTGAGCGTAGTACGGTGCCCAGCGCTTCGCGCTTGACCACTAGCTGCAGCAGCAGTTGGCGCAAGCTGAGATCCAGCTGCGCGTTGTCAGTCAGGGGGATGGTAAGGGCCTCATTGAACGGGGCGTTCGCCAGAGCCATCAGCTGCTGTCGAGTTTGTTCGCTGACACTGGCGTTATCTTCACTCTCTTCCAGCTGTATTTTCCGGATGCGTAGCTGTCCATCATCCAGCCAGATAAAAGCGCTGCCGATTCGCTGATCGTCCTGGCGACCCTGGCTACCGGCGAGATGAATATAAAGCGGGACGCTCATGCCGTCCTGGAGCGCCTGACTGAAGGCCTGCGGAATAATCACCCCACCTATTTGCTGCGCACTTATGTCAGCAGCGCTGGCATCGGGCTGAACGAACAAAAAGACCATGCCGAAGGCAAACTGGGCTTTCAGTCCTGGGGAGAACCGTCGTAAAGGCATTGTCGTTATCCATCTGCACAGCTATCTATTTCACGGGAATGAACTTATCACCCTGCCAAAGTGCAACCCGTCCTTTGTTATCCGCCGTGTCCACGCGGGTAAAACGACGCGACTTGCCCGGCATCAGGTAGTAATTCTCTTTACACTCCTTACCATTGGCGGCTTTCAGGCAGGGGCCGTAGGCGAGGATCCGCAGCGTCGCATTTCCTGTATTTGTCAGGGAGCCGTTGGCGTACTGAAAGCGGTAGTTCGCCTGGCGGGGGGCGACGACCAGAATGGTGCCGATGCGGGCGGAAGCAGTGGCTACAGCGCTGCGGTTGGCATTATCGCGCTGCGCATCACTGAGGGCCTGATCGAACCAGACAATGCGGTAGTAGCGCTCTTTTTCATCTGCTGGTCCCTTATAGAAGAAGCGGATCACTTCGCTGGCTTGGGCGGGTAGCAGCAAGCTAGCGGGAGTGAGTAGCAACTCATCCGGCTTGTCCATTGCGATAACCTGCCCGTCGTCAAGCGGTGAAGAGAGCCGTTCGAGACGGATATTGATGAGGCGGCCACTGTCGGTACTGTTTTGGATCGTTTTGCTCAGCGTGCTGCTGTCACTGTTCATAAACGATGATATATCGCCGACATCCAGCGCCTGGGCCGGAGATATTCCGGAAAACAGCAGAGCGAGAGGCAGAAGGTGCTTTTTCATAACAATTCCGTCCAGGAATAAAGCAGGGGGGCTACCCCTGCTGGTACATCAGAGAGATTAACTGGTCCAGGTCGCGTCGAACTGTACGCTAACGTCGCCGCTCCAGATGCCTTCCGGTAGAGTGCTGTAATCGGTTACTGCGGTGGTACCATTGGTGGTGCCGCTGATGATGGAGAAAGTGAAACCATCCTGTGCGGTGGTACGATTGCTGGCATTGTAACCGTTAGCCAGTGGGCTAAGGTTGCCGCCCAGTACGCCGTTGGCGGTATCGATCATCACGGTATCGCCAGTTTTTTCGACTGCCGCGCCGTTATAATCCACGCCCACATTCAGTGTGGAACCTGAGGTATCCAACTGGGTTAAGGTGTTGGTGATAAGACGTGAGGTCAGTTTAAAGGCGGTAGCCGTTGAGTCACCCTCGATAGCCACGTCAAATAGACCTTTCTGTGAGTTAAAACCTTTAATGCCTTCGGCATACTGGAACGCCAGGCTACCGAGTGGCGTCACAACCAGCTTACTGGTGGTGTCTTTTTTGGCTGTTGCTGACCAGGTCGCTACAGCCTGAGCTGTTACGTCAGCAGCCTGCGCCACACCTGTACCGGTAAACACCGTTACCAGAGCTATTGCCAGAACCTTTTTTTTCATTGCTTTTCTTCCCGAGTTGAATTGAGGACGTGATGTCCCTGTGAGTCATTTTTTAAAACTAACTTGCCTGGAGTTTACGGAACCAACTTATATATTTTTGAGTACAGCTTGGCCTCAGCATTACGCCGATGGGTATACACTGTCTTCACACTACAATTTTCAATTCTGGCAATCGATTTAGGCAGCATTCCCTGAGCCGTCATGCGGATAATTTCCATTTCCCGGTCAGTGATTTTATCTTTCTTAATATCTTTTCTCAGGAACCTGCCATTAATCACATAGGCCAGTTCTTTTCTAATATCACGACTCAGTCCAGCGTATACCACGCCCCTAATATTGCTGTTGTAATACCAATAATTTGCTAAGGCTTCTGACTTTCTGGCCGCAATCAATACGACCTGTTTCCCCTTTACCGCGGATAACCACTCATTATCACGGTTTATAAACTCAGTTAAAGAATCCGTATTGAGATTGATAAACACGAAATCTTTTCTGATTTTCTCCAGCGATAGATAAATTAATCTGTCGATATCCACAATCAGTTCAGATAGTCCTTTATAGAAGTAGGCGTCATGGGGAGACCAGATGTATTTATCAGAACGGTTTTGACATTCCATATGATTTTTAACCTCATAGTCCCTGCTGTAATCATTTTGCCATGTCACTACTTTCCAAACCTGTAATTTTTACAGGTACATTCAGTTTCTTTAGTAAATCGGAAGTAAATAAGATACGTAGCACATATCAATATAGGTTAAACGAGATTAAGTTTTAATTATTTCGATTAGGTTTAAATTTATGTTTTTTTCCTGATGAGTGTCAATATGTGAACAGAAAAGGAATTCCATGGTTAAGTCAATATTTACAAAAAATGAAAATATTGCTTTTTTGATAAGAAGAAAAAGACATTCAGTTTCATAAGGTTATTGGCAATATAACGTTCAATTCTTACTTGCATTTTATATTAGCCAGGAACTTTGCCCTGAGGTGTTAGGAATAGTCTTAATGTGTTGTGTAATGGACTAGTAAAAAAACAAGTTTAAATGATAAGAAATAGAATATAAAACTATCATGAGTTATAATTAAAGATGATTTGCCAATCAGTAAGGTGTTTTAATGGATTAACATGCCGCACAAAATGGTTATGGGTGTTCATCCCAATAAGTGATGAAAAATTAAACAGGTGTAAGTACGTCATCTGTCCGGTAAGCCCCCTAAGAGCCAAATTAAGTGAAGTTAAACGAAGACTGCCAGTTGTCACAGGAACGATGGCCTCTTTGCCAGGGCACTGCATTCAGTCATCTGTGCGCGTTACTCTAACTGGCACTCGAACGTCGGCGATGGGGTTACCGGTGGATCAGGCCGTTCCTGTGGCGTAAACGTTTTTATGTCAGTACCAACAGATTTACCACATTTATCATCTTAACCGTTTGAGTGTAAATGCAGGCTGCGTCGCAAAGGGAGGAAACTGAGTGGCGTGTTCAGTCTAAAAGAGAGTTGATGCCAGCATACAGGGCGCACCTGGTCAACAAGTCAACATTAATATAATGGAATATTCGGAGAGAAACGTCAGGCAGTTGACCTTAAATGAACAGGAAGATACATCCCCAGGAAAATTAATGCTGGTGTAATAAATACACCAACATTAATCCGGTCTGATTATTAATCAGACAAATATCGTTAATTCGTCGAATTTTGAATCAACGTTTTTTCTTACGACCCTGAACGGCCTTAAAACGTGGATTAGATTTACAAATCACATATAGCCGTCCTTTTCGCTTCACAATCTGACAGTCTGGATGGCGTTCTTTTGCGGTACGCAGAGAGTTAAGGACTTTCATCATGCCCCCTTTTTCGTGCTAACAAAACGACCAAAACGTTGGGTGAATCGTGCAACATTTCCTTCTGATGCCACTGTTCTCAGCTTCCCTGTATAGAACGGGTGCGATTTAGAAGAGACATCAATTGTCACGTACGGATACGTTACGCCATCCAGCTCAATCTCACGGTCTGTTTTGATAGTCGAGCCGATTTTAAAGTACTCATCAACACTGGTGTCGTGGAACACCACAGTACGATACTCAGGATGGATATTGGGCTTCATCATTTTTACCTGTTATGTTATAACATAACCATAAAGATACATGCTCATCCGGATCATTTCAACACCCAATCCCTGTGACCATTTGTGGTATGTGGAATTTCGGCAACGGGGAAGTCTGGCATTGTTAGCAGCCATTGGCGACGCTCCCATAAACGCCTTGATGAGTGATGGTTTCGCTGAGAGTATGAATTTTTCGAGAATGGAGGCTATCTCCATTTTACTGGCCGATGATTTATCGCAGTTTGATTGCCGGACAGCGTGTATTCCTCTCCCACGGATATAATAATTACTTACAAAAAAGGGAGAGGATGCATATTTTTTAATATCACTGAAGTGAACAGTTTATTGCCGTTATTAATAGAAATGGAGAAATAAATAGGCGTATTCTACAATTGCGACAAAAACAACGATATTAATCAGTTTATGACTGATTTGTTGTACTTTATTCTCTTTCATTGGTACTTCCTCGCTTTAAAAAAGAGTGCACTTCGTAAGTGCCCTTATATAAATAACGAGTTTGGTCAACCAATTTTTTGACATGTATCACAAATTTGAATAGATGTATTACATCGGCTATCTTTTATTGCCCCAACGTCATTGATATATGTCGCCTGAAGTCAGTCCGGGAATGAGTCTGATCTCAAAACTGGCCCAGCCCGGGCGTTGATTGGCGCTGAGGAGCATATCGCATCTCATCATAATGTCGTATCTCCTGGGGTGTTATACAAGATATCGTTGTTGGTGACCTGGGAGAGGAATTGAGTTCTATTAAACCGTCAACTATGCCGGATACATACTGGATTACACAGCAGGCACGCCTTACGAGAGAACGTGCCGCAGTGACGAGTTAATTATCTGAAAGAATTTGCGAGGCTGTATCGGTTACTCATTGGTTTAATAGTTTTACTCTCGGGAGAGTAATAGATATTTAATCCATTAACGGAAACCAGCCAGTTCCTTTCGATGCCTGAATTTGATCCCATAGTTTATCCGGAATGGTTAATTCAGGAACAAGTTGTGGATTAAGGGTTGTTTGAATTTCATGGCTTCTACCTGATTCAGCTAAAGTCACCCATTCTGGATTTATCACCAGCCCTTTACCGATCGCAACAAGTGGCAGGCCAGCGGAAATTGCTTCTTGAGCCTGAGACGGTGTGCGTATTTTACCTGCAGCGATTACCGGCACTCTGCCTGCAATATGATTTAAAATCAATTCAATAGTTCGGGGGCCATTTGGCGACTCAACAGGGTAGCTATCGTTAATACTGACCAGCGAGGTATGTATATACGAAATACCGGATGAAATGAGTCGATCAAGGAGTTTATAAGTATCCTCTATCCGCAGCCCCCCTGTTACAGATTCTTCAGGAGATATTCTGTAACCGATAGCAAAGCGCTTTGTCGCATATTCATAGACTACATTTTTTACTTCCTGTAATACGGCCAGCGGGAAGCGCATACGTCCTTCAAGATCTCCTCCCCATCGGTCATTACGCTGGTTAAATAGAGGGGAGAAGAAATTCTGCAGAAGGAATCCGTGCGCACCATGAAGTTCAACGCCATCAAAACCTGCTTTAATCGCCCTTTTTGTGACATCTCCGAATGCTCTAATGGTTTCCTGAATTTCGTTTTCAGTCATTTCCCTGCTTTGTACCACTCTCTTCATAAAGTCACCAGATTTTACGCTTGATGCGCTGGCACTAATAACATCGTTATTTGGCACAAGCTCCGGGATGGCTTTATTACCAGCGTGGAAAATCTGCAAAATAGCCGGAGCACCGCCACTTTTGGCTGCAGCTGCTAACTTTTCAAGGCTGTTAATGAAACGGTCGTCATACGCGGCAAATTCATGAGTAAACCCAATGCCGCTTGGCGTGACATAGGTGCATCCTGTTATTACTAAACCAACATTTTGTGAGCGACGTTTATAAAATTCGAGTTCTTGCTCAGAGATGGTTCCATCAGGATTAGCTGACCAGGTTGTCATAGGAGCCATAACGATACGATTACGTAGCTTTATTTTTTCTGTCAGCATAAAAGGAGAAAACAATGATGGGTGTTTATTTGTCATAACAATACCTCAAATGTTTATCTGATTTTAATGCGTATAATCTTAATAAGTTGAGTTGCTACTTTTTGATGCTTTTTTTCCTTTAATAGAATTCTTTTTGAGTAATTTTATTATTGTTGTGTAGTCAATAAAGGATAAATGTCAGGGAGATAAGGAATCTCCCTGTAAGATTATTACAAATGTGTTTTATAAAAAGGAATTAATTTTTCGAGTGCCTGTTTCACAGGTTCTGGCTTATCATACAGGTCGTAATGTGAATAACCTTCAACCACGACCAGCTCTTTATGTTTTGAGGCAGCGCGGCCAATAATTTCGCAGCCGTCACGGTAGGCACCAAATGCGCCCACTCTATCGCCCACCACAACCATTATTGGTTGAGTTAACAGGACTTCTGCAAGATGAAATGCATCCCAACCCACGGCAACAGTCTGATGTGAGAATAGCGAACGATTTACCCCATTAGGTGCACAGCCTCGTGGCGAACGATAATATTTTGTGGCTTCAAAAAGGTCTATTTCTGTTAATCCCGCTTCAAGAGCTGCATCCGGAGAAGAGGGGAGTAAATCATCTACGCGAAGTTTTGCGCCGTTAGCTTCGTCTGTTCTTTGTTGCGCCATCGCTTCGAGTGCTCCGATAGGATTAAACGCTGTAAATCCCTCACGCATAAGACGCCCGTAGTTTGCACCCGTGACAGTACCAATAGCTTTAATTCGACGTTCTGTCATTGCGGCATTAATGGCATATCCACCTCCACCACAAATACCCAGTACACCAATACGCCCGGCATCAACGTAAGGTAAGGTGGTAAGGTAATCAACGACAATGCTGAAGTTTTTTACTCGCATTGTTGGATCTTCCAGATAACGCGGTTCTCCACCGCTGCTTCCCTGAAAACTGGCATCAAAAGCAATGACGATAAAGCCAGCTTTTGCCAGGGCGGCACCATACACACTACCCGATGTCTGTTCTTTGCAGCTTCCAATTGGATGGGCGCTGATAATGGCAGGATACTTTTTTTCACTATTAAAATCGTCAGGGAAATAGATATCAGCAGCTATATCCCAGTAAGTATGTTTTATCGAAACAGTTTTCATTTCAAGCTCCGGGGATTTGCCTAAACAGATTTAAATATCATTTCTATTATCCGCAACTGGCATTCGTGTTCATATCGAGAACGGCGTAATAGTATGACTTGTATTGGTTATCATCAATGGTCTAATATCTATCACAGTGTTAAGTTAAGGTTTACAATGATGAAAATAGAGCCTTCAATTTTGCCTTCTCTTGCCTGGTTTGCGCTTATTGTTCGTGCCGGCAGTTTTTCCAGAGCCGCTTCTGAAATGGGTATTACGCGGGCCGCATTGTCCCAGAATTTAAAATCTCTTGAGGAACGTCTTAACACCAAGCTGATATACCGTACGACCCGCAATATGTCGCTTACTGAGGAAGGACAGCGTCTGTATGAAGTGCTGGTGTCGGCTTTGGGGCAAATTGATGATGCTTTGAAAGATGTTGGTGATACCCAACTTGAACCTACAGGCCTGTTGAGAATAAATTCCTCCCGTGTTGCAGCACGGATGCTTGTTGAGCCTCATATTGGCGAGTTTCTTACTCGTTACCCCAAAACAAAGATAGAACTCATTATGGATGACGGTTTATCTAACATTATTGCGGACGGCTGTGATGTGGGCATACGTCTTGAGCAAGGACTGGATGAGCATATGACTGCCGTTCCTGTTTCTCCGCTTATTAAACTGGTTACTGTGGCATCGCCAGATTATTTAAAAGAACACGGTATTCCTGAAACGCCTCAGGAACTGAGTAACCATAATTGCCTTCGGTTGCGGCATAAAAGTAGCGGTGCACTCTCTGCATGGGAGTTTTCTAATGTTGTGGGGGGTAATGAAGAGTTCGAAATAGAGGTTTCAGGTAAGTATATTTCTAATGATGACGAAAGCATGATACGAATGGCGCTGAATGGAACGGGTATCATTCAACATCTGGATTTTGCAATCGCTGAACATATCAATGCGGGCAAGTTACAGCCGATTCTTGAGGATTGGGCCGTTTCATTTCCTGGATTTTATATATATGTTTCATCACGGGTGAGAATGCCCTCTAAAGTTCGTGCTTTTATTGATTTTATGGTGGAGAAAAGAGTAAAAATAGAAAGTTAATGATGTGTGTCAGAATATCGGTAAGAAGAATGGCGCAATCGTGAGGATACGTTTATTCATAATAAATCTCCTGAAAGTTTAGAATTATTTTCGATACAGCCAGATTATCATTGTTACTAATAATGTGGTTAAAATAATAGCATCTATGCCCCCCTTCATGAGTGTCTGTGAAGAGGATGCTTCTACAAGGAAATCGCCAATGCTCAAAGAAAACTTCAACGAACTGCAAATCTTTCTTGTGGTGGCAAGAGAGCGAAGTTTTACCAAAGCAGCGGGCAAACTCGGCGTCTCTCAGTCTGCACTTAGCCATGCAATGAAGGCTCTGGAGGAAAGGCTCAATATCCGCCTCCTGACACGGACTACCCGCAGTGTGGCTCCCACAGAAGCGGGGGAGAGAATCATTGCCTGCCTTGAACCGCGTATTGACGAGCTTGAACAGGAACTGGAGTCACTTATTCAACAGAACGGCACGCCCTCCGGGAATATTCGGTTATCTGCCGGGGAACATGCCGCGCGAAGTCTGGTCTGGCCGAAGCTAAAACCTTTTCTCAGAGAGTATCCCGAAATCAATGTAGAACTGGTGGTGGATAACGGTTTTGTCGATATTGTTGAAGGCCGTTTTGATGCCGGGATACGACTGGGTGAAAATGTTGATAAAGATATGGTTGCTGTCAGGATTGGACCAGATATGCGGATGGCTGTGGTGGGAGCTCCGGCGTATTTTGCTGCAAACCCTGCGCCTGAAACGCCTCACGAGCTACAAAATCATCGCTGCATCAACATGCGTTTGCCAACTGCCGGTGGGCTTTACCACTGGGAGTTCGAGCGAGAAGGGAAACCGCTTCGCGTTAAGGTTGATGGGCAGCTGACGTGTAGTCCGTTGCCAGAAAGAATTGATGCCGCCTTATCAGGGTTTGGGATCGCTTGTGTCCCTGAAGACATGGTTCAGGAGTATATAAAGTCAGGCAAGCTTATTCAGGTGTTACAGGAGTGGTGTCCAACTTTTCCTGGGTATTATCTTTACTACCCCAGCCGCAAGCAGCATCCGCCAGCTTTTGCGCTGTTGATCGATGCGCTTCGCTACACCGAATAACGGGTCCTTTATCCTGGACCCGTTTGGGTATTAGCGGCCTACGCGTGCCTGATGTTCAGGCGAGTAACGTTCACCGACGATTTTAATTGTTTCCAGCGCCTCGGTTATCTGCTGCGTATCTTTCTGCGAAAGAACAATGTCAGCAGCGGCCAGGTTTTCTTCCAGCCGGTTCAGTTTAGTGGTGCCAGGGATGGGAACAATCCACGGCTTTTGTGCTAATAGCCATGCCAGTGCGATTTGTGCAGACGTTACCCCTTTCTCCGCAGCCAGTTTACCTAACAAGGTGACCAGTTTTTCATTGGCTTCAATGGCTTGTGCTGCGAAACGCGGTACGGTGCTGCGGTAATCATCTTTGCCGAAAGTGGTTCCCGGCTTAATCGCCCCTGTCAGGAAACCTTTACCTAGTGGGCTGAAGGGGACAAAACCAATTCCCAGTTCCTCCAGCAACGGCAGAATTTCCTGTTCAGGCTCACGCCACCACATGGAATATTCGCTTTGCAGGGCGGTGACAGGTTGTACCGCATGTGCACGACGAATGGTTTGTGCGCCAGCCTCGGACAGACCGAAATGTTTGACCTTACCTTCTGCGATGAGGTCTTTCACCGTTCCTGCAACATCTTCAATAGGAACATCCGGATCAACACGGTGTTGGTACAGCAGGTCAATAACATCTGTCTTCAGACGACGTAATGATCCTTCAACGGTTTCACGGATATGTTCCGGACGGCTGTTTAAAATCTGCTGCTTATTATCATCGCCGAAGGTAAAACCGAATTTAGTGGCGATCACCACGCGGTCACGAAACGGTTTTAAGGCTTCGCCGACCACTTCTTCATTCAGATACGGACCATACACTTCGGCGGTATCGAAGAAGGTGACGCCACGTTCAACCGCAGCACGAATAAGTTCGATAGCCTGACGGGTATCGGTCGCCGGGCCGTAGCCGTGGCTTAAGCCCATGCAACCGAGCCCAAGGGCGGAGACTTCGAGTCCGGATTTACCCAGATAACGTTTTTGCATTGAATGAATACCTCTTTTATCGCGGCTTAAACATCAAGTTTGCGGCCAGTCAGCCATTCCACCATTGCGGGATCGCGGTGAGAGAAGAACGCGCTGGTTGCGGTATCCAGGGCGGTAATTTGCAGCATATCTTCAGGACTGAGTTCAAAATCGAGAATGTTGATGTTCTCTTCCATGCGTTCTCTGCGTACTGATTTTGCAAGCGAAACAATGCCTCGTTGGTAGATCCAGCGCAGAACAACCTGGCCTACGCTTTTGCCATACTTCTCGCCAATTGCCGTGAGAACAGGATGCTGGAACAGACCATTTTTCCCTTCCGCAAACGGTGCCCAGGCTTCTGGCTGAATACCACGACTTTGCATCCACGGAACGGCCTGTAGCTGCTGATTGAAAGGGTTAACTTCAACCTGGTTTACCGCCGGAACGACGTTATTAAAGGCGATAAGGTCAGCCAGTCGGTCAGGATGGAAGTTACTGACGCCAATAGCGCGAATTTTACCGGCCTGTTGCAGCTCTTCCATGGCACGCCAGGCTCCGTGGACATCGCCATATGGCTGGTGAATCAAGTACAGGTCAACGTAATCAAGTTGCAGTCGATTCAGAGAGCGTTCGAACTGGGCTTTGGCCCCTTCGTAACTGGTATCCTGCAACCAGAGTTTCGTGGTGACAAAGAGTTCGTTACGGGCGATACCGCTTTGTTTCAGTGCGTTTCCGACCTGGATTTCATTTTGATAAGAGGCGGCGGTGTCAATCAGTCGATAACCGCTGTTAATAGCGTCAATGACCGCTCTTTCGCATTCGGCGGCATCGGTCATCTGAAATACACCAAAGCCCAACAGGGGCATTTCAATACCGTTGTTCAGTTTTACTTTTTGCATGGTGTTATCCTTCCGTTATCGTTCATGAGAAGCATAACGTAAAGGGAAAAGCTCGATTAGACGGCAGGATTTGTCAGGGGTTATGAACAAAATTCATAAATCTGTTTGAGGGTTGAGATTAGTCGTGCAAGTTCGATATCCCCGGAATTTACAGTCCGATGAATATAAATGAATGTCCATAAAAAATATATTGGTTTATCCTGGCGTATATACTCACTTCGACGTACTCCCAATAGCAGTTAATTAAAGACGGGTCATTATTATTCACTCTTAATAATGAATTATTCACTGCCCGCAGAGTAAGAAATATAACTTAAGTATCTATTTAATAACTTGCACAAAAAGCTAAATTTTTACCCATAAATAAAAATATAATCCCGCGCCCAACCACCTGATGAGTGGCTACAGACACTGGATATATTAGGTGGCGGTGTACTTTCTTACATAAAGGTATTTCCTTTTCTGCGGAAAAGGAAACCGGGAAATCCCCGGTTTTTCTGACAAGCAGACGCCATTATTTGTGTCTGCCTATGTTCGTTAATTCGTTCATCAGGAAATTATCTCAATGTCACGTTATAAAACAGGTCATAAACAACCACGATTTCGTTATTCAGTTCTGGCCCGCTGCGTGGCGTGGGCAAATATCTCTGTTCAGGTTCTTTTTCCACTCGCTGTCACCTTTACGCCAGTAATGGCAGCACGTGCGCAGCATACGGTTCAGCCACGTTTGAGCATGGAAAATACCACAGTAGCTGCTGATAATAATGTGGAGAAAAATGTCGCGTCGTTTGCCGCAAATGCCGGGACATTTTTAAGCAGTCAGCCAGATAGCGATGCGACACGTAACTTTATTACCGGAATGGCCACAGCTAAAGCTAACCAGGAAATACAGGAGTGGCTCGGGAAATATGGTACTGCGCGCGTCAAACTGAATGTCGATAAAGAATTCTCGCTGAAGGATTCTTCGCTGGAAATGCTTTATCCGATTTATGATACGCCGACAAATATGTTGTTCACTCAGGGAGCAATACATCGTACCGACGATCGTACTCAGTCAAATATTGGTTTTGGCTGGCGTCATTTTTCAGGAAATGACTGGATGGCGGGGGTGAACACCTTTATCGACCATGATTTATCCCGTAGTCATACCCGCATTGGTGTTGGTGCGGAATACTGGCGTGATTATTTGAAATTGAGCGCCAATGGTTATATCCGGGCTTCTGGCTGGAAAAAATCGCCGGATGTTGAGGATTATCAGGAACGCCCGGCGAATGGCTGGGATATTCGTGCTGAGGGCTATTTACCCGCCTGGCCGCAGCTTGGCGCAAGCCTGATGTATGAGCAGTATTATGGCGATGAAGTCGGGCTGTTTGGCAAAGATAAACGCCAGAAAGATCCACATGCGATTACCGCTGAAGTGAATTACACGCCAGTGCCTCTTCTGACCCTGAGTGCCGGGCATAAGCAGGGCAAGAGTGGTGAGAATGACACTCGCTTTGGCTTGGAAGTTAATTATCGGATTGGCGAACCTCTGCAAAAACAACTCGATACAGACAGCATTCGCGAGCGTCGAATGCTGGCAGGCAGCCGCTATGACCTGGTTGAGCGTAATAACAACATCGTTCTTGAGTACCGCAAATCTGAAGTGATCCGTATTGCTCTGCCTGAGCGTATTGAAGGTAAGGGCGGTCAGACGGTTTCCCTGGGGCTTGTGGTCAGCAAAGCAACACACGGACTGAAAAATGTGCAGTGGGAAGCGCCGTCATTACTGGCTGAAGGTGGCAAAATTACCGGTCAGGGTAGTCAGTGGCAAGTAACGCTCCCGGCTTATCGTCCAGGCAAAGACAATTATTATGCGATTTCAGCAGTTGCCTACGATAACAAAGGCAATGCCTCGAAACGTGTGCAGACAGAAGTGGTTATTACCGGAGCTGGTATGAGCGCCGATCGCACGGCGTTAACGCTTGACGGTCAGAGCCGTATTCAAATGCTTGCTAACGGTAATGAGCAAAAGCCGCTGGTGCTGTCTCTGCGCGACGCCGAGGGTCAGCCAGTCACGGGCATGAAGGAGCAGATCAAGACTGAACTAACCTTCAAACCGGCTGGAAATATTGTGACTCGTACCCTGAAGGCCACTAAATCACAGGCACAGCCCACACTGGGTGAGTTCACCGAAACTGAAGCAGGGGTGTACCAGTCTGTCTTTACGACCGGAACGCAGTCAGGTGAGGCAACGATTACTGTTAGCGTTGATGGCATGAGCAAAACCGTCACTGCAGAACTGCGGGCCACGATGATGGATGTGGCAAACTCCACCCTGAGCGCTAACGAGCCGTCAGGTGACGTGGTTGCTGATGGTCAGCAAGCCTACACGCTGACGCTGACTGCGGTGGACTCCGAGGGTAATCCGGTGACGGGAGAAGCCAGCCGCCTGCGACTTGTTCCGCAAGACACTAATGGTGTTACCGTTGGTGCCATTTCGGAAATAAAACCAGGGGTTTACAGCGCCACGGTTTCTTCGACCCGTGCCGGAAACGTTGTTGTGCGCGCCTTCAGCGAGCAGTATCAGCTGGGCACATTACAACAAACGCTGAAGTTTGTTGCCGGGCCGCTTGATGCAGCACATTCGTCCATCACCCTGAATCCTGATAAACCGGTGGTCGGCGGTACGCTTACGGCAATCTGGTCGACAAAAGATGCCAATGACAACCCTGTGACCAGCCTCACGCCGGAAGCGCCGTCATTAGCGGGTGCCGCTGCTGTTGGTTCTACGGCATCTGGCTGGACAAATAATGGTGATGGGACGTGGACTGCGCAGATTACTCTCGGCTCTACGGCGGGTGAATTAGAAGTTATGCCGAAGCTAAATGGACAGGATGCGGCAGCAAATGCGGCAAAAGTAACCGTGGTGGCTGATGCGTTATCTTCAAACCAGTCGAAAGTCTCTGTCGCGGAAGATCACGTAAAAGCCGGCGAAAGCACAACCGTGACGTTGGTGGCGAAAGATGCACATGGCAACGCTATCAGTGGTCTTTCGTTGTCGGCAAGTTTGACGGGGACCGCCTCTGAAGGGGCGACCGTTTCCAGTTGGACCGAAAAAGGTGACGGTTCCTATGTTGCTACGTTAACTACAGGCGGAAAGACGGGCGAGCTTCGTGTCATGCCGCTCTTCAACGGCCAGCCAGCAGCCACCGAAGCCGCGCAGCTGACTGTTATTGCCGGAGAGATGTCATCAGCGAATTCTACGCTTGTTGCGGACAATAAAACTCCAACGGTTAAAACGACGACGGAACTCACCTTCACCGTGAAGGATGCGTACGGGAATCCGGTCACCGGGCTGAAGCCAGATGCACCAGTGTTTAGCGGTGCCGCCAGCACGGGGAGTGAGCGTCCTTCAGCAGGAAACTGGACAGAGAAAGGTAATGGGGTCTACGTGTCGACCTTAACGCTGGGATCTGCCGCGGGTCAGTTGTCTGTGATGCCGCGAGTGAACGGCCAAAATGCTGTTGCTCAGCCACTGGTGCTGAACGTTGCAGGGGACGCTTCTCAGGCTGAGATTCGTGATATGACAGTGAAGGTTAATAACCAACTGGCTAATGGACAGTCTGCTAACCAGATAACCCTGACCGTCGTGGACAGCTATGGTAACCCGTTGCAGGGGCAAGAAGTTACGCTGACTTTACCGCAGGGTGTGACTAGCAAGACGGGGAATACAGTAACAACCAATGCGGCAGGTAAAGCGGATATTGAGTTGATATCAACCGTTGCAGGGGAACTTGAAATCGCGGCCGCGGTGAAAAACTCTCAGAAGACGGTCACGGTGAAATTCAACGCGGATGCCAGCACCGGTCAGGCAAACCTGCAGGTTGACACCGCCGTTCAAAAAGTGGCAAACGGCAAAGATGCCTTTACGCTGACGGCGACCGTTGAGGATAAAAACGGTAACCCTGTTCCAGGCACTCTGGTGACCTTTAATCTGCCCCGGGGTGTCAAGCCGCTTACTGGCGATAATGTCTGGGTGAAAGCCAACGATGAGGGGAAAGCAGAGTTGCAGGTGGTTTCCGTGACTGCCGGAACCTATGAGATCACGGCATCGGCAGGAAATGACCAGCCTTCGGATGCGCAGACTATAACGTTTGTGGCCGATAAGGCGACCGCAACCGTCTCCGGTATTGAGGTGATTGGCAACTATGCACTGGCGGATGGCAAAGCCAAACAGACGTATAAAGTTACGGTGACTGATGCCAATAACAACCTGTTGAAAGATAGCGAGGTGACGCTGACTGCTAGCCCGGCAAATTTAGCTCTGGATCCCGATGGGACGGCGACAACGAATGAGCAAGGACAGGCTATTTTCACCGCCACGACCACTGTCGCAGCGACATATACACTCACGGCGAAAGTGGAACAGGCCGACGGTCAGGAATCGACGAAAACTGCCGAATCTAAATTCGTCGCGGATGATAAAAACGCGGAGCTCGCTGCATCTCCAGAGCGTGTAGATTCTCTGGTGGCGGACGGGAAGACTACTGCAACACTGACGGTTACTCTGATGTCGGGTGTCAACCCCGTAGGAGGAACCATGTGGGTCGACATTGAGGCTCCGGAAGGGGTGACAGAGGCGGATTATCAGTTCCTGCCGTCGAAAAATGACCATTTCGCGAGCGGGAAAATCACGCGTACATTTAGTACCAACAAGCCAGGTACATACACATTCACATTCAACTCTTTGACATATGGAGGGTATGAAATGAAACCAGTGACTGTGACAATTAACGCCGTTCCTGCAGATACTGAAGGTGCTGAGGAGAAATAAAAACGACGATGTAATAAATAATAATGGCGTTGACATGCGCAGCGCCATTATTTACTGAATACCTACCCTGGTACCGATTAGACGGTGGCAGGGTAGGGTAAATCTTATGTGATGGATTTACAGGCTAAACCGGACGAACGGGGATAAAAATTTCGCAAACAATGTTATTGCTATCAATTTCGGCGAAATTTTCATTGTAATAAAACCGCTCAATATCACTGCCGTTCACTCTGGCTAACCCCCTGGCGGGTAATTCCATCAGATAGAGGTTTCGCGCCCATTCAGGGTAGTGCTCCCACTCACCTTCATAGCGGAAAGAGGCATACAGTCCTCGGTTAATTGTCCACTCTTTCGACATCTCTGAATCGGTTTGTTTGCATACCGTACCGGCAAAAGTTTCAACTGTGAGCAAATCGACCGATTTTGTTGACGGTTCGAACGTGGAGACGAAATAGATATCCGTCTTAAAATTCTTCATACATCTGGCTAAATGATGACGTCGCAGTTTGACTTCTTCATCCGGTGATTTATTCGACACTTCAATATCATATTTAAATGAATTGCCAAAAATAGGTGTCTCAGGAAAGTTGACTAATCTACACTCCGTCTTTTGCTGTTGACGTATTAAAAAAGAAGGGAAGATATTTGCGAGATCCCAATAATCACGGTGGCGGTATACACGGGGAGAGCAGCCGAATAACTTTTTAAATTCGCGGCTGAATGACTGCTGTGAATCAAAATGCAAAGAGAGTGCAATATCAAGCATAGATTTCGCGGTGAGCCGGACAAGAATGGCTGCGCGACAAAGCCTTCGTTTGCGAATGTATTCTCCCAAAGGCACATGCATGAAATTTCGGAACAGAAGCTGGATGTTGCGTCTGCTGTAGCCAGATTTCTGTGCGATATCTTCGATTGAAATAGGGTGCTCAAGATTGCACTCAATCCACTCCAGGAGCTGCTGTAGAATCTTCTGCCTGATCATCACATTCTCCGTTAATTCTTTGTCATATCGCACATTTTCGTTATGCCCTGGGCCCTAAGTGTATCAAAAACAGCAAGGGCGAAGGCAAAAGCACTGGTAGCGTCTGCTTCGTTGTCCCCGAAAATAGAGAGGTTTCAGTCCTACATTATTAATGAATTTTTTGCATAAGTGATATCAAAATCCACATACTAATTTGAGGTTACGTTTTAACGTAGACTCATTGTTCATGCCTAATGGAGGGACTGACAGTGGAATTTTCCGTATTAAGTAACAATCTGAAAATGCCGATGATGGGATTTGGTGTTTTTCAGGTTACCGATAAAGACGTGTGCAAACAGTCAGTGCTGAATGCTATCCGCACGGGTTATCGACTCATCGACACTGCAGCGGTATACGGTAATGAAGATGCCGTCGGTGAAGCCGTTCGTGAAGCCATATCTGAAGGTTTATGTACCCGAGAAGAGTTATTTATAACGTCTAAATTGTGGGTGCAGGATATGTTGAATCAGGATACGGCAAAAGCAGGTATTGAAGCGTCATTAAAAAAATCGGGACTAGAATACTTCGACCTCTATTTATTGCACCAGGCTATGCGCGATTATTTCAGTGCGTGGCGTGCACTCGAAGATGCCTATGAAGAGGGCAAATTAAAAGCGATTGGGGTTTCCAATTTCTATCCTCATGTTCTGGCGAACTTTTGTGAAACGGTAAGAGTTAAACCGATGGTCAACCAGGTCGAGTTGCATCCCTATTTTGCCCAACCAGAGGCGCTGGCAACCATGAAGTATTATAACGTGCAGCCTGAAGCATGGGCTCCGTTAGGTGGTGGACGACATAAACCCTTTGAAAATAATCTGCTTCAGAGTATTGCAGATGCCCATCAAAAATCGATTTCTCAAGTCATTCTGCGTTGGAATATTCAACGGGGAGTGGTCGTTATTCCGAAATCGACACATCAACAGCGTATCGAAGAAAATTTTGCTATTTGGGATTTCTCACTGACAGAGAAAGAAATGGCGCAAATTAGTTCGCTTGATTTGGGTTATGTTGGGGAATCGGTAAAACATTTTAATCCTGAGTTTGTTCGTGGTTGTCTTGCTGTAAAAATACATGATTGATATTAATCATGTATTTTACCTGAGACGACAAGAATCTTTTAACAGGGGAGTGATATTGATCTTCAC
The DNA here is from genome assembly GCF_046486065.1 of Escherichia sp. WS547. Taxonomy (NCBI): domain Bacteria; kingdom Pseudomonadati; phylum Pseudomonadota; class Gammaproteobacteria; order Enterobacterales; family Enterobacteriaceae; genus Escherichia; species Escherichia sp. WS547. The sequence goes on along the minus strand of NZ_JBJQMA010000009.1, from coordinate 94,430 downwards.
TCTGTCATATCTCCGGTAATATGGCGTCAGGCTTCATCATCAGAAAGGGGGCCTGACGCCTGAAAAGGTGAACAACAGACAGTGTTCGGATTATCAATATTCAATTTTTAACGTTGAACTGGATTCATTACTGCGTTGTTTAAGAATGTCCCGCGCCGAATCTGCCATTATCATGACAGCACCTGCCAGCATCAGAGTATCTTTCAATACCAGGCGACCAGCACCGGATAAATAAGGGAAACCATGATGAGCGTCACCCAATGCGGGTACCCATGCCTCCGGGGTGGTGATTAAAAATGAGAGTGTTACCAACGGTGTGGTAAATGCCATCAGCCCTCCCAATAAACCTAACCAGCGATTGACAGGATTAGCCAAAACCAGCAGAGCAATAATCACCTCCACGACGCCAAGACCGTTGGAAAAACCATAGGTATTATTGGCCGTTTGCCATGCCCTTGCTTCTGGTTTGTATTCGCCTTCGTGAGTCAGATACTGTTTATAGTCTTCCGGGTGTTCATAAAAGAACGACATTAGTGGACTGTTTGCGACGAATGGTGTAATGCTGTCTGCCTCGTAAGGGACAAACTTTAATAACCCAATCCACATAAAAACAATCGCAATACTCAGACGAATCAATGTCAGGCCAATTTTATCTCCCCGACTTAACAGGTGCAGGTATTTTTCCATTGTGAACATCCTTATTTATACAATACTGCTGTTGCGGTTGAATTATTATCAATTCGCATCGATGTGACTTTCCAGGATGAAGCATTATATTTTCTGGCTATATCAGCAATGGCATCCTCAAGAACTGTCGGTGATGCTGATACTGACGAGACGCTGATATGTTTCAGAATTATTTTATCATCTGCATTGGTGGAAAATGCCATAACGCCAGATAATAGTGTTGCAAATAAAACAGATTTTTTAAACATATAAAATACCATCAATGAAGTGATTAAGAAGTTATAGAGTAACAGAGAATTAATAAGATTCTTTTCTCTGAGACGCCAGAATATTTGTTCTGGCGTCTGATTTTGAGTTTATTTGACTAATGAAAATAGATCATTGAGTGATTCGCTCATCGACGGATGAGTAAATATCTGATCGCGTAATATGCTATAAGGCAGCCCGGCATCCATCACCATTTTCACTATATTAATCATCTCGTGGGAGTCAACACACAGCAGTGATGCCCCTAATATACGTTGGGTTTTATTATCAACAATCGCTTTTAATACCCCACGGGTATCGTTCATCACTCTGGCGCGCGGAATTGCAGCTACAGGCAATGTCACCACCTGAATATCAGCACCACTCTCTCTGGCTTGTTCTTCTGTCATACCAACCCTGGACAGGGGCGGTGTCATAAATACGGAATAAGGCACATTTTTCCGATCATCAGTACTACGTTTGCCTTCACCCAGTAACTCATCACGTACAATGCGGTAATCATCCAGTGAAATATAAGTAAATTGCAGCCCGCCGGTAACATCTCCCATCGCCCAAATATTGTCTGCGGTGGTATGTAATCGCTTGTCAACGACAATTGCCCCGCGCTCGTTTACTGCGATACCGGCATTTTCTGGATGTAACGAAGCGGTAGCCGGTTGACGACCGGAAGCTATTAACAGTGCATCCACCGCCAGTTGGGCGTGCTCGCTATGCACTTGCACTTGATTTTCATGGTGACTGATTCGCTCCACATGGGCATTGAGGATAATATCGACGCCCTGATCGCGTAAAATCGTCGCGATATTATCAGCAATATCCCGATCTTCCCGAGGCAAAAACAGCGAAGCTGCTTCTAAAATGGTTACCTTGCTGCCAAAATTAGCGAACATAGAGGCGAACTCAACGCCAATATATCCGCCGCCTAAAATACCTAAATGCCCAGGCAATTCTTTTAGATTAAGTAATCCGGTGCTGTCATATACTCCTGGCGTGGTGGTAATTCCAGGAATTGGCGGAACCACGGTTTGTGCACCGGTATTAATAAAAATTTTCTCGCCATGAATTTCCAGATTTCCCTCAGGCCGATGAACACGCAGGCTATGATTATTGATAAACTCCGCCTGGCCGTCGATCACGTCGATATTGGGCATATCCGCAAGATTATGAAAATTCTTATTACGTAAAAAATTAACCACTTCATTTTTACGCTGTATGGCACGGACAAAATCTGTGTGCTGCTGTGCGTCATGAACCAATGTTTTGGTTGGGATACAGCCGATATTAATACAGGTCCCGCCATACATTGCATTTGATTGTTCGATGAGAGCCACACGCCAACCTGCTTTTGCCAGCGTGACGGCTAATGTTTTTCCAGCCTTGCCAAAACCAATAATAACTGCCTGATATTTATTCATGATGATTTCCTGTCGAAACGCGTTCATTTGACATCATGACTATAGACGCAAAAGAGCAAATAACATTTCTTCACAACGCTTGATATTTTGTCTTATCGTCTGGTATTTTCTTTTTCTTAATCAGAATCACAAAACAAAAATCATGATTAACTATTTGATGGTATTAGATTAATTATTGACTAAGATAGTTGGTGTTTGTAATCAAAAAACTACTCAGGAGTCTGATATGGATGCTCTTAGCCGTTTGTTGATGCTTAACGCTCCACAAGGAACGATCGATAAGAATTGCGTGTTAGGAAGTGACTGGCAACTTCCACATGGTGCCGGGGAATTGTCGGTTATTCGTTGGCATGCGTTAACGCAAGGAGCGGCGAAGCTGGAAATGCCGACGGGAGAGATTTTTACATTACGCCCGGGAAATGTGGTCCTGCTACCACAAAATTCAGCTCATCGCCTGAGTCATGTCGATAATGAATCGACCTGTATTGTCTGTGGCACTCTTCGGCTGCAACATTCGGCGCGTTATTTTTTAACGTCTTTGCCGGAAACGCTGTTTGTAGCACCAGTGAACCATAGCGTGGAATATAACTGGCTGAGGGAGGCGATCCCGTTTTTACAACAGGAATCCAGATCGGCAATGCCGGGAGTGGATGCTCTGTGTAGCCAGATCTGCGCTACATTCTTTACCCTCGCGGTGCGTGAGTGGATTGCACAGGTTAATACAGAGAAAAACATTCTCAGTTTGCTTCTGCATCCACGTCTTGGTGCGGTAATACAGCAAATGCTGGAAATGCCAGGACACGCCTGGACCGTCGAATCGCTGGCCAGCATCGCCCACATGTCCCGGGCAAGTTTTGCCCAGCTTTTCCGTGATGTTTCCGGAACCACGCCGCTAGCTGTATTAACAAAGTTGCGTCTACAAATAGCGGCCCAGATGTTTTCCCGGGAAATGCTCCCTGTTGTGGTGATCGCTGAGTCAGTAGGCTATGCCAGTGAATCATCTTTTCACAAGGCGTTTGTCCGCGAGTTTGGTTGTACTCCGGGAGAATATCGGGAAAGGGTCAGACAGCTTGCACCCTGAATAAAACCGCCAGAAATCAGGTCAAAGATAATCCGCATTCCGGGAGTTGTGAGCCTTTCAACTATTTCTATTTCCAACGGTGGTTTGGGCTTTATATATTTTTTTCTGATGGACTCTAGCTCAGTTTTTAAATAAAAATGCAAACTAAATTGCTTCAATTAAATAAAATGCCGATTATTACTTGATACGTAATTATTGTTGGTGATTTTGTTTGTACACCATCAGTGTATATCTCAATAACCCCTGAATAAGTAGCACTGAATAGGTATAAGGGATGTAGCCTTTTTAAATGGATTTCTTATGCCAAAAATGATCGTCGATTTCCCTATAAAATGTGAGCGATGCCGAAAGAAATAAAATTAGTTATTGCATTTGAAGTTTGGATGAAAGATTATCATTTGTCATACAAATGAGGGGTGGTATGTTGCTAGCCAATTAAAAAAGAACGCCATATTTATTGATGATTGATCCCCCGGAAGGGGGGAACCATCGGGCATAAATGGGCATGAAGTAATGGAGTATTAGTTGTGAATGTCAATTTCTTTGTCACCTGTATTGGTGACGCCCTGAAATCAAGAATGGCACGAGACTCCGTGCTGCTACTGGAAAAACTCGGCTGTCGCGTAAATTTCCCGGAGAAACAGGGATGCTGCGGTCAGCCTGCGATCAATAGTGGTTATATCAAAGAAGCGATTCCAGGGATGAAAAATCTGATCGCCGCACTGGAGGATAACGACGATCCCATTATTTCACCGGCTGGCTCCTGTACCTATGCCGTAAAAAGTTACCCAACGTATCTGGCGGATGAGCCTGAATGGGCATCACGTGCCGAAAAGGTTGCCGCGCGTATGCAGGATCTCACCTCTTTTATTGTTAATACATTAGGGGTAGTCGATGTAGGTGCCAGTTTGCAAGGGAGAGCGGTGTATCACCCATCTTGTAGCCTGGCCCGTAAGCTGGGGGTGAAGGACGAGCCACTTATGCTGCTGAAAAATGTGCGTGGACTGGAGCTGTTGACCTTTGCTGAACAGGATACCTGCTGCGGATTTGGCGGCACGTTCTCGGTCAAAATGGCCGAAATATCCGGCGAGATGGTGAAAGAAAAGGTTGCGCACCTGATGGAAGTCCGCCCTGAGTATTTAATTGGTGCTGACGTGAGTTGCCTGCTGAACATCAGTGGGCGATTACAACGGGAAGGGCAGAAAGTCAAAGTAATGCATATTGCTGAAGTGCTGATGAGCCGCTGAGGATATAAAGATGTCGATCAAAACCAGTAATACAGATTTTAAGACACGCATCCGTCAGCAAATTGAAGATCCGATCATGCGCAAAGCGGTGGCAAACGCGCAGCAGCGTATCGGGGCAAATCGGCAAAAAATGGTCGATGAATTGGGGCACTGGGAGGAGTGGCGCGATCGGGCCGCCCAGATACGTGATCATGTTCTGAGTAATCTCGACGCTTATCTGTACCAGCTCTCAGAAAAAGTGACGCAAAACGGCGGTCACGTCTATTTTGCAAAAACTAAAGAAGACGCCACTCGCTACATTTTACAGGTTGCCCAACGCAAAAATGCCCGGAAGGTGGTGAAATCTAAATCGATGGTGACCGAAGAGATTGGTGTCAATCATGTGTTGCAGGATGCTGGCATTCAGGTGATTGAAACCGATCTGGGTGAATACATTCTCCAGCTGGATCAAGATCCGCCCTCTCATGTTGTGGTCCCGGCAATTCATAAAGATCGCCATCAGATCCGTCGGGTGCTACACGAACGTCTGGGCTATGAGGGGTCGGAAACGCCTGAAGCAATGACCTTATTCATCCGGCAAAAAATCCGCGAAGATTTCCTCAGTGCTGAAATAGGTATTACCGGCTGTAATTTCGCGGTGGCAGAGACCGGTTCGGTATGCCTGGTGACCAATGAAGGTAATGCGCGAATGTGTACCACGCTGCCTAAAACGCATATTGCAGTGATGGGAATGGAGCGTATTGCCCCCACGTTTGCCGAGGTAGATGTATTGATCACCATGCTGGCGCGCAGTGCCGTTGGTGCACGTTTGACGGGATACAACACCTGGCTGACAGGACCGCGCGAAGCGGGGCACGTTGATGGTCCTGAAGAGTTTCATCTGGTTATTGTCGATAACGGGCGTTCTGAGGTGCTGGCCTCTGAATTTCGGGATGTGCTGCGCTGTATTCGCTGCGGGGCTTGTATGAATACTTGTCCGGCATATCGCCATATTGGCGGTCATGGATATGGCTCTATTTATCCAGGGCCAATTGGTGCGGTGATTTCTCCGCTACTTGGCGGCTATAAAGATTTTAAAGATTTACCCTACGCCTGCTCTTTATGCACCGCTTGTGACAGCGTGTGTCCGGTGCGTATTCCGCTGTCAAAACTGATTTTGCGTCATCGTCGGGTGATGGCTGAAAAAGGGATCACCGCAAAAGCAGAGCAACGGGCGATAAAAATGTTCGCTTATGCCAATAGTCATCCAGGATTGTGGAAAGTCGGGATGATGGCTGGTGCTCATGCGGCAAGCTGGTTTATCAATGGCGGCAAAACACCACTCAAATTTGGCGCGATTAGCGACTGGATGGAAGCACGCGATCTTCCTGAAGCTGACGGAGAGAGTTTCCGTAGTTGGTTTAAGAAACATCAGGCGCAGGAGAAAAAGAATGGATAATCGGAGCGAATTTTTGAATAACGTTGCTCAGGCACTGGGTCGCCCGCTGCGACTTGAACCGCAAGCAGAAGATGCGCCGCTTAACAACTATGCTAACGAGCGGCTTACCCAACTTACCCAACAGCAGCGTTGTGACGCGTTTATTCAGTTTGCCAGCGATGTTATGTTGACGCGCTGTGAACTGACCAGCGAGGCGAAGGCGGCAGAAGCTGCAATACGTCTGTGTAAAGAGCTGGGAGATCAGTCGGTCGTGATTAGCGGTGACACGAGGCTGGAGGAATTGGGGATTAGCGAACGTTTGCAGCAGGAATGCAATGTCGTTGTTTGGGATCCGGCGAAAGGTGCCGAGAATATCTCACAGGCAGAGCAGGCTAAAGTGGGTGTCGTGTATGCTGAATATGGTTTAACCGAATCGGGAGGCGTGGTTCTTTTTTCCGCCGCCGAGCGCGGGCGTTCATTGAGCCTGCTCCCGGAATCTTCTCTTTTTATCCTGCGTAAAAGCACAATCCTGCCGCGTGTAGCGCAACTCGCAGAAAAATTGCATCAGAAAGCGCAGGCCGGTGAACGAATGCCGTCCTGCATTAACATCATTAGCGGCCCTAGTTCAACGGCGGATATTGAGCTTATCAAAGTCGTCGGGGTTCATGGCCCGGTGAAAGCGGTGTATCTGATTATTGAGGATTGCTGAGAGAGATATGAAGTCTGGACATAAACCTGAAGGCAGCATACGAGGTTGTGAATAGCGTTAAGGACAACCTGACTTAACCCCGTTCCGTCATGGTTATGCTGCTCTTCTGTAAATATCCTGGCATTAGTAATGCCAGGATATTTACAGTGAAAAAGACAGGCATCCATTCCTGAAAACGGGTTCCCTTCCCGGTCATTGTCACTTCAGCTTTATACAGGCACTCTCTATCAGAATGCTGTTTATTACTGCCCAGAGTTTTGTTGGTATTCATCTACCATTTTTTTGACAAGGCAAAACATTACAGAAATCACAATGCTTAGAAAAAATCCCAGAATCAGGCAAATGGCAGCAGGATATTTACTTTTTATTTCCGGTGAGCTTATAGTTACACAGCCATCACCGTTCGGATACAATGACCAGTTCCTGGTCAGGTATATCATTTTTGTATAAAGCTCACTGTTAATTGCTGAAGGTGTTTGTATCTCATCGAGAACTTGCCTGCCATTATGGTATTCTGACGCATACCATTTGATAATAGACGCCTGCACGCGAGATATTTCCGCTTCAGCAGTTGGTAAATCTCTCTTATCTCCTGACCATTCCAGCTTTATTTCTCTGTTCTTGACATCTGGGCTGGTCTGAAAAAATGTAGTAATTCGCTGAATAACATCTTCAGTCATTGTGGTCTGACAGGCAAAGTTATTATTGCTATCACAGCTAACAAGTATGCCTGGTGTTGTCTGGTTTATTTTTAGGCTGTAACTCACTTTTATATTATCTTTATTGATATACAGAAACAACAGCACCATTGCCATACAGATAGTTATAATAAAAAGGATAATACGAATCTTTTTCTTCAGATAAAATAAAATCTCAATCAGATCGATATCCTGTTTGATTTGTTCACTCATAATATATCCAGAAAATAAAATCTGCCGCAGATAAATGAATTAATAGTCTGTATCAGGAGTGTTCGGGTTAAATATCAGCAAAAAACCAGCATCATGAATACTGGATATGAAGCATGAGAGTTACCTCAGTGTTTTATATAAGGATTCGGTCCTCATAGTAGAACGGTAACTCTCAATCTAATCGGTTCCTGAGTCAGTTCACATAACGACTCATTTTTTCACTCTCACCGGCATCCCATTTGCCACAAAATATCTTGCCGTGCTCCTCGGCAACGCTTCTTGCCCGCGAATCATATCCGCTATTTTCTCGCCAATCATAATCGTCGTGGCGTTCAAATTGCCGGTGATAATTTGCGGCATAATTGACGCATCCACCACGCGCAGGCCTTCCAGCCCGTGTACGCGGCCTTCGCCGTCAACCACTGCCATCTCGTCATAACCCATTTTGCAGGTACCGCACGGGTGGAAGGCGGTTTCGGCGTGGTTACGCACGAACTCATCGAGCTGCTCATCCGTCTGGCATTCGACACCGGGGCTGATTTCGCGGCCACGATACTGATCCAGCGCCGGTTGATGCATGATCTCGCGGGTGATGCGAATTGCGTCGCGGAACTCCTGCCAGTCCTGCTCGTGCGACATGTAGTTAAACAGAATCGCTGGATGCTGGTGCGGGTCGCGGGATTTAATCCGCACATGCCCACGGCTTGGCGAGCGCATCGATCCGACGTGGCACTGGAAGCCGTGCTCTTTCACTGCGTTCGAGCCGTTATAGTTAATCGCCACTGGCAGGAAATGGTACTGAATATTCGGCCACGCAAATTCCTCACGGCTGCGAATAAATCCGCCTGCTTCAAAGTGGTTGCTGGCACCAACGCCGGTGCCGCCAAACAGCCACTCCGCACCGATTTTCGGCTGATTCCACCACTGCAGGGCAGGGTAGAGGGAAACCGGTTCTTTGCACTCATATTGCAGATACATCTCCAGGTGATCCTGAAGATTTTCGCCGACGCCGGGTAAATCATGCACCAGCGGAATATCAAACTCCGCCAGCAGTTCAGCGCTACCCACGCCGGAACGTTGCAGGATCTGCGGTGAGGCAATCGCGCCTGCACATAACAGCACCTCTTTATTCGCCGCCGCGCGGGTCGGAATGGTGCTGTCGCCTTCCAGCCACTCGACGCCCACCGCGCGTTTGCCGTCAAAAATGATGTGATCGGTCATGGCGTGAGTACGAATGGTCAGGTTAGGGCGCGATTTGGCCTGATCGAGATAGCCACGCGCGGTGCTGGCGCGACGGCCATGCGGCGTGACGGTGCGATCCATCGGGCCAAAACCTTCCTGCTGATAGCCGTTGAGATCGTCCGTGCGCGGGTAGCCCGCCTGCACGCCCGCTTCAATCATCGCTTCAAACAGCGGATTGACGCCGGGTTTGGAGGTGGTGACGCTCACCGGGCCATCACCGCCGTGGTAGTCGTTCTCGCCCACGTCGCGAGTCTCGGCCTTGCGGTAGTAGGGCAGGCAGTCGAGATAACTCCAGTTCTCCAGGCCAGGTTCTTGCGCCCAGTTGTCGAGATCCAGCGCGTTGCCACGGATGTAGCACATGCCGTTGATCAGCGACGATCCACCCAGACCTTTACCGCGTCCGCACTCCATGCGGCGGTTATTCATAAACGGTTCAGGTTCCGTTTCATAGGCCCAGTTGTAGCGTTTACCCTGTAGCGGGAACGCCAGCGCTGCGGGCATCTGGGTGCGGAAGTCAAAGCGATAGTCCGGGCCGCCCGCTTCAAGCAGCAGCACGGAGGTATTCGGATCTTCAGTCAGACGGGTAGCGAGAACGTTGCCGGCTGAGCCGGCACCAATAATGATGTAGTCAAATTGCAAATAAACCTCCTGGTTAGAATATGGACTGGAATTTAGCCATCTCAACCTGGATGGACTTCACCTGGGTGTAACTCTGGAGCGTCATCACGCCGTTCTCGCGACCAATGCCGGAGTGTTTGTAGCCGCCAACGGGCATCTCTGCCGGGGATTCGCCCCAGGTGTTGATCCAGCAAATACCCGCTTCCAGCTGATGAATGACGCGATGCGAGCGGTTCAGGTCCGCCGTCACGATGCCCGCCGCCAGGCCGTAGTCGGTATCATTGGCGCGGCGAATCACTTCGTCCTCAGATTCATAAGTGAGAAGCGACATCACCGGACCGAAGATCTCTTCGCGCACGATGGTCATTTCGTCGCGGCAATCGGTGAACACGGTCGGTGCAACCCATGCGCCGTTATCGAAGCCATCGCCTTTCAATACATCGCCGCCGCACAGTACGCGCGCGCCTTCCTCTTTGCCTTTGGCGATGTAACGCAGCACGTTATCGCGATGCGGGAAGCTGACCAGCGGGCCGAAGTTAGTTTGCGGATCGAAAACGTCGCCCGCGCGAATGCGCTCAACGCGCGCCAGAATCTTTTGTTCAAATGCGGCTTTGCATTTCGCCGGAATAAACACGCGGGTGCCGTTGGTACACACCTGACCGGAGCTGAAGAAGTTCGCCATCATGGCGATATCAGCGGCGAGATCGAGATCCGCATCGTCGAAAACGATCAGCGGTGATTTACCGCCCAGCTCCATGGTCACTTCTTTCAGGGAGGAAGCCGCCGAGTTAGCCATCACTTTTTTGCCGCTGGCGACACCGCCGGTAAATGACACTTTGGCAATGCCCGGATGCTCGGTCAGATACTGCCCGGTTTCCGCACCTACGCCCGGCAGCACGTTAAATACGCCGTCCGGCAGGCCCGCTTCGCTGTAAATTTCGGCCAGCTTTAACGCGGTAAGCGGGGTGACTTCGCTCGGTTTGAAAATCATCGCGTTGCCTGCCGCCAGCGCCGGTGCGGATTTCCACAAGGCAATCTGGATCGGGTAGTTCCATGCGCCAATCCCTGCCACTACGCCCAGCGGTTCGCGGCGGGTATAAACAAATGACGTCTCACGCAATGGGATCTGGCTGCCTTCCAGCGACGGGATCAGCCCGGCGTAGTACTCGAGCACGTCCGCGCCGGTAACGATATCGACGGTTGAGGTTTCCGAATACGCTTTTCCGGTGTCGAGGGTTTCCAGTTTTGCGAGTTCGTCATTGCGTTCACGCAGAATATCAACGGCCCGACGCAGAATACGCGAGCGCTCCATAGCGGTCATCGCCGCCCAGATTTTTTGCCCCTGTTGGGCACTCTTCACGGCGCGATCGACATCCTCACGCCCGGCGGCCTGCACGGTCGCCAGCACGTTACCGTTGGCCGGGTTAATGGTCTCGAAGGTGCGACCGCTGGTGGCGGAGGTATAACCACCATGTATATAAAGCTGCTGTTCTGCCATTCGGGACATCACGTTTCCTCGGTTAATCGGTGGGTAAATGCTGAGTAATAAAGTGACGGGTCAGCGAGTGTGCGAGAGGTTTATCCAGCGGTTTGCCGCTCAGTGCCGCGCGCAGCCATAATCCGTCAATCAGCGCGGCAAGGCCGTAGCCCGCTTCCTGTGCCTGTTGGCGCGGTAACTCGCGGTGAAATTCGCTCACCAGATTCGACAACAAGCGGCGGCTGCTCACCTGCTGCAAACGGTAAAGCATTGGCTGATGCATACTGCTGGCCCAAAACGCCAACCAGGCTTTCATCGCAGCATTACTGACCTGCGTTTCATCGAAATTCCCGTCAACAATCGCCTGTAATCGCTGCTCTGCACTGCCCTGCGGAAGTGCATGTAATCGATTCAAAACCGCGTCACGCAGCTGACTGGTGATATCGCGCATGGTTGCTTCCAGCAGACCATTTTTGTCCCTGAAATAGTGGCTGATGATCCCCGTAGAAACGCCTGCACGGCGGGCGATCTGCGCGATCGTTGCATCGTGCATGCCCACTTCATTTATTGCTTCCAGCGTGGCGTCGATCAGTTGTCTGCGCCGGATCGACTGCATCCCCAATTTGGGCATTTTCGCCACTCCATTCATCAGCGTTGTTTATCTATTAAAGCGGTTATTGATTGGACGTTCAATATAAAATGTGTCTTAATTGTTACGAATTTGATTTTAAATGGTAACAATAACAGTGGGGATACTGGATGACAGACCTTTCACACAGCAGGGAAAAGGACAAAATCAATCCGGTGGTGTTTTACACCTCCGCCGGACTGATTTTGTTGTTTTCCCTGACAACGATCCTGTTTCGCGACTTCTCGGCCCTGTGGATTGGCCGCACGCTGGACTGGGTTTCTAAAACCTTCGGTTGGTACTATCTGCTGGCGGCAACGCTCTATATTGTCTTTGTGGTCTGTATCGCTTGTTCGCGTTTTGGTTCGGTGAAGCTCGGGCCAGAACAATCCAAACCGGAATTCAGTCTGCTGAGTTGGGCGGCGATGCTGTTTGCTGCCGGGATCGGTATCGACCTGATGTTCTTCTCCGTAGCCGAACCGGTAACGCAGTATATGCAGCCGCCGGAAGGCGCGGGTCAGACGATTGAGGCTGCGCGTCAGGCGATGGTCTGGACGCTGTTTCACTACGGCTTAACCGGCTGGTCGATGTATGCGCTGATGGGCATGGCGCTCGGATACTTTAGCTATCGTTATAATTTGCCGCTCACCATCCGCTCGGCGCTGTACCCGATCTTCGGTAAACGGATTAACGGGCCGATTGGTCATTCAGTGGATATTGCAGCGGTAATCGGCACCATCTTCGGTATTGCCACTACGCTCGGTATCGGTGTGGTGCAGCTTAACTATGGCTTGAGCGTACTGTTTGATATTCCTGATTCGATGGCGGCGAAAGCGGCACTGATCGCCTTGTCGGTGATCATCGCAACAATCTCTGTCACCTCCGGTGTCGATAAGGGCATTCGCGTGTTATCGGAACTCAACGTTGCGCTGGCGCTGGGGTTGATCCTGTTCGTGCTGTTTATGGGCGACACCTCGTTCCTGCTTAATGCGCTGGTGCTGAACGTTGGCGACTATGTGAATCGCTTTATGGGCATGACGCTCAACAGTTTTGCCTTCGACCGTCCGGTTGAGTGGATGAATAACTGGACGCTCTTCTTCTGGGCATGGTGGGTGGCATGGTCGCCGTTTGTCGGCTTGTTCCTGGCGCGTATCTCGCGTGGGCGTACCATTCGCCAGTTCGTGCTGGGCACGTTGATTATTCCGTTTACCTTCACGCTGTTATGGCTCTCGGTGTTCGGCAATAGCGCGCTGTATGAAATCATCCACGGCGGCGCGGCATTTGCCGAGGAAGCGATGGTCCATCCGGAGCGCGGCTTCTACAGCCTGCTGGCGCAGTATCCGGCGTTTACCTTTAGCGCCTCCGTCGCCACCATTACTGGCCTGCTGTTTTATGTGACCTCGGCGGACTCCGGGGCGCTGGTGCTGGGGAATTTCACCTCGCAGCTTAAAGATATCAACAGCGACGCCCCCGGCTGGCTGCGCGTCTTCTGGTCGGTGGCGATTGGCCTGCTGACGCTCGGCATGCTGATGACCAACGGGATATCCGCGCTGCAAAACACCACGGTGATTATGGGTCTGCCGTTCAGCTTTGTGATTTTCTTCGTGATGGCGGGGTTGTATAAATCTCTGAAGGTAGAAGATTACCGCCGTGAAAGTGCCAACCGTGATACCGCGCCGCGACCGCTGGGGCTTCAGGATCGCCTGAGCTGGAAAAAACGTCTCTCGCGCCTGATGAATTATCCAGGCACGCGTTACACTAAACAGATGATGGAGACGGTCTGTTACCCGGCAATGGAAGAAGTGGCGCAGGAGCTGCGGTTGCGCGGCGCGTACGTGGAGCTAAAAAACCTGCCGCCGGAAGAGGGACAACAGTTGGGGCATCTGGATTTGTTGGTGCATATGGGCGAAGAGCAAAACTTTGTCTATCAGATTTGGCCGCAGCAATACTCGGTGCCGGGCTTTACCTACCGCGCACGTAGCGGGAAATCGACCTACTACCGGCTGGAAACCTTCCTGTTAGAAGGCAGCCAGGGCAACGACCTGATGGACTACAGCAAAGAGCAGGTGATCACCGATATTCTCGATCAGTACGAGCGGCACCTTAACTTTATCCATCTCCATCGTGAAGCGCCGGGCCATAGCGTGATGTTCCCGGACGCGTGATTGTTATTGCATAAAACCGCGCCATGTCTGCATATGGCGCGGTTTCTCTTACCTCTTGATACGTTATATCTGTGTACAGTTAAGCCCTTAGTATCGATTGATGATTGCCAGGCAACAGATAATAAAAAAGAAAAGAACTATTGAAGCCCAAAACCTACGCTTGGACTGTTGTGAATGTTCAATAAGCTTAGTCTTATTTAATGTAAATATTGGTGCTAATTTGAAATGACGCTTTATTCATGGGAAACGCGTAGCGCAAATCAACTAAAATCAATGTAACTGTTTGTTGTTTAAGGTTTAATTGTCTGTGTCTGATATTTTATTGATTGTTTTAAATATTGTTTTTATTGTCATTGTTATAATGTTGGCTATCTATTGCTGAATGGATTCAGCCTTAAAAAGCAGGTTGTTAAGGGATAGGCATAGAGTAATGACGTGTATGCATAACCAACATCTTTACTCATTATGTCATTGAATGTTGACGCTATGTGTTTATGAGGTTGAGGTATTTTCAGTTGATCTGGATTGTTAAATTCATATAATGCGCCTTTACTCATGAATGGGCGTCAATACGTAGTGGGAAATTATAAATATTGAAATAGTCCAACTACTTCTTTATTACCAAAAATGAGTATCTGAATTTTAATATTGCATTCTTGCGTGATTATCTCCTGAGTTTGACTTGTGATTACCTTTTTAAGGTATTTAGCGTAACTGTTTTTGAGCGAGCATCAGAGGTAAAGATAATCTTTTTGATAGTGATGTGGGATGTTATGCGTATGGCATCGCTGATGTTTATGGTTACCCCTTATGTGTGCTCAGGAATCCACAGGTAATCACTCATACTGAACAGCGATAAAAGATAAAGGTGTGTTCATGAATTCATGTGATTTTCGTGTTTTTCTGCAAGAGTTCGGTACAACGGTTCATTTGTCATTGCCTGGTAGCGTATCCGAGAAAGAACGACTGCTACTCAAGCTGCTGATGCAGGGAATGTCTGTAACAGAAATATCACAGTACAGAAATCGCAGTGCAAAGACCATTTCACATCAAAAGAAACAGCTCTTTGAGAAACTGGGGATTCAGAGCGATATTACTTTCTGGCGGGATATTTTCTTTCAGTACAATCCGGAGATCATATCCGCCACGGGTAATAATAGTCACAAATATATTAATGATAATCACTATCACCATATCGTCACGCCTGAAGCCATCAGTCTGGCGTTGGAAAACCACGAATTCAAACCGTGGATCCAACCGGTTTTCTGCGCGCAGACTGGGGTACTGACGGGCTGTGAGGTGCTTGTCCGCTGGGAACATCCACAAACGGGAATTATCCCACCGGATCAGTTTATTCCTCTGGCGGAGTCATCTGGTCTTATCGTCATAATGACTCGCCAGTTGATGAAACAGACTGCGGATATTCTGATGCCGGTAAAACATTTGCTGCCGGACAATTTCCATATTGGCATCAACGTCTCGGCGGGTTGTTTTTTGGCTGCGGGATTTGAAAAAGAATGCCTGAACCTGGTTAAGAAATTAGGTAACGATAAAATCAAACTGGTTCTCGAGCTAACGGAACGTAACCCTATTCCGGTAACGCCAGAAGCCAGAGCGATATTTGACAGCCTTCATCAGCACAACATTACCTTTGCGCTGGATGACTTTGGTACGGGTTATGCGACCTATCGTTACTTGCAGGCGTTCCCGGTCGATTTTATTAAGATCGATAAGTCATTTGTGCAAATGGCGAGCGTGGACGAAATATCCGGTCATATTGTGGACAATATTGTCGAACTGGCGCGTAAGCCTGGTCTGAGTATCGTGGCGGAAGGGGTAGAAACCCAGGAGCAGGCGGATTTAATGATCGGCAAAGGCGTTCACTTTTTGCAGGGCTATTTGTACTCTCCGCCAGTACCGGGTAATAAATTTATCTCTGAATGGGTAATGAAAGCAGGTGGTTGATGTAAACCGCTATTCACAGCGCATCGGGAGGTTGGCAGCGATTAATTCTCCCGATGCAGTAAATCCTGATAGATCCCCGTTAATATGCCATTTGGCGAAAATTGTTTTTTAATCCACTGCGTCACCTGACCCGTAGCAGAATGCTGAGTTGCGAGTAACATGCGTGAATCCTGGCGCGGATTATGGATTTGTCGGGTAACCAGCAGGGATTGCGCCATCGCCTCACGGACCATGTAATCCGGCAAAAAACCAATCCCTTCACCTAAAATCTGGCACTGACATTTGGTGTTGAAATCTGGCACCAGAATCGACTCCTGCCCATGCAGCAACCAGCCCACTTTTTTATTAATCGTATGCGCGGTGTCCTCCACCATGATATTAGGATAGAGACGCAGTTGGCTTTCGGCGATCGGCTCCGGCACAAAGGCTAATGGGTGATCCGGGGCGATAGCAAAAGCCCAGCGAATTGCGCCAATCTCCGTGTAATCAATGCCGCCGCCGTCCAGCAGTGTGTCGGGCGCGCCGATAGCAATATTCGCCTGATTATTAATAATCGCATCCCAGACGCCGTTATACACTTCGGTCGTCACGGTAATCTGGCAGGTTGGAAACTGCTTTTTCAGTACCTGTAATAAGCGTGCGGTGTGTTTGGGCGTATAAAGCAGTTGGTTAATACAAATGCGCACCCGTGCTTCTATACCCTGCGAAATAGTATCGATGCTGCGTTTGATGGCGTGAAAATCATTCAGCAGGTCGGTAGCTTTGCGGAAAAAATAACGCCCGGACTCCGTTAACTCAATGCTTCGGGTACTGCGAGTGAACAGCACCACATCCAGCCCTGTTTCCATTCGCTTGATGGTGTAGCTAATGGCGGAAGTGGTTAAACCCAACTCTTCTGCGGCTTTACTGAAGCTGCCAAAACGCGCAGCGGTAGTAAATGCCAACAGATTCTCTTCGGTAAAAATTGAGTTCATTAAACCATTCCCGCCATTATCTACTATGAATTTCTCCAGCCATGACTGTAGAGGTATCGGTTAAAGATAGATAATCATTTTTGAATAACTTTTAATACCCGTCGCGTTTAGTCGTCGCTTCGCTTAATTTTTGTCCGCCATATTCTGAAATTATCCCCACGCAGTTACCCGCCAGAAAACCCAGTAATGTCACCGTCCAGTTCATCCCGCTGGCAAAAAATAGCGTCATGCCGAGAAAGCCTCCGGGAATAAAAGACAATAAACCGAAACGTCCTTGCCAGACCACTACCGCCGAGAAGGGTACAGTCATAATCACGCTCGCCCAGAACGTGGACAATCCACTCACCGAGGCCAGCCAACCGGCAGCCAGCGCGGCGAAAAACGCCCACACCATCCCGGAATAATTAACCGCCAGGCTTCTGATAAACCCCGTTTTACCGCCGCCTGCGGCATAAAAACTGCAAAAGGCGACGAAGCCAATGGTTCCTAATAATTCCCATCCCTGAGAGAGCCCGACATGTGAAGACACTAACTGCCAAAGCCCTGCACAAATACCGACGGTGACACCCGTTGCCGTGAGTCCGTTCATCTTGTTCCCCTCTGGTTAGACATGGACGAAAGCTACTCTTACATGTGCAGACTATAGAGAAATAAAACCTGATTGAGTGAAAGGGTATCGGGTCAAAGAAACAAATATTGCACTACCGCACACTGCGAAAAGATTGTTGAACATCATTCAACAAAAAGGCGAAATACGGCGAATTAAATTTAAGCGGGTTCTTTTATCAGATTATCGTTGCTATTCTCAATTCATCGAAAACAGCCACAAAAAACAGGGGAATGTGAATGACTATAAAAAATCTACCTGCCGACTATTTATTGGCTGCGCAACAGGGTGATATCGATAAAGTAAAAACCTGCCTTGCGCTGGGTGTCGATATTAATACCTGCGATCGTCAGGGGAAAACGGCAATTACGCTGGCAAGTTTATATCAGCAATATGCTTGCGTTCAGGCATTAATTGATGCCGGAGCGGATATTAATAAGCAAGATCAGATATGTTCAAATCCTTTTTTAATTAGCTGCCTGACCGGCGATTTAACCCTGTTACGGATTATTTTACCGGCTAAACCCGATCTTAATTGCGTAACCCGTTTTGGCGGTGTCGGCCTGACGCCTGCCTGTGAAAAAGGCCATTTAAATATTGTAAAAGAGCTTTTGGCGCATACGGAGATTAACGTTAACCAGACCAACCATGTTGGCTGGACGCCGCTACTGGAAGCAATTGTGCTTAATGATGGCGGGATTAAACAGCAGGCGATTGTCCAGTTATTGCTGGAACACGGTGCCAGCCCGCACATGACGGATAAATATGGCAAAACGCCGCTGGAACTGGCGCGAGAACGGGGCTTTGAAGAGATTGCGCAGTTACTGATTGCCGCAGGTGCATAAACCGGGAGGCTTGCTATCAACACACCAGAAAGACGGTGTGTGTGGGCGCTAACTGCGGATGCTGATTTTCTGGCGCAGCGGGGGCAAGGACAGGTTGAACAGGTCTTTGCCAGAGCGGTAAATATCGCACTTCCGGCCCGCCAGCAGTTGCTGACGCTGCTTTGTGAAGAGTACGACAATGCGCCAAACAGTTGTCGGTTGGCACTCACTCACTTTGATGGTCTGTTCCGGCATGGTGATAAGGTTCAGTTTGACGATCAAGGCATTACGATTGGTCAACATCTTCATATAGAGATGAGTAGTTGTCGGTGTTGGCTGTCCCCAACCTTGCAAATGGCCGCTGTGAATTTTCACCTTATCGCCTGGCAACAGTGGCATGACATTATTCATCAGCACCTGGGGGAAAATGAAACCCTGTTTAATTATCGCGGCGATAATCCGTTTTATCAGGCGTTAAATAAAGCACTACATATTAAACGTCGGGCAGTTATTCAGGCAGTAAACGATAAACAAAATATCGCCTCAGCAGTCGCCAGTATGATGGGCTTAGGGATTGGCCTTACGCCATCAGCCGATGATTATTTAACAGGTCTGGCGCTTATTTTATTTATTTCCGGGCATCCGGCAGAAAAATACAAAGAGGAATTTTATCGCGGTCTGCAACGCGGCAGAAATAATACCACGTTATTAAGTGCCATAACGCTGGAAGCCGCATTACAACAACGCTGCCGGGAAAATATTCATCGTTTTATTCATAACATTATTTATGACATCCCTGGGAACGCAACTCAGGCAATAGAAAAAATTAAACATATTGGCTCCAGTTCCGGCTGCGACATGCTGTATGGCATGGCCGATGGTTGTGCGCTGAGCCAAACCTACGGAGGGAATTATGTCAGTTAAAATAGTCATTAAACCGAATACCTATTTTGATTCTGTCTCGCTGATGTCTATCTCCACGCGTGCAAATAAACTCGACGGCGTCGAGCAGGCATTTGTGGCGATGGCGACCGAAATGAACAAAGGCGTGCTGAAGAATTTAGGACTGCTGACGCCGGAGCTGGAGCAGGCGAAAAACGGCGACCTGATGATTGTCATCAATGGTAAATCGGGTGTGGACAACGAGCAGTTGCTGGTGGAGATTGAAGAACTGTTCAACACCAAAGCGCAAAGTGGCTCGCACGAGGCGCGTTACGCCACTATTGCCAGCGCCAAAAAGCATATCCCGGAAAGTAACCTGGCGGTGATTTCGGTCAACGGTCTGTTTGCCGCTCGCGAAGCGCGTCAGGCGCTGCAAAACGATCTTAACGTGATGCTGTTTTCCGATAACGTCTCAGTTGAAGATGAACTGGCGCTCAAACAGTTGGCCCACGAAAAAGGGCTGCTGATGATGGGGCCAGACTGTGGTACGGCGATTATCAACGGCGCGGCGCTCTGCTTTGGTAACGCCGTGCGTCGCGGCAACATCGGTATTGTTGGCGCATCCGGCACCGGTAGCCAGGAACTGAGCGTCCGTATCCATGAATTTGGCGGCGGCGTTTCGCAACTGATCGGCACCGGCGGGCGCGACCTGAGCGAGAAAATCGGCGGCCTGATGATGCTCGACGCCATCGGGATGCTGGAAAACGATCCGCAAACTGAAATCATTGTGCTTATCTCCAAACCGCCTGCGCCTGCGGTGGCCCGCAAAGTGCTGGAACGCGCGCGTGCCTGCCGCAAGCCAGTGGTGGTTTGCTTCCTCGGTCGTGGCGAAACGCCGGTGGATGAGCAGGGGCTACAGTTTGCCCGCGGCAGTAAAGAGGCGGCGCTGAAAGCGGTAATGCTCTCCGGCGTGAAACAGGAACATCTCGACCTGCATACCCTGAACCAGCCATTGATTGCTGACGTGCGCGCTCGCCTGCAACCGCAACAGAAATACATTCGTGGCCTGTTCTGCGGCGGCACGCTGTGCGACGAAACGATGTTCGCGGTGATGGAAAAACACGGCGATGTCTACAGCAACATTCAGCCCGATCCGGAATTCCGCCTGCAAGATATCAGCCGCAGCATCAAACACACCTTCCTCGACTTTGGTGATGACGACTTCACCAACGGCAAGCCGCATCCAATGATTGACCCGACCAACCGCATCAGTCGCTTGATCGAAGAAGCGCGCGATCCAGAAGTGGCGGTGATCGTGATGGATTTTGTGCTCGGATTTGGATCGCATGAAGATCCGGTCGGCTCCACCATCGATGCGATCAAAGAAGCGAAAGCGATCGCCGCTGCCGAAGGACGTGAGTTGATCATTCTCGCCTATGTGCTGGGTACCGATCTTGATACGCCATCATTAGAACAACAAAGCCAGATGCTGCTTGATGCTGGGGTAATTCTGGCAAGCAGCAGCACCAATACCGGATTGCTGGCGCGTGAATTTATCTGCAAAGGGGAGGAAGCCTGATGAGCCAGTCACTGTTTAGCCAACCGTTGAACGTTATTAACGTCGGCATCGCCATGTTTAGCGATGACCTGAAAAAGCAGCATGTAGAAGTGACTCAACTCGACTGGACGCCGCCGGGGCAGGGCAATATGCAGGTGGTGCAGGCGCTGGATAACATTGCCGATTCGCCGCTGGCAGACAAAATCGCCGCCGCTAACCAGCAGGCTTTGGAGCGCATTATCCAGTCGCATCCGGTGCTGATTGGTTTTGATCAGGCGATTAACGTGGTGCCGGGTATGACGCCGAAAACCATTCTTCACGCCGGACCGCCGATCACCTGGGAAAAAATGTGTGGCGCGATGAAAGGCGCGGTCACCGGAGCGCTGGTGTTCGAAGGGCTGGCGAAAGATCTCGATGAGGCGGCTGAACTGGCGGCCTCCGGGGAGATCACCTTCTCGCCGTGCCACGAACATGACTGCGTGGGATCGATGGCGGGTGTTACCTCGGCCTCGATGTTTATGCACATCGTGAAAAACAAAACCTACGGCAACATCGCTTACACCAATATGAGCGAGCAGATGGCAAAGATTTTGCGTATGGGCGCTAACGACCAGAGCGTGATCGACCGACTCAACTGGATGCGTGATGTGCAGGGGCCAATGCTGCGCGATGCGATGAAAATTATCGGCGAGATCGATCTGCGCTTAATGCTGGCGCAGGCGCTGCATATGGGCGATGAGTGCCATAACCGCAATAACGCCGGGACGACGCTGCTGATTCAGGCGCTGACGCCGGGGATTATTCAGGCGGGCTACTCCGTCGAGCAACAGCGCGAAGTGTTTGAGTTTGTCGCCAGCAGTGACTACTTCTCCGGCCCGACGTGGATGGCGATGTGTAAAGCGGCGATGGATGCGGCGCACGGCATCGAATACAGCACTGTGGTGACCACCATGGCGCGTAACGGCGTCGAGTTCGGCCTGCGGGTCAGCGGATTACCGGGGCAATGGTTTACCGGTCCGGCGCAGCAGGTCATCGGCCCGATGTTTGCCGGTTATAAGCCGGAAGATTCTGGGTTGGATATTGGCGACAGCGCCATCACCGAAACCTACGGCATTGGTGGATTTGCTATGGCGACCGCGCCTGCAATCGTCGCGCTGGTGGGCGGTACGGTGGAAGAGGCCATCGAT
This sequence comes from Escherichia sp. WS547, assembly GCF_046486065.1. Lineage (NCBI taxonomy): Bacteria > Pseudomonadati > Pseudomonadota > Gammaproteobacteria > Enterobacterales > Enterobacteriaceae > Escherichia > Escherichia sp. WS547. Next base: position 72,569 of record NZ_JBJQMA010000009.1, on the reverse strand, counting down.
TTCTCCCGCCAGATGCGCGAAATCACTCTCGGCGAAAATCCCAACGTCACCATTCCGCTGCTCGGTTTTATGGGCGTGCCGTCGGCAATCGACATAACCCGCGTGGGCAGTAGCGGCATTCTGCCGGTGATCAACACCGCCATCGCCCATAAAGATGCGGGCGTCGGCATGATTGGCGCGGGCATTGTGCATCCACCATTCGCCTGCTTCGAGAAAGCCATTCTTGGCTGGTGCGAACGTTACGGCGTCTGACCCTCCAACTGCACCTTACGATCCCTTCTCCCTTCTGGGGAGAGGGGCAACCTCACTCTCATAACACCATCACCCTCTGTAGCGGACATAACAACATGAAAGAGCTTGTGGTCGTTGCCATTGGTGGCAACAGCATTATCAAAGATAACGCCAGCCAGTCGATTGAGCATCAGGCGGAGGCGGTGAAAGCCGTCGCCGATACGGTGCTGGAAATGCTGGCTTCCGATTACGACATTGTGCTGACCCACGGCAACGGGCCGCAGGTCGGTCTGGATTTACGCCGCGCGGAGATAGCCCACGAGCGCGAAGGGCTGCCCTTAACGCCGCTGGCGAACTGTGTGGCGGATACGCAAGGCGGCATTGGCTATCTGATCCAACAGGCGCTGAACAACCGGCTGGCCCGCCACGGCGAGAAAAAAGCCGTCACCGTGGTGACTCAGGTGGAAGTGGATAAAAACGATCCGGGGTTTGCCCATCCCACCAAGCCCATCGGCGCATTCTTTAGTGAAAGCCAGCGTGACGAATTACAAAAGGCAAACCCTGACTGGCGTTTTGTTGAAGATGCCGGACGGGGCTATCGCCGCGTGGTCGCCTCGCCGGAACCGCAACGTATTGTAGAAGCACCTGCCATTAAGGCGCTGATCCAACAAGGCTTTGTGGTGATTGGCGCGGGCGGTGGCGGAATTCCGGTGGTGTGCAGTGAAGCGGGGAATTACCAAAGCGTGGACGCGGTTATCGACAAAGATCTCTCTACCGCGCTATTGGCCCGTGAAATTCACGCCGACATTCTGGTGATTACCACTGGCGTCGAAAAAGTGTGTATTCACTTTGGCAAACCGCAGCAACAGGCGCTGGATCGGGTGGATATTGCCACCATGACCCGCTATATGCAGGAAGGGCATTTCCCACCCGGCAGCATGTTGCCAAAAATCATCGCCAGCCTGACGTTCCTGGAACAGGGCGGCAAAGAAGTGATTATCACCACGCCGGAATGCCTGCCTGCGGCGCTGCGCGGTGAAACGGGCACCCATATTATTAAAACGTAAGGACGTAAGATGAAAGAAAGCAATAGCCGCCGTGAGTTTCTGAGCCAGAGCGGTAAGATGGTCACCGCCGCCGCGCTGTTTGGTACCTCTGTGCCGCTCGCCCATGCGGCAGTCTCTGGCACAACCCACTGCGACGCGAATAACACCATGAAAATCACTGACCCGCACTACTATCTCGACAACGTGTTGCTGGAAACCGGTTTTGACTACGAAAATGGCGTGGCGGTGCAGACCCGCACGGCGCGCCAGACTGTGGAAATTCAGAACGGCAAAATTGTTGCACTGCGCGAGAACAATCAGCATCCGGACGCCACGCTGCCGCACTATGACGCTGGCGGTAAGCTGATGCTGCCCACTACCCGCGACATGCATATTCATCTCGACAAAACCTTTTACGGCGGGCCGTGGCGCTCGCTCAATCGTCCGGCAGGCACCACCATCCAGGACATGATCAAACTTGAGCAGAAAATGCTGCCGGAGTTGCAACCGTACACTCAGGAACGGGCGGAAAAACTGATCGATTTATTGCAATCGAAAGGCACCACCATTGCCCGCAGTCACTGCAATATCGAACCGGTTTCCGGCCTAAAAAATCTGCAAAATTTGCAGGCGGTACTGGCGCGACGTCAGGCGGGCTTCGAGTGTGAAATCGTCGCCTTCCCGCAGCACGGTTTGCTGCTGTCGAAATCGGAACCCTTAATGCGCGAAGCGATGCAGGCGGGGGCGCATTACGTCGGCGGGCTGGACCCGACCAGTGTCGATGGCGCGATGGAAAAATCCCTCGACACCATGTTCCAGATTGCGCTGGACTACGACAAAGGCGTCGATATTCACCTGCACGAAACCACTCCGGCAGGCGTGGCAGCCATCAATTATATGGTTGAAACGGTAGAGAAAACGCCGCAACTGAAAGGCAAGCTAACCATCAGCCACGCCTTTGCGTTGGCAACGCTCAACGAACAACAGGTAGATGAACTGGCGAACCGGATGGCGGCGCAGCAAATTTCTATCGCCTCGACGGTGCCGATTGGCACGTTGCATATGCCGCTCAAACAGTTGCACGACAAAGGCGTAAAAGTGATGACCGGCACCGACAGCGTTATCGACCACTGGTCGCCTTACGGCCTGGGCGACATGCTGGAAAAAGCCAATCTGTACGCGCAGCTCTATATTCGTCCTAACGAACAGAACCTCTCCCGCTCGCTGTTTTTAGCCACTGGCGATGTATTGCCGCTCAACGAAAAAGGCGAGCGCGTGTGGCCCAAAGCGCAGGATGATGCCAGCTTTGTGCTGGTGGACGCCTCCTGTTCCGCCGAGGCGGTGGCGCGTATCTCGCCGAGAACGGCGACGTTCCATAAAGGGCAACTGGTGTGGGGGAGTGTGGCAGGTTGATACGCATTTGAAACGCCTGCAACGGTGAATAGTAAGAGATTTAAGCCCCAGGGAGTGGGGCAGCAATGGTTTGCTAATGAATGATCCTGAACTTTATAATCTCCCGGCATAATTTCCAGGGGATTATTTGAGAGAAATACACAAAAGTGAGTTTTAACAAAGGTATTTATCAAGCCATAAATGTGACCTGCTTTGGATAAAAAAGATTAAGCATCGAAAAACCAATGATCTTCTTGCTGATGGTTATCAACAGTAATTAAGATGTGATTTGTTTTTCCGTAATCGCGAAAATATTCTCATGACCATAAAAGAAAAAATCTCACAAAAATATCCCCATGCTTCCTTTTGTACTTTTGGCGATTCAGCAGTGTTGGCCGATCACCTCGCAACGTTGATTGCGACTGGTGTTAAAACAGCTTCCTGTGGTTCGCTGGCGGGATGTATTGAAGACAACGCATTTCCGCTGATTGGTGAGTATAAGATTGTAGAAAATAGCCGTGGTGAGCCTGTCTGTGTTATCAGAGTGATTGGCCTGCATTTACTGCGCTTTTCTGATGTCACCGCAGAGCTTGCCCGTAAGGAAGGTGAAGGTGACCTCAGTCTTGAATATTGGCGTAATGAACACCGTCGTTTTTTCCAGGCAGAAGGATGCTATTCACCAGAAATGGACGTTATCTTTGAAGAATATGCCCTTATTGACGTTGTGTAGATAACTATTTTTCTACGCGAAATAAGCTCACAAACATAAAGCATCGCTAATTTTGTTTATTTTGCTGTTTTTTACGTGATGATTGTCACACTTATTGTTACTGCCCGTTTTGTCCATATTTATAACCAAATTTTTAATAGCTGCCTGAAATAGGGCTGTTTATTCTGCATAAAAATATTCGAAAATTCTTATTCTCTCCAGCGCGCTAATTTGGGCGAACACTTCCTGACTACCCTGCAATGAGGCTGAAATGATGAATAAACGTTTTGTTATCAATATGGTGTCTTCGCTGTTATTAGGCGCTGCGCTAATTTCTGCGCCGCTCCAGGCAGCGGAAAAAGTCGTGGTGAATATCTCTAAAGTCGATGGTATGCCGTGGTTTAATCGCATGGGCGAAGGTGTGGTTGAGGCGGGTAAAGCCTTTGGTGTTAATGCGTCACAGGTGGGGCCTTCAAGTACTGATGCTCCGCAACAAGTTAAAATTATTGAGGATTTAATCGCCCGTAAGGTTAATGCAATTACAATTGTGCCAAACGATGCCAACGTGCTGGAACCGGTATTCAAAAAAGCGCGAGATGCCGGAATTGTGGTTCTGACCAACGAATCCCCCGGTCAGCCAAGTGCTAACTGGGATATCGAAATCATTGATAACGAAAAATTTGCCGCTGAATATGTTGAGCATATGGCGAAACGCATGGGTGGCAAGGGCGGTTATGTGATTTACGTGGGTAGTTTGACCGTGCCGCAGCATAACTTATGGGCTGACTTGCTGGTGAAATACCAGAAAGAGCATTACCCGGATATGCATGAAGTTACCCGCCGCATGCCGGTTGCCGAGAGTGTGGATGACTCACGTCGTACCACACTGGACCTCATGAAAACCTATCCTGACTTGAAAGCGGTTGTCTCCTTTGGTTCAAACGGTCCGATTGGCGCGGGACGTGCAGTGAAAGAGAAACGGGCGAAAAATAAAGTCGCAGTCTATGGCATGATGATCCCTTCACAGGCGGCATCACTGATTAAAAGTGGTGATATCACCGAAGGGATTACTTACGATCCGGCCTCTGCAGGTTACGCACTCGCGGCCGTCGCCAGCACGTTGCTGAAGGGTGAAGAGATCAAACCTGGATTAGAAATGGAGAATCTCGGTAAGGCCGACGTAGATATGGATAAGCGAATTATCCGTTTCCATAAGGTATTACTGGTCAACAAAGACAATATCGACTCACTTTATTAATCCATTTCTTCGGGGCGAAAGCCCCGATTCTTATTGCCAGGGGATGCTATGGAAACCTTCCTTTCCCTTCGTCATATCAACAAAACGTTTCATGCCACGCGAGCGCTGCGCGATGTTTCTCTCGACTTTATGTCGGGTGAGGTGCACTGCCTTGCCGGGCAAAACGGCTGTGGTAAATCGACGTTGATTAAAATTATGTCCGGTGTTTATCGCCCGGATGAGGGGGCGGAAATTACGCTTGGTGGGAAAAACTGGTCAAAGCTGACACCCGCCGCTTCGGTGGCGCAGGGGATTCAGGTGATTTATCAGGACCTCTCTTTATTTCCTAACCTGAGTGTCTGGGAGAATATCGCCGTGAATCACTATCACCACGGTCTGTTTGTTAACCGCCGTCGTCTGCGTGAGGTGGCGCAGGCGGCAATGACCAGTATTAACGTCACATTGCCACTGGATACGCTCGTTTCTGAGCTTTCAATTGCCCGCTGTCAGCTGGTGGCAATTTGCCGTGCACTGGCGCAGGACGCACGGTTGATCGTGATGGATGAACCAACCGCTTCGCTGACCCATCAGGAAGTGCAAGGGTTATTACAGGTGGTGCATCAATTGCGGGAACGCGGGATCTGCGTGGTCTTCGTCAGTCATCGTCTGGAAGAAGTGATGGAAGTTTCCGACCGTATTTCAGTGCTGAAAGATGGTGAGCTGGTCGGGACCTTTCCGGCTGCAGAGATGACCACAAAACAACTCGGTTTCCTGATGACCGGCCAGGAGTTTGAATATCAGGTGCGAGAGTTGTGGCAGGGAAAATCCAGCATCCCAGTGCTGGAGGTGCGTAATTTAAGTCGTCATGGGGAATATCAAAATATTAACTTGCGGGTGGAAGCGGGCGAAGTGGTGTCGATTGTTGGCCTGCTTGGTGCGGGGCGCACGGAATTATGTCTGAGTCTGTTTGGTATGACCCGACCGGATGCTGGCGAGATCCTCATCAACGGCCAGCTGGTTACACTGCATAGTAACCAGGACGCCATCCGCCACGGTATTGGTTATGTTTCGGAAGATCGCATGTCGCGCGGTTTGGTGATGGCGCAATCTATTGAAGACAACATCATTAGCACTGTTTTTCACAAGGTAAAAGATCGCTTCGGCTTTCTGAGTGAAGCTAAAGTGCGTGACCTGGTGGACAGGCTAATCAAGGCATTGACCATCAAAGTCTCTGACCCACATCTCCCGGTGAATACGCTTTCTGGGGGTAACGCGCAGCGAGTATCGATCGCCAAATGGCTGGCGATTGGGCCACGACTGTTGATTCTCGATAGCCCGACTGTCGGTGTTGATATCGCCAACAAAGCAGGAATATACGGCATTATCAGCGATCTGGCGGCTCATGGCATTGCGGTATTGATGATCTGCGATGAAATTGAAGAAGCGTGGTATCAAAGCCACCGGATTTTGGTAATGCAAAAAGGTCAGATCACCCATAGCTTCCTGCCTGACAGCAGTTCTCAGGCCAGGATTGCGGAGGTGGTAAATGGCTGAACTGAAAAAACGCCATGAATTCTGGCTGGCATTACTGATTGTGGTGCTGTTTGTTGGCCTTGCCTGGCGCAGCGACGAGTTTCTGACATTCGGTAATTTGTACGATCTCGCCAATAACTATGCCATGTTGACTATTCTCGCCTGTGGTTTGTTTGTGGTGTTAATTTCCGGTGGGATTGATATTTCGTTTCCGGCAATGACCATCATTGCGCAATACGGCATGGTGCTGCTGCTGCAAAAAATTGGTGGCAACTTTGCTGTTGCGTTTGCCCTGGCGGGCGGCATCGGCATTTTACTTGGCTTAATTAACGCCTTACTGGTTAATCGCCTACGGGTGCCGTCTATCATCATCACCATTTCGACGCTGAATATTTTCTATGGCCTGCTGTTATGGTTGAGTAAAGGTGTGTGGCTGTACGACTTTCCGCCGTGGTTTGAGCAGGGGGTAATGTTGTTCAAGTACACCGATGCTGACGGCTATGACTATGGCCTTGGTCTGCCGCTGATCGCCATGATTACGGTGGTGCTGCTGACAGCGTTTATCATGAATTTCACCAGTGTAGGGCGCAAAATTTATGCCCTTGGCGGGAACCGTGAATCCGCCAGTCGCATCGGCTTTAGCGTGCTGAAACTGCAACTTTTCGTCTACGGCTATATGGGATTGATGTCTGGCGCTGCGGGTGTAGTGCAGTCGTGGACGGTGATGACTGTCGCCCCCGATTCTCTTCTGGGTTATGAGCTGACAGTACTGGCTGCGGTGGTGCTTGGCGGCACTAGTTTGCTCGGCGGGCGCGGCACGTTAACCGGTACTTTGCTCGGCGTGGTGTTGTTGGCAGTGATGCAAAACGGGCTAAATTTATTGGGAGTCTCGTCTTACTGGCAAACATTGATCACCGGCATCATCATCGTTGCCAGCATTAGCGCCACGGCGTGGAGTCAGCATCAGAACCGGAGTCTGCTATGAAAAAATCGTGGCGTAATAACGTTGAGTTTTACTTGATCGGCCTGCTGGTGCTAACTGTTGCCGCGTTCAGCATTACTATGCCGGAGATTTTCTGGTCGATAAGTAATTTCCAGTCCGTCGCTTCGCAAATGCCCGTGCTGGGCATTCTGGCGTTGGCTATGGCGGTGACCATGCTTTGCGGTGGCATTAACTTGTCAATTATAGCCACTGCTAACGCCTGTTCACTGGTGATGGCGTGGGTGGCGACTCAGTATCCACCGGGTATTGCTACGGTTGTCGCTACGCTGCTGGCGGGCGCTGGCGCGGCGGTGATAATCGGTTTATGTAACGGCGTATTGATTGCTGGTATTCGAGTGTCGCCAATTCTTGCAACACTCGGGATGATGACGTTGCTCAAAGGGGTAAATATTCTGGTGACAGGCGGTAGCGCCATTGCCAATTATCCCTCATGGGTGCTGTGGTTGAATCATGCACAGTGGTTCGGTATTCCGCTACCGATGTGGTTGTTTGCCGCAGTGGCGCTGGGGCTGTGGATATTGCTGGAGAAAACGCCGCTCGGTAAATCCATTTATCTGATTGGTTCTAACGAACGAGCAACACTTTACTCCGGCATTAACACTCGTCGGGTGCTGATTTGGGTTTATGTCATTTCCGCCTTGCTTTGTGCGGTAGCGGCATTTTTGATGATGTCGAAACTCAACTCGGCTAAGGCCTCTTATGGCGAATCGTACTTGCTGGTGTCAATCCTCGCGGCAGTACTCGGCGGGGTTAATCCGGACGGCGGCAGCGGGCGGATAATTGGTATGGTGCTGGCGCTGTTTCTTCTGCAAATTATTGAAAGCGGCTTCAATATTCTCGGTATAAGCCCCTACCTGACGATGGCCTTATGGGGAACGTTGCTGCTCTGTTTCATTCAGGCTCGCGGCATGTTGGGGCTGGATCGGGTGGTTTAAATATTGGCTATATTCAATGGACGCGTTTTGCCGCGATGACATATCAGGCATCGCCAAATACACATAGCTAATCAGGAGTAAACACAATGAAGATCAAAGCTGTTGGTGCATATTCCGCTAAACAACCACTTGAACCGATGGATATCACCCGGCGTGAACCGGGACCGCATGATGTCAAAATTGAAATCGCTTACTGTGGCGTCTGCCATTCCGATCTCCACCAGGTCCGTTCCGAGTGGGCGGGGACGGTTTATCCCTGCGTGCCGGGCCATGAAATTGTAGGGCGCGTGGTAGCCGTTGGTGATCAGGTAGAAAAATATGCGCCGGGCGATCTGGTCGGTGTCGGCTGTATTGTCGACAGTTGTAAACATTGCGAAGAGTGTGAAGACGGGCTGGAAAACTACTGTGATCACATGACCGGCACCTATAACTCGCCGACGCCGGACGAACCGGGCCATACTCTGGGCGGCTACTCACAACAGATCGTCGTTCATGAGCGATATGTTCTGCGTATTCGTCACCCGCAAGAGCAGCTGGCGGCGGTGGCACCTTTGTTGTGTGCAGGGATCACCACGTATTCGCCGCTACGTCACTGGCAGGTCGGTCCGGGTAAAAAAGTGGGCGTGGTCGGCATCGGCGGTCTGGGACATATGGGGATTAAGCTGGCCCACGCGATGGGGGCGCATGTGGTGGCATTTACCACTTCTGAGTCAAAACGCGAAGCGGCAAAAGCCCTGGGGGCCGATGAAGTTGTTAACTCACGCAATGCCGATGAGATGGCGGCTCATGTGAAGAGTTTCGATTTCATTTTGAATACAGTAGCTGCGCCACATAATCTCGACGATTTTACCACCTTGCTGAAGCGTGATGGCACCATGACGCTGGTTGGTGCGCCTGCGACACCGCATAAATCGCCGGAAGTTTTCAACCTGATCATGAAACGCCGTGCGATAGCCGGTTCTATGATTGGCGGCATTCCAGAAACTCAGGAGATGCTCGATTTTTGCGCCGAACATGGCATCGTGGCTGATATAGAGATGATTCGGGCCGATCAAATTAATGAAGCCTATGAGCGAATGCTGCGAGGAGATGTGAAATATCGTTTTGTTATCGATAATCGCACACTAACAGACTGAAAAAATTAATAAATACCCTGTGGTTTAACATATTAACTTCGCTCTCCACTTAACTTTTTAGTTAAGGAGAGCGAAATAATATCAAAGTAGCAGTAAAACCTATAACGTAAATTCAAATTGTTAAATTAACTCCCTCCAGTACACAATACTTCACACGTTAGTTATGAGCGATTTCTGATAGTGCCTGGTTTAATCAGGGCTTTATTATCTGCGACGTTTATTTTTATTTAAGAGAGATCGCGATGATATCATTAAAAGCTCCGCACAATAATTTGATGCCATATACGCAACAAAGCATACTTAATACAGTAAAAAAACAATCAGTTACCAGAGGATATCAAAAGCTCCCTGGTCTCCTGTGTCGATATATTCAAGGTTTTGATTAAACAATATTATGATTATCCCTATGATTGTCGTGATGATTTAGTCGATGACGACAAACTCATTCATCTCATGGCTGCCGTACGAGACTGTGAGTGGTCAGACGATAACGCACTCACCATAAATGTGCAGTTTAATGATTTCCCTGGATTTTATGACTGGATGGATTACCCTGATCACCCGGTTAAGTTTGTTTTTCGCATACTTGAAAATCAAAAAGGGACAGTTTGGGTATATGACCAGGACGATGCGTTTCTTGATATTAAAGCAAACGTGCAGGCTGGACGCTTTACCGGGCTTAAGAAATTAGTGCAGTTTATCGATTCAGTGCGAACAGATTGCAAATGTATTCTTCTTGAACACCATATGCCTTTGCTGAGACTTTTCCCTAAAGGGAAAGAGTGTATGCATGTGGAAAAATGGCTTCGCGAAATGTCGTCTATTCCGGAGACCGACGCACCCATTAAGCAGGCGCTTGCGCATGGATTATTATTACACTTAAAAAATATCTACCCTGTTTTTCCTGAATCACTGGTGATGTTATTGCTCTCTGTTCTGGACGTAAAAACATACAGAGATGATGCGCGATTAAATCAATGGATATCTAATAGAGTGCAGGAATTAGGTGACAGATATTATCCTGTAAATAAGCACGTTAAAATCCGCTACACTCTTTAGTTCAGAAAGGGTTCCACCTGCGAGTTGTTATTCCACCAGAGAGTGAATCGCAAAGCAGGTGATCATTTCATCTGTATATCCGTATGCCAAATGGCATTCCACCGCCTTTTTCGCCGATATTTTGTTGTGATCGGCGACACTTCGCTTAAAAAAGCATCAGCAGTGGTTTCGCAGCTATACGGTGTATAAAAAATGATCTCATGCAGATGTTTTGTGAATGTGTGGGTTGACATTCATATTAAAAAAATCATAATTCCATCATGTTTGTGTGGGGTCTTTTCTGTATCTTACGCATCGCACTCAAGCCTGACAGAAAATATGCTGTAAGGCTCATATCAAAAACCGCCATTAGCTCATCAGGAAGAGCAGACGACAACCAGGATTGTTGTATGGTACGGGGTTCGAGGCCTCGATGGCGGTCCAACTTTTCATAACTCTTCTGAATCAGCTCCCCTTATTATCATCCCTGCAAAGTGGAACATTACCATTGTTTGGCTATTCAGGACGGGTCAGAGCAATGAAAAAAGCCCACACAGGGGAGAGTGGGCTGAAATGGGAAGCTAAAGACTCAAGTAAACTTATCGGAAATAAGGACCACGCATTACGGGGGCTATCATCGCCGATGGTCGGGATTCGGCAAATCAGGTTGATTACGTAGAGAGTAAATTATCTGCTCACCGCTGCGTCACCCCTTCGTAAATCAGGCGTAGCGCGAATACACCAATAATTGCACCAATAACCCGACTGGCAACGCGTTGCATACGCCCATAAGCACGACGCACTGCGGGCAAAGAAAACGCCTGACTAAGAAAAACGCGCCAGATAACTGATGCGAGCACAATCCCCGCCCAGGCCATTAAACGTGCCCATGTTGGTGTTTCGGCATTTAATGTTACTGAGAAAATACTGATAAAAAATAAAACGGTTTGCGGGTTAGAGAGATCGGTAATTAATCCGCGGCGAAAAAAGACATACCAGGGGGCGTTAATCGGTTGTTGTAGTGTGCTCATTTGCGGTGTTGACTGGCGGCGCATGCTGCACCACGCAAACCATAAGAGATAAGCGCCGCCGACGATTCTGATAAGCGAAAAAATCTCCTCACACTGCGTAATTAGCGTTGCAAGACCAAACAAACCCAACCCGGAATAAAATGCATCGCCCAGCGCCACGCCCAGCCCGGTCAGCACCCCTGCGCGTCGACCGGAAGCCAGGCTGGTTTGTACTACCACAAAGAGATTGGCTCCCGGATTAAAAAAAGTAATCACGAACAGTCCTACGGTCAGGTAAACGGCATGCAAAGGATCCATAGTGATTTCATCCATAAATAAGTGAACTAACTGCATCATATTTCTACCAAAAATAATCGGGTGCGAGAGAGATCACAAAGTGTCTTATTTCCGGTTACTGGCGTTTATGCCCTGACTGAACTAATTATTAATCAACCCAATAATGTCGGTGGGTGATAGTGTGATAACAACTCTGGAGCCGTAATATGAAAATAATCTCTAAAATGTTAGTCGGTGCGTTAGCGTTTGCCGTTACCAATGTCTATGCCGCTGAATTGATGACCAAAGCGGAATTTGAAAAAGTTGAATCGCAATATGAAAAAATAGGTGATATTTCAACCAGTAATGAAATGTCGACTGCAGATGCAAAAGAAGATTTAATCAAAAAAGCCGATGAAAAAGGGGCTGATGTGTTGGTGCTGACCTCTGGTCAAACTGACAATAAGATTCACGGCACGGCAAATATTTATAAGAAGAAGTAATTCTGAAACCTATGTAAACATCCCCGATGCGTAAGTTTATCGGTGATCATCATCTATTGAAATTTATGCCGGATAAAGCGTTCGCGCTGCATTCGGCAGTTCAGTTTTTCAGCCGCCGCCAGAACGTCGTCCGGCTTATGCCTAAATAATTCGCCGCTGCTGTTTTATCGCCTTTAAATTTCTCCAGTGCCTGTTGTGGTGTCAGTAAGCGTGGAGCGGGAATTTTCGCCGACTCGCGCGCCAGCTCCGGCAGTAGCAGCTGCAAAAACTGCGGCGTTAAATCCGGCGTCGGTTCCACACTTAAAAACAGCGCCAGTCGCTCCATCATATTGCGCAGTTCTCGAATATTGCCCGGCCAGTCGTAGTGCACCAGCACGGTTTCGCTTGCCTGTAATCCCTGGCGTAATGCGGAAGAAAACGGGGCAGCAAGTGCAGCCAGAGACACTTTCAAAAAGCTTTCCGCCAGCGGCAGAATATCTGCCACCCGCTCACGCAGTGGTGGCAGTTGCAGGCGTAAAATGCTCAGCCGATAAAACAGGTCACGGCGAAACTGCCCTTGCCGCATATCTTCTTCCAGATTGCAGTGAGTGGCGCTAATGACTCGCACATCCACCGGAACAGGCTGATGCCCGCCGACGCGGGTGACCTCTTTTTCTTCCAGCACCCGTAACAGGCGAGTCTGCAAAGGTAGCGGCATTTCGCCAATCTCATCCAGAAACAGCGTACCGCCGTGGGCAATTTCGAACAGCCCGGCGCGACCTCCGCGTCGCGAGCCGGTGAACGCCCCTTCCTCATAGCCAAACAGCTCTGCTTCCAGCAACGATTCGGCAATCGCCCCGCAGTTGACGGCAACAAACGGATGCGACTTTTTGCCCTGTCGCGCATCGTGGCGGGCAAAATATTCCCGATGAATCGCCTGGGCCGCCAGCTCTTTGCCCGTCCCCGTTTCCCCTTCAATCAACACCGCTGCACTGGAGCGGGCATACAGCAAAATAGTCTGCCGTACCTGTTCCATCTGTGGTGATTGACCGAGCATATCGCCCAGCACGTAACGAGTACGCAGGGCGTTGCGGGTGGCATCGTGAGTGTTATGGCGTAACGACATGCGCGTCATATCCAGCGCATCGCTGAACGCCTGGCGCACGGTGGCGGCGGAATAGATAAAAATTCCGGTCATTCCGGCTTCTTCTGCCAGATCGGTAATCAGCCCCGCGCCGACCACCGCTTCGGTGCCGTTAGCTTTTAGCTCGTTAATCTGCCCGCGTGCGTCTTCCTCGGTAATGTAGCTACGTTGGTCGAGGCGCAAATTAAAGGTTTTTTGAAACGCCACCAGCGCTGGAATGGTTTCCTGATAAGTGACAACGCCGATAGAAGAGGTGAGTTTTCCGGCTTTTGCCAGTGCCTGTAACACATCGTAGCCGCTCGGTTTAATCAAAATAACTGGCACTGACAGGCGGCTTTTCAGGTACGCGCCGTTAGAGCCAGCAGCGATGATGGCGTCACAGCGTTCGTTTGCCAGTTTTTTGCGGATGTAGGTCACCGCTTTTTCAAAGCCAAGCTGGATAGGGGTAATGTTCGCCAGATGATCAAACTCGAGGCTGATATCGCGAAACAGCTCGAACAGGCGCGTTACAGATACCGTCCAGATAACCGGTTTGTCGTCATTCAGCCGTGGTGGATGTGCCATAGCGCACCGCAAAGTTAAGAAACCGAATATTGGGTTTAGTCTTGTTTCATAATTGTTGCAATGAAACGCGGTGAAACATTGACTGAAACGTTAACTGAAACGCATATTTGCGGATTACTTCATGACTTTATTTATAACAAATTGAAATTAAACATTTAATTTTATTCGATCAATTGTGGCACACCCCTTGCTTTGTCTTTATCAACGCAAATAACAAGTTGATAACAAAGGATGGGCTATGTCTCTACACTCTCCAGGTAAAGCGTTTCGCGCTGCACTGTCTAAAGAAAATCCATTGCAGATTGTTGGCACCATCAACGCTAACCATGCGCTGTTGGCGCAGCGTGCCGGATATCAGGCAATTTATCTTTCCGGCGGTGGCGTGGCGGCAGGGTCGCTGGGGCTGCCCGATCTCGGTATTTCTACCCTTGATGATGTGCTGACCGACATTCGTCGTATCACCGACGTTTGTTCGCTGCCGCTGCTGGTGGATGCGGATATCGGTTTTGGTTCTTCTGCTTTTAACGTGGCGCGCACCGTGAAATCGATGATTAAAGCCGGTGCGGCAGGACTGCATATTGAAGATCAGGTTGGTGCGAAACGCTGCGGTCATCGTCCGAACAAAGCGATCGTCTCGAAAGAGGAGATGGTGGATCGGATCCGCGCGGCGGTGGATGCGAAAACCGATCCTGATTTTGTGATCATGGCGCGCACCGATGCGCTGGCGGTAGAGGGGCTGGATGCGGCGATTGAGCGTGCGCAGGCCTATGTTGAAGCGGGTGCCGAGATGTTGTTCCCGGAGGCGATTACCGAACTCGCCATGTACCGCCAGTTTGCCGATGCGGTGCAGGTGCCGATCCTCGCCAACATCACCGAATTTGGCGCAACACCGCTGTTTACCACCGACGAATTACGCAGCGCCCATGTCGCAATGGCGCTGTACCCACTTTCAGCGTTCCGCGCCATGAACCGCGCCGCTGAGCATGTCTACAACGTCCTGCGTCAGGAAGGGACGCAGAAAAGCGTCATCGACACCATGCAGACCCGCAACGAGCTGTACGAAAGCATCAACTACTACCAGTACGAAGAGAAGCTCGACGAGCTGTTTGCCCGTAGCCAGGTGAAATAAAACACAACGAAAAATATCTCGACCCTACAAATGACGAGGACATCATGAGCGACACAACGATCCTGCAAAACAGTACCCATGTCATTAAACCGAAAAAATCGGTAGCACTTTCTGGCGTTCCGGCGGGCAATACGGCGCTCTGCACCGTGGGTAAAAGCGGCAATGATTTGCATTACCGCGGCTACGACATTCTTGATCTGGCGGAACATTGCGAATTTGAAGAAGTGGCGCATCTGCTGATCCACGGCAAACTGCCGACCCGTGACGAACTCGCCGCTTACAAAACGAAACTGAAAGCCCTGCGTGGTTTACCAGCTAATGTGCGTACCGTGCTGGAAGCCTTACCGGCGGCGTCGCACCCGATGGATGTTATGCGCACCGGCGTTTCCGCGCTCGGCTGCACGCTGCCAGAAAAAGAGGGGCATACCGTCTCTGGCGCGCGGGATATTGCCGACAAACTGCTGGCGTCACTTAGCTCGATTCTTCTCTACTGGTATCACTACAGCCACAACGGCGAACGCATCCAGCCGGAAACCGATGACGACTCCATCGGTGGTCACTTCCTGCATCTGCTGCACGGCGAAAAGCCATCGCAAAGCTGGGAAAAGGCGATGCATATTTCGCTGGTGCTGTACGCCGAACACGAGTTTAACGCCTCCACCTTTACCAGCCGGGTGATTGCGGGCACCGGCTCTGATATGTATTCCGCGATTATTGGCGCGATTGGTGCACTGCGCGGGCCGAAGCACGGCGGGGCGAATGAAGTGTCGCTGGAGATCCAGCAACGCTACGAAACGCCGGACGAAGCCGAAGCCGATATCCGCAAGCGGGTGGAAAACAAAGAAGTGGTCATTGGTTTTGGTCATCCGGTTTATACCATCGCCGACCCGCGTCATCAGGTGATCAAACGTGTGGCGAAGCAGCTCTCGCAGGAAGGCGGCTCGCTGAAGATGTACAACATCGCCGATCGCCTGGAAACGGTGATGTGGGAGAGCAAAAAGATGTTCCCCAATCTCGACTGGTTCTCCGCTGTTTCCTACAACATGATGGGCGTTCCCACCGAGATGTTCACACCACTGTTTGTTATCGCCCGTGTCACTGGCTGGGCGGCGCACATTATCGAACAACGTCAGGACAACAAAATTATCCGTCCTTCCGCCAATTATGTTGGACCGGAAGACCGCCAGTTTGTCGCGCTGGATAAGCGCCAGTAAACCTCTACGAATAACAATAAGGAAACGTACCCAATGTCAGCTCAAATCAACAACATCCGCCCGGAATTTGATCGTGAAATCGTTGATATCGTCGATTACGTGATGAACTACGAAATTAGCTCTAAAGTGGCCTACGACACCGCACATTACTGCCTGCTCGACACGCTCGGCTGCGGTCTGGAAGCTCTCGAATACCCGGCCTGTAAAAAACTGCTGGGGCCAATTGTTCCTGGCACTGTCGTCCCTAACGGCGTGCGCGTCCCCGGAACTCAGTTCCAGCTCGACCCCGTCCAGGCGGCATTTAACATTGGCGCGATGATCCGCTGGCTTGATTTCAACGATACCTGGCTGGCGGCGGAGTGGGGCCATCCTTCCGACAACCTCGGCGGCATTCTGGCAACGGCGGACTGGCTTTCGCGCAACGCGGTCGCCAGCGGCAAAGCGCCGTTGACCATGAAACAGGTGCTGACCGCAATGATCAAAGCCCATGAAATTCAGGGCTGCATCGCGCTGGAAAACTCCTTTAACCGCGTCGGCCTCGACCACGTTCTGTTAGTGAAAGTGGCTTCCACCGCCGTGGTCGCCGAAATGCTCGGCCTGACCCGCGAGGAAATCCTCAACGCTGTTTCGCTGGCGTGGGTGGACGGTCAGTCGCTGCGCACCTATCGCCATGCGCCGAACACCGGCACGCGTAAATCCTGGGCGGCGGGCGATGCCACTTCCCGCGCGGTACGTCTGGCACTGATGGCGAAAACGGGCGAAATGGGTTACCCGTCAGCCCTGACTGCGCCTGTGTGGGGCTTCTACGACGTCTCCTTCAAAGGTGAATCGTTCCGCTTCCAGCGCCCGTACGGTTCTTACGTCATGGAAAATGTGCTGTTCAAAATCTCCTTCCCGGCGGAGTTCCACTCCCAGACGGCAGTTGAAGCAGCGATGACGCTCTATGAACAGATGCAGGCAGCAGGCAAAACGGCGGCAGATATCGAAAAAGTGACCATTCGCACCCACGAAGCCTGTATTCGCATCATCGACAAAAAAGGGCCGCTCAATAACCCGGCAGACCGCGATCACTGCATTCAGTACATGGTGGCGATCCCGCTGCTATTCGGGCGCTTAACGGCGGCAGATTACGAGGACAACGTTGCGCAAGATAAACGCATTGACGCCCTGCGCGAGAAGATCAATTGCTTTGAAGATCCGGCATTTACTGCTGACTACCACGACCCGGAAAAACGCGCCATCGCCAATGCCATAACCCTTGAGTTCACCGACGGCACGCGATTTGAAGAAGTGGTGGTGGAGTACCCAATTGGTCATGCTCGCCGCCGTCAGGATGGCATTCCGAAGCTGGTCGATAAATTCAAAATCAATCTCGCGCGCCAGTTCCCGACTCGCCAACAGCAGCGCATTCTGGACGTTTCTCTCGACAGAGCTCGCCTGGAACAGATGCCGGTCAATGAGTATCTCGACCTGTACGTCATTTAAGCAAACAGCGGTAAGGCGTAAGTTCAACAGGAGAGCATTATGTCTTTTAGCGAATTTTATCAGCGTTCGATTAACGAACCGGAGCAGTTCTGGGCCGAGCAGGCCCGGCGTATTGACTGGCAGACGCCCTTTACGCAAACGCTCGATCACAGCAATCCGCCGTTTGCCCGTTGGTTTTGTGAAGGCCGAACCAACTTGTGTCACAACGCTATCGACCGCTGGCTGGAGAAACAGCCAGAGGCGCTGGCGCTGATTGCCGTCTCTTCGGAAACAGAAGAAGAGCGCACCTTTACCTTTCGTCAGCTGCATGACGAAGTGAACGCGGTGGCCTCAATGTTGCGTTCATTGGGCGTGCAGCGTGGCGATCGGGTGCTGGTGTATATGCCGATGATTGCCGAAGCGCATATTACTCTGCTGGCCTGCGCGCGCATTGGCGCTATTCACTCGGTGGTGTTTGGTGGATTTGCCTCGCACAGCGTGGCGGCGCGAATTGATGATGCTAAACCGGTGCTGATTGTCTCGGCTGATGCCGGAGCGCGCGGTGGCAAAATCATTCCCTATAAAAAATTACTCGACGATGCGATAAGTCAGGCGCAGCACCAGCCACGCCATGTTTTGCTGGTGGATCGCGGGCTGGCGAAAATGGCACGCGTCAGCGGGCGGGATGTCGATTTCGCGTCGTTGCGCCATCAACACATCGGCGCGCGGGTACCGGTGGCGTGGCTGGAATCCAACGAAACCTCCTGCATTCTCTACACCTCCGGCACGACCGGCAAACCTAAAGGCGTGCAGCGTGACGTTGGCGGATATGCGGTGGCGCTGGCGACCTCGATGGAAACCATTTTTGGCGGCAAAGCGGGCGGTGTGTTCTTTTGTGCTTCGGATATTGGCTGGGTGGTGGGGCATTCGTATATCGTCTACGCGCCGCTGCTGGCGGGGATGGCGACTATCGTTTACGAAGGATTGCCGACCTGGCCGGACTGCGGTGTGTGGTGGAAAATCGTCGAGAAATATCAGGTTAGCCGGATGTTCTCAGCGCCGACCGCCATTCGCGTGCTGAAAAAATTCCCTACCGCTGAAATTCGCAAACACGATCTCTCGTCGCTGGAAGTGCTCTATCTGGCGGGGGAGCCGCTGGACGAGCCGACCGCCAGTTGGGTGAGCAATACGCTGGATGTGCCGGTCATCGACAACTACTGGCAGACCGAATCCGGCTGGCCGATTATGGCGATTGCTCGCGGTCTGGACGACAGGCCGACGCGTCTGGGTAGCCCCGGCGTGCCGATGTATGGCTATAACGTGCAGTTGCTCAATGAAGTCACCGGCGAACCGTGCGGCGTCAACGAGAAAGGGATGCTGGTGGTGGAAGGGCCGCTGCCGCCGGGGTGTATTCAGACCATTTGGGGCGACGACGACCGCTTTGTGAAGACGTACTGGTCGCTGTTTTCCCGTCCGGTGTACGCCACTTTTGACTGGGGGATCCGCGATGCTGACGGTTATCACTTTATTCTCGGGCGCACTGACGATGTGATTAACGTTGCCGGGCATCGGCTGGGGACGCGCGAGATTGAAGAGAGTATCTCCAGTCATCCGGGCGTTGCCGAAGTGGCAGTGGTTGGGGTGAAAGATGCGCTGAAAGGGCAGGTGGCGGTGGCGTTTGTCATTCCGAAAGAGAGCGACAGCCTGGAAGATCGCGAGGTGGCGCACTCGCAAGAGAAGGCGATTATGGCGCTGGTGGACAGCCAGATTGGCAACTTTGGTCGCCCGGCGCACGTCTGGTTTGTCTCGCAATTACCGAAAACGCGATCCGGAAAAATGCTGCGCCGCACGATCCAGGCGATTTGCGAAGGACGCGATCCAGGGGATCTGACGACCATTGATGATCCTGCGTCGTTGGATCAGATCCGCCAGGCGATGGAAGAGTAGGTTATTGTCGGATGCGTCGCCTGGCGCATCCGACACCATGCGCCGATGCCTGATGCGACGCTTACCGCGTCTTATTATGGCTACCCACTGTTTTTACACCGATAATTTTTCCCCCACCTTTTTGCATTCATTCATATAAAAAATATATTTCCCCACGAAAACGATTGCTTTTTATCTTCAGATGAATAGAATGCGGCGGATTTTTTGGGTTTCAAACAGCAAAAAGGGGGAATTTCGTGTCGCAAGATAACAACTTTAGCCAGGGGCCAGTCCCGCAGTCGGCGCGGAAAGGGGTATTGGCATTGACGTTCGTCATGCTGGGATTAACCTTCTTTTCCGCCAGTATGTGGACCGGCGGCACTCTCGGAACCGGTCTTAGCTATCATGATTTCTTCCTCGCAGTTCTCATCGGTAATCTTCTCCTCGGTATTTACACTTCATTTCTTGGTTACATTGGCGCAAAAACCGGCCTGACCACTCATCTTCTTGCTCGCTTCTCGTTTGGTGTTAAAGGCTCATGGCTGCCTTCACTGCTGCTGGGCGGCACTCAGGTCGGCTGGTTTGGCGTTGGCGTGGCGATGTTTGCTATTCCGGTGGGCAAGGCAACCGGGCTGGATATTAATTTGCTGATTGCCGTCTCCGGTTTACTGATGACCGTCACCGTCTTCTTTGGCATTTCGGCGCTGACGGTTCTTTCGGTGATTGCAGTTCCGGCTATCGCCTGTCTTGGCGGTTATTCCGTGTGGTTGGCCGTTAACGGCATGGGCGGCCTGGACGCATTAAAAGCGGTCGTTCCCGCACAACCGTTAGATTTCAATGTCGCGCTGGCGCTGGTTGTGGGGTCATTTATCAGTGCGGGCACGCTCACCGCTGACTTTGTCCGGTTTGGTCGTAATGCCAAACTGGCGGTGCTGGTGGCGATGGTGGCCTTTTTCCTCGGCAACTCGTTGATGTTTATTTTCGGTGCAGCGGGCGCGGCGGCACTGGGGATGGCGGATATCTCTGATGTGATGATTGCTCAGGGTCTGCTGCTGCCTGCGATTGTGGTGCTGGGGCTGAATATCTGGACCACCAACGATAACGCGCTCTATGCGTCGGGCTTAGGTTTCGCCAACATTACCGGGATGTCGAGCAAAACCCTTTCGGTAATCAACGGTATTATCGGTACGGTCTGCGCACTATGGCTGTATAACAATTTTGTCGGCTGGCTGACCTTCCTTTCGGCAGCTATTCCTCCGGTAGGGGGCGTGATCATCGCTGACTATCTGATGAACCGTCGCCGCTATGAGCACTTTGCGACCACGCGTATGATGAGTGTCAATTGGGTGGCGATTCTGGCGGTCGCCTTGGGGATTGCCGCAGGCCACTGGTTACCGGGTATTGTTCCGGTCAACGCGGTATTAGGTGGCGCGCTGAGCTATCTGATCCTTAACCCGATTTTGAATCGCAAAACGACGGCTGCAATGACGCATGTGGAGGCTAACAGTGTCGAATAACGCTTTACAGACAATTATTAACGCCCGGTTACCCGGCAAAGAGGGGCTGTGGCAGATTCATCTGCTGGACGGAAAAATCAGCGCCATTGATGCGCAATCCGGGGTGATGCCCGTAACTGAAAACAGCCTGGATGCCGAACAAGGTTTAGTTATACCGCCGTTTGTGGAGCCACATATTCACCTGGACACCACGCAAACCGCCGGACAACCGAACTGGAATCAGTCCGGCACGCTGTTTGAAGGCATTGAACGCTGGGCCGAGCGCAAAGCGTTATTAACCCATGACGATGTGAAACAACGCGCCTGGCAAACGCTGAAATGGCAGATTGCCAACGGCATTCAGCATGTGCGTACCCATGTCGATGTTTCGGATGCAACGCTGACTGCGCTGAAAGCAATGCTGGAAGTGAAGCAGGAAGTCGCGCCGTGGATTGATCTGCAAATCGTCGCCTTCCCGCAGGAAGGGATTTTGTCGTATCCCAACGGTGAAGCGTTGCTGGAAGAGGCGTTACGCTTAGGGGCAGATGTAGTGGGGGCGATTCCGCATTTTGAATTTACCCGTGAATACGGCGTGGAGTCGCTGCATAAAACCTTCGCCCTGGCGCAAAAATACGACCGTCTCATCGACGTTCACTGTGATGAGATTGATGACGAACAGTCGCGCTTTGTCGAAACCGTTGCAGCCCTGGCGCACCGTGAAGGCATGGGCGCGCGAGTCACCGCCAGCCACACCACGGCAATGCACTCCTATAACGGGGCGTATACCTCACGCCTGTTCCGCTTGCTGAAAATGTCCGGTATTAACTTTGTCGCCAACCCGTTGGTCAATATTCATCTACAAGGACGTTTCGATACGTACCCAAAACGTCGCGGCATCACGCGCGTTAAAGAGATGCTGGAGTCCGGCATTAACGTCTGCTTTGGTCACGATGATGTCTTCGATCCGTGGTATCCGCTGGGAACGGCGAATATGCTGCAAGTGCTGCATATGGGGCTGCATGTTTGCCAGCTGATGGGCTACGGGCAGATTAACGATGGCCTGAATTTAATCACCCACCATAGCGCCAGGACGTTGAATTTGCAGGATTACGGCATTGCCGCCGGAAACAGCGCCAACCTGATTATCCTGCCGGCTGAAAATGGGTTTGACGCGCTGCGCCGTCAGGTTCCGGTGCGCTATTCGGTACGTGGCGGTAAGGTGATTGCCAGCACCCAACCAGCACAAACCACCGTATATCTGGAGCAGCCAGAAGCCATCGATTACAAACGGTAATTTCCTCTGCGTTGAAGAGCCACTGACCTGTGTCAGTGGCTACCGTGATTCATGCCCGCCAACATCCGCACATTCTTCCAACGCCATGTGTAAAAATGCCTTCGCGGCGGCTGTCTGCCAGCTATTTTTCCGCCGCAACAAAACCGCCGTTCTCTCCAGTAACGGTGGGGCAAGGGATATAGCTTTAAGCCCGTCATGTTGTGTGGCAATCGCTGCTGGCAACAATGTGGAAAGGGAAGTGCGGCGAATCAGCTCCAGAACCGCGCTAATTGAGTTCGCCTCAATGACCACCTGTGGATGTAGCCCCGCTTTCTCGCAGTAGTGGTCAATTTGCTCTCTGGTGGCAAATTCCGCGCTGAGCAGGACCAGTTTTTCATCATGCAAGCGACTCAACGCCACCTGTTCACAGGCAGCCAGCGGATGATGTTGCGCCACGACTAACGCTAAACTTTCTGTCAGTAAAGGAATTGCCTCCAGCTCCGGCGAATGCACAGGCGTGAAGGCAATCCCAACGTCCAACTCGTCGCGACAAAGCAGATCTTCGATTTTCTCCTGCGACATTTCCTGTAGCTGGAGCGTGATGCCGGGGTAGCGCGCATAGAAATCCGCCATTAAAGGGCCGATAAAGTAGCTTGTAAAGGTGGGAGTGACGGCGATACGCAGCGATCCTCGCGTCAGATCGGCAACATCATGAATCGCCCGTTTACCCGCCCCCAGTTCCTGTAACGCCCGGCTGGCGTACTGTCGCCAGACTTCTCCTGCATCAGTGAGACGAATCGTTCGCCCACTACGGTCAAACAGCGGCACGCCTAAACTTTCCTCTAACTGGCGAATCTGCTGGGAAAGTGCTGGCTGGGAGACGTGCAACGCACTGGCTGCACGGGTGAAGCTGCCATGTTCAGCCACGGCAAGAAAATAATTGATATGTCGAGAGAGCATTCGCCAACCTATAAGTAAATCCAATAGAACTCATCATAAATGAGTCTTTTACCTTATGACAATCGGCGAGTAGTCTGCCTCTCATTCCAGAGACAGACAGAGGTTAACGGTGAAAGAGATTATTGATGGATTCCTTAAATTCCAGCGCGAGGCATTTCCGAAGCGGGAAGCCTTGTTTAAACAGCTGGCGACACAGCAAAGCCCGCGCACACTTTTTATCTCCTGCTCCGACAGCCGTCTGGTCCCTGAGCTGGTGACGCAACGTGAGCCTGGCGATCTGTTCGTTATTCGCAACGCGGGCAATATCGTCCCTTCCTACGGGCCGGAACCCGGTGGCGTTTCTGCTTCGGTGGAGTACGCCGTCGCTGCGCTTCGGGTATCTGACATTGTGATTTGCGGTCATTCCAACTGTGGCGCGATGACCTCCATTGCCAGCTGTCAGTGCATGGACCATATGCCTGCCGTCTCCCACTGGCTGCGTTATGCCGATTCAGCCCGCGTCGTTAATGAGGCGCGCCCGCATCCCGATTTACCGTCAAAAGCTGCGGCGATGGTACGTGAAAACGTCATTGCTCAGTTGGCTAATTTGCAAACTCATCCATCGGTGCGCCTGGCGCTCGAAGAGGGGCGGATCGCCCTGCACGGCTGGGTCTACGACATTGAAAGCGGCAGCATCGCAGCTTTTGACGGCGCAACCCGCCAGTTTGTGCCACTGGCCGCTAATCCTCGCGTTTGTGCCATACCGCTACGCCAACCGACCGCAGCGTAACCTTATTTTTAAACCATCAGGAGATCCACCATGATTCAGTCGCAAATTAACCGCAATATTCGTCTTGATCTTGCCGATGCCATTTTGCTCAGCAAAGCTAAAAAAGATCTCTCATTTGCCGAGATTGCCGACGGCACCGGTCTGGCAGAAGCCTTCGTAACCGCGGCTTTGCTGGGTCAGCAGGCGCTTCCTGCCGACGCCGCCCGCCTGGTCGGAGCGAAGCTGGATCTCGACGAAGACGCTATTCTACTGTTGCAGATGATTCCACTGCGTGGCTGCATTGATGACCGTATTCCAACCGACCCAACGATGTATCGTTTCTATGAAATGTTGCAGGTGTACGGCACAACCCTGAAAGCGTTGGTTCATGAGAAGTTTGGCGATGGCATTATCAGCGCGATTAACTTCAAACTCGACGTTAAGAAAGTGGCGGACCCGGAGGGTGGCGAACGTGCGGTTATCACCTTAGATGGTAAATATCTGCCGACCAAACCGTTCTGACAGCCATGCGCAACCATCAAAAGACGTTCACGATGCTGCTGGTTCTGGTGCTGATTGGTCTTAATATGCGACCACTGCTCACCTCCGTCGGGCCACTGCTACCGCAATTGCGCCAGGCAAGCGGAATGAGCTTTAGCGTGGCTGCCCTGTTGACCGCTCTGCCGGTGGTTACCATGGGCGGGCTGGCGCTGGCCGGAAGCTGGCTTCATCAGCATGTCAGCGAACGTCGCAGCGTCGCCATCAGTTTGTTACTGATTGCCGTCGGTGCATTGATGCGTGAGCTTTACCCCCAAAGTGCGCTGCTGCTTAGCAGCGCACTGCTTGGTGGAGTGGGGATCGGCATCATTCAGGCAGTGATGCCTTCGGTAATTAAGCGGCGGTTTCAGCACCGTACGCCACTGGTGATGGGGCTGTGGTCCGCGGCTCTGATGGGCGGCGGTGGCCTTGGTGCTGCCCTGACGCCCTGGTTAGTTCAACATAGCGAAACCTGGTATCAAACACTCGCCTGGTGGGCGCTGCCTGCCGTTGTTGCGCTCTTTGCCTGGTGGTGGCAAAGCGCCCGCGAGGTCGCCTCTTCTCACAAGACAACAACCACTCCGGTTCGCGTGGTATTTACTCCCCGCGCCTGGACGCTGGGTGTTTACTTCGGTCTGATTAACGGCGGTTACGCCAGCCTGATTGCCTGGTTACCCGCTTTCTATATTGAGATTGGTGCCAGCGCGCAGTACAGCGGTTCCTTGCTGGCATTGATGACGCTTGGGCAAGCAGCAGGGGCATTGCTGATGCCTGCTATGGCTCGCCATCATGATCGGCGGAAACTTTTGATGCTGGCGCTGGCGTTACAACTGGTGGGGTTCTGCGGCTTTATCTGGCTGCCGCTGCAATTGCCGGTATTGTGGGCAATGGTGTGTGGATTAGGTCTGGGCGGCGCATTTCCGTTCTGTTTGCTGCTGGCGCTCGATCACTCTGCGCAACCGGCTATTGCTGGCAAACTGGTGGCGTTTATGCAGGGGATCGGTTTTATCATCGCCGGGCTTGCTCCCTGGTTTTCTGGCGTGCTGCGTAGTATCAGTGGCAATTACTTGATGGACTGGGCGTTTCATGCGCTGTGCGTCGTTGGGCTGATGATCATAACCCTGCGTTTTGCACCAGCACGTTTTCCGCAGCTGTGGGTCAAAGAGGCATGATGCGACGCTTGTTTCGCCAGATAATGGAAGAGTGAATTATTGTCGGATGTGCCCAATGGCGCATCCGACATTTATTTCAGTGCTTATTTAAACTGAAGGCTCAACTTTATAATCTTTGTAATAATAGTGCTTATCCCGGTCGTTTATTTCGCGAATAACTCGACAAGGAACGCCAGCAGCCACGACGTTTGGTGGAATGTCTTTTGTGACGACACTACCCGCGCCAATAACAGAATTATCCCCGATGGTGACGCCTGGATTAATAACCACATGACTTCCGATCCAGACGTTATTGCCAATCGTTATCGGAAAAGAGTACATCTCACCGTTTTTTCTCAATTCATGGTGTACAGGGTGTCCCGTAACGGAAAGAGTAACATTGGGTGCAATCAATACGTTATCACCGATCGTTACCGTGTAGTCGTCTACAATGGTTAAATTGAAATTTGCATAAAAATTGCGGCCTATATGGATGTTGGAACCGTAAGAGAAATAGACGGGTGGTTCTACCCAGGCGTTTTCCCCTACCGTGGCAAACATTTCTTTAATCAGGCTTTCTCTTTTTTCAACTTCTGATGGATGCGAGTGATTAAACTCATACATTAACGTTTTCCCACGAAGTCTTTTTTCCGGTAAGCCTTCGCACATATCGGTAAATAGCTTGCCTGCTTTTATTCTTTCGGTCATTGGCATGTTCATTGCGATCATCCGTCCTGATATGTTGGTCGGATAAGGCGCTCGCGCCGCATCCGACATTGATTGCTTAAGCGACTTCATTCACCTGACGACGCAGTAGAGAAAGCGGACCGGGGCCGCTAAGCGTGAACACGGAAATTAAGGTGAAGCCCAACGCCACCAGACCCAGCACCAGATAAGCGCCCTGGAAACCGATGCTTTCATACATATTGCCCGCCAGTACAGACATAAAAATCATCGCCAGTTGCTTAAAGAAGCAGAAACAGACCAGATAAATCGTCGCTGAAAAACGCACTTCAAACTGGCTGGTAATATATTTAAAGCAGCCCACCAGCAGGAACGGTACTTCAAACATATGCAGCGTTTTCAGAATAACCACTTCCAGCGCTGAGGTGGCGAACGATGAGCCAATAATACGTACAGACATAATAGTGCCAGCCAGCAGCAGGGCGTTTTTCCCACCGATGCGATTAATGATCAGTGGCGCAAAGAACATAATCGAGGCGTTAAGTAATTCGCCCATTGTCGTTACGTAGCCAAATACCCGCGTACCCTGTTCACCGGTAGCAAAGAACGAAGTAAAGAAATTAGCAAACTGTTGGTCAAAAACATCGTAGGTGCAGGAAACGCCAATAACATACAGTGACAAAAACCACAGTTTTGGCTGTCTGAACAGTTCCAGCGCCAGCTTAAGGCTAAATGCCGAATGGTTGGCACCTACCGCATTGGCAACCGTGGCGGAAGAGGGCGCATCCGTTTTGGCGAAAAAGAGCAAAACGGCGAGGATGAGTGCACAGCCAGAACCCAGCCAGAAAACAAACTGATTATTGATGGTGAACATGATGCCGACAATCGAGGCACACAGCGCCCAGCCAACACAGCCAAACATCCGCGCGCGACCAAATTCGAAATTACTGCGACGGCTGACTTTCTCGATAAATGCCTCTACTGCTGGCGCACCGGCGTTAAAACAAAAGCCAAGATAAATACCACCAACAATCGATCCTACTAAAATGTTGTATTGTAACAGTGGCCCGAAGATAAAAATAAAGAACGGCGCAAACATCACTAACATGCCGGTAATAATCCACAGCAGGTATTTGCGCAGCCCGAGTTTGTCAGAAAGCAGACCAAACAGCGGTTGGAATAATAGCGAGAACAGAGAAATAGCAGCAAAAATAATACCCGTATCACTTTTGCTGATATGGTTGATGTCATGTAGCCAAATCGGGAAAAACGGGAAGTAGGCTCCCATGATAAAAAAGTAAAAGAAAAAGAATAAACCGAACATCCAAAAGTTTGTGTTTTTTAAATAGTACATAATGGATTTCCTTACGCGAAATACGGGCAGACATGGCCTGCCCGGTTATTATTATTTTTGACACCAGACCAACTGGTAATGGTAGCGACCGGCGCTCAGCTGGAATTCCGCCGACACTGACGGGCTCCAGGAGTCGTCGCCACCAATCCCCATATGGAAACCGTCGATATTCAGCCATGTGCCTTCTTCCGCGTGCAGCAGATGGCGATGGCTGGTTTCCATCAGTTGTTGTTGGCTGTAGCGACTGATATTGAACTGGAAGTCGCCGCGCCACTGGTGTGGGCCATAATTCAATTCGCGCGTCCCGCAGCGCAGACCGTTTTCGCTCGGGAAGACGTACGGGGTATACATGTCTGACAATGGCAGATCCCAGCGGTCAAAACAGACGGCAGTAAGGCGGTCGGGATAGTTTTCTTGCGGCCCTAATCCGAGCCAGTTTACCCGCTCTGCGACCTGCGCCAGCTGGCAGGTCAGGCCAATCCGCGCCGGATGCGGTGTATCGCTCGTTACTTCAACATCAACGGTAATCGCCATTTGACCACTACCATCAATCCGGTAGGTTTTCCGGCTAATAAATAAGGTTTTTCCCTGATGCTGCCACGCGTGAGCGGTCGTAATCAGCACCGCGTCGGCAAGTATATCTGCCGTGCACTGCAACAACGCCACTTCGGCCTGGTAATGGCCCGCCGCCTTCCAGCGTTCGACCCAGGCGTTAGGGTCAATGCGGGTCGCTTCACTTACGCCAATGTCGTTATCCAGCGGTGCACGGGTGAACTGATCGCGCAGCGGCGTCAGCAGTTGTTTTTCATCGCCAATCCACATCTGTGAAAGAAAGCCTGACTGGCGGTTAAATTGCCAACGTTTATTACCCAGCTCGATGCAAAAATCCGTTTCGCTGGTGGTCAGTTGCGGGATGGCGTGGGGCGCGGCGGGGAGTGTCACGCTGAGGTTTTCCGCCAGACGCCACTGCTGCCAGGCGCTGATGTGTCCGGCTTCTGACCATGCGGTCGCGTTCGGTTGCACTACGTGTACCGTAAGCCAGAGTTGTCCGGCGCTCTCCGGCTGCGGTAGTTCAGGCAGTTCAATCAACTGTTTATCTTGTGGAGCAACATCCAGAGGCATTTCACCGCTTGCCAGCGGCTTGCCATCCAACGCCACCGACCAGTGCAGGAGCTCGTTATCGCTATGACGGAACAGGTATTCGCTGGTCACTTCGATGGTTCGCCCGGATAAACGGAACTGGAAAAACTGCTGCTGGTGTTTTGCTTCCGTCAGCGCCGGATGCGGCGTGCGGTCGGCAAAGACCAGACCGTTCATGCAGAACTGGCGATCGTTTGGCGTATCGCCAAAATCACCGCCGTAAGCTGACCACGGGTTGCCGTTTTCATCATATTTAATCAGCGACTGATCCACCCAGTCCCAGACGAAGCCGCCCTGTAAACGGGGGTACTGACGAAACGCCTGCCAGTATTTAGCGAAGCCGCCAAGACTGTTACCCATCGCGTGGGCATATTCGCAAAGGATCAGCGGGCGCAGTTCTCCAGGCAGCGAAAGCCATTTTTTGATGGACCATTTCGGCACAGCCGGGAAGGGCTGGTCTTCATCCACGCGCGCGTACATCGGGCAAATAATATCGGTGGCCGTGGTGTCGGCTCCGCCGCCTTCATACTGCACCGGGCGGGAAGGATCGACAGATTTGATCCAGCGATACAGCGCGTCGTGATTAGCGCCGTGGCCCGATTCATTCCCCAGCGACCAGATGATTACACTCGGGTGATTACGATCGCGCTGCACCATTCGCGTTACGCGTTCGCTCATCGCCGGTAGCCAGCGCGGATCATCGGTCAGACGATTCATTGGCACCATGCCGTGGGTTTCAATATTGGCTTCATCCACCACATACAGGCCGTAGCGGTCGCACAACGTGTACCACAGCGGATGATTCGGATAATGCGAACAGCGCACGGCGTTAAAGTTGTTCTGCTTCATCAGCAGGATATCCTGCACCATCGTCTGCTCATCCATGACCTGACCATGCAGAGGATGATGCTCGTGACGGTTAACGCCGCGAATCAGCAACGGCTTGCCGTTCAGCAGCAGCAGACCATTTTCAACCCGCACCTCGCGGAAACCGACATCGCAGGCTTCTGCTTCAATCAGCGTGCCGTCGGTGGTGTGCAGTTCAACCACCGCACGATAGAGATTCGGGATTTCGGCGCTCCACAGTTTCGGGTTTTCGACATTCAGACGTAGTGTGACGCGATCGGCATAACCACCACGCTCATCGATAATTTCACCGACGAAAGGCGCGGTGCCGCTGGCGACCTGCGTTTCACCCTGCCACAAAGAAACCGTCACCCGCAGCTCGTCGCGCAGCTCGCCGTACATCTGAACTTCCGCCTCCAGTACCGCGCGGCTGAAATCATCATTAAAGCGAGTGGCAACATGGAAATCGCTGATTTGTGTGGTCGGTTTGTGCAGCAACGAGACGTCACGGAAAATGCCGCTCATCCGCCACATATCCTGATCTTCCAGATAACTGCCGTCACTCCAGCGCAGCACCATCACCGCGAGGCGGTTTTCTCCGGCGCGTAAAAATGCGCTCAGGTCAAATTCAGACGGCAAACGGCTGTCCTGGCCGTAACCGACCCAGCGCCCGTTGCACCACAGATGAAACGCCGAGTTAACACCATCAAAAATAATTCGCGTCTGGCCTTCCTGTAGCCAGCATTCATCAATATTAAATGTGAGCGAGTAACAACCCGTCGGATTCTCCGCGGGAACAAAAGGCGGATTGACCGTAATGGGATAGGTCACGTTGGTGTAGATGGGCGCATCGTAACCGTGCATCTGCCAGTTTGAGGGGACGACGACAGTATCGGCCTCAGGAAGATCGCACTCCAGCCAGCTTTCCGGCACCGCTTCTGGTGCCGGAAACCAGGCAAAGCGCCATTCGCCATTCAGGCTGCGCAACTGTTGGGAAGGGCGATCGGTGCGGGCCTCTTCGCTATTACGCCAGCTGGCGAAAGGGGGATGTGCCGCAAGGCGATTAAGTTGGGTAACGCCAGGGTTTTCCCAGTCACGACGTTGTAATACGACGGCCAGTGAATCCGTAATTATAGTCATAGCTGTATCCTGTGTGAAATTGTTATCCGCTCACAATTTCACACAACATACGAGCCGGACGCATAAAGTGTAAAGCCTGGGGTGCCTAATGAGTGAGCTGACTCACATTAATTGCGTTGCGCTCACTGCCCGCTTTCGAGTCGGGAAATTTGTCGCGCCAGCTGCATTAAAGAATCTGCCAACGCCTGGGGAGAAGCGGTTTGCGTATTGGGCGGAAGGGTGGTTTTTCTTTTCACCAGTGAGACGGGCAACAGCTGATTGCCCTTCACCGCCTGGCCCTGAGAGAGTTGCAGCAAGCGGTCCACGCTGGTTTGCCCCAGCAGGCGAAAATCCTGTTTGATGGTGGTTAACGGCGGGATATAACACGAGCTGTCTTCGGTATCGTCGTATCCCACTACCGAGATATCCGCACCAACGCGCAGCCCGGACTCGGTAATGGCGCGCATTGCGCCCAGCGCCATCTGATCGTTGGCAACCAGCATCGCAGTGGGAACGATGCCCTCATTCAGCATTTGCATGGTTTGTTGAAAACCGGACATGGCACTCCAGTCGCCTTCCCGTTCCGCTATCGGCTGAATTTGATTGCGAGTGAGATATTTATGCCAGCCCGCCAGGCGCAGACGTGCCGAGACAGAACTTAATGGACCTGCTAACAGAGCGATTTGCTGGTGACCCAATGCGACCAGATGCTCCACGCCCAGTCGCGTACCGTCTTCATGGGAGAAAATAATACTGTTGATGGGTGTCTGGTCAGAGACATCAAGAAATAACGCCGGAACATTAGCGCAGGCTGCTTCCACAGCAATGGCATCCTGGTCATCCAGCGGATAGTTAATGATCAGCCCACTGACGCGTTGCGCGAGAAGATTGTGCACCGCCGCTTTACAGGCTTCGACGCCGCTTCGTTCTACCATCGACACCACCACGCTGGCACCCAGTTGATCGGCGCGAGATTTAATCGCCGCGACAATTTGCGACGGCGCGTGCAGGGCCAGACTGGAGGTGGCAACGCCAATCAGCAACGACTGTTTGCCCGCCAGTTGTTGTGCCACGCGGTTGGGAATGTAATTCAGCTCCGCCATCGCCGCTTCCACTTTTTCCCGCGTTTTCGCAGAAACGTGGCTGGCCTGGTTCACCACGCGGGAAACGGTCTGATAAGAGACACCGGCATACTCTGCGACATCGTATAGCGTTACTGGTTTCACATTCACCACCCTGAATTGACTCTCTTCCGGGCGCTATCATGCCATACCGCGAAAGGTTTTGCGCCATTCGATGGTGTCAACGTAAATGCATGCCGCTTCGCCTTCCCGCTACCAGAATAGCCTGCGATTCAACCCCTTCTTCGATCTGTTTTGCCACCCGTTGTAGCGCCGGAAGATGCTTTTCCGCTGCCTGTTCAATGGTCATTGCGCTCGCCATATACACCAGATTCAGACAGCCAATCACCCGTTGTTCACTGCGCAGCGGTACGGCAATAGAGGCGATCTTTTCTTCTTGATCCCAGCCGCGGTAGTTCTGTCCGTACCCCTCTTTGCGCGCGCGCGCCAGAATGGCTTCCAGCTTTAACGGTTCCCGTGCCAGTTGATAGTCATCACCGGGACGGGTGGCTAATATTTCGATTAATTCCTTGCGTTCTTGTTCCGGGCAAAAGGCCAGCCAGGTCAGGCCCGAGGCGGTTTTCAGAAGCGGTAACCGTCGCCCGACCATTGCCCGGTGAAAGGATAAGCGGCTGAAACGGTGGGTGGTTTCGCGTACCACCATTGCATCAACATCCAGGGTGGACACATCTGTTGGCCAAACCACTTCGCGCAACAGATCGCCCAGCAGCGGGGCCGCCAGTGCAGAAATCCACTGTTCGTCACGAAATCCTTCGCTTAATTGCCGCACTTTGATGGTCAGACGAAAACTATCATCGGAGGGACTACGCCGGACATATCCCTCTTCCTGCAGCGTCTCCAGCAGTCGCCGCACAGTGGTGCGATGCAGGCCGCTGAGTTCCGCCAGCAGCCCGACGCTGGCACCGCCGTCAAGTTTATTTAACATATTTAATAACATTAGACCGCGGGTTAAGCCGCGCACGGTTTTGTATTCCGTCTGCTCATTGTTCTGCATATTAATTGACATTTCTATAGTTAAAACAACGTTGTGCACCTGGTGCACATTCGGGCATGTTTTGATTGTAGCCGAAAACACCCTTCCTATACTGAGCGCACAATAAAAAATCATTTACATGTTTTTAACAAAATAAGTTGCGCTGTACTGTGCGCGCAACGGCATTTTGTCCGAGTCGTGAGGTACTGAAATGGCAATACAACACCCTGACATCCAGCCTGCTGTTAACCATAGCGTTCAGGTGGCGATCGCTGGTGCCGGTCCGGTCGGGCTGATGATGGCGAACTATCTCGGCCAGATGGGCATTGACGTGCTGGTGGTGGAGAAACTCGATAAGTTGATCGACTACCCGCGGGCGATTGGTATTGATGACGAGGCGCTGCGCACCATGCAGTCGGTTGGCCTGGTCGATAATGTTCTGCCGCACACTACGCCGTGGCACGCGATGCGTTTTCTCACCCCAAAAGGTCGCTGTTTTGCTGATATTCAGCCAATGACCGATGAATTTGGCTGGCCGCGCCGTAACGCCTTTATTCAGCCGCAGGTCGATGCGGTGATGCTGGAAGGATTGTCGCGTTTTCCGAATGTGCGCTGCCTGTTTTCCCGCGAGCTGGAGGCCTTCAGCCAGCAAGATGACGAAGTGACCTTGCACCTGAAAACGGCAGAAGGGCAGCGGGAAACGGTCAAAGCCCAGTGGCTGGTGGCCTGTGATGGTGGGGCAAGTTTTGTCCGTCGCACTCTGAATGTGCCGTTTGAAGGTAAAACTGCGCCAAATCAGTGGATTGTGGTAGATATCGCCAACGATCCGTTAAGTACGCCCCATATCTATTTGTGTTGTGATCCGGTGCGCCCGTATGTTTCTGCCGCGCTGCCTCATGCGGTACGTCGCTTTGAATTTATGGTGATGCCGGGAGAAACCGAAGAACAGCTGCGTGAGCCGCAAAATATGCGCAAGCTGTTAAGCAAAGTGTTGCCTAATCCGGACAATGTTGAATTGATTCGCCAGCGTGTCTACACCCACAACGCGCGACTGGCGCAACGTTTCCGTATTGATCGCGTACTGCTGGCGGGCGATGCCGCGCACATCATGCCGGTGTGGCAGGGGCAGGGCTATAACAGTGGTATGCGCGACGCCTTTAACCTCGCATGGAAACTGGCGTTGGTTATCCAGGGGAAAGCCCGTGATGCGCTGCTCGATACCTATCAACAAGAACGTCGCGATCACGCCAAAGCGATGATTGACCTGTCCGTGACGGCGGGCAACGTGCTGGCTCCGCCGAAACGCTGGCAGGGTACGTTACGTGACGGCGTTTCCTGGCTGTTGAATTATCTGCCGCCAGTAAAACGCTACTTCCTCGAAATGCGCTTCAAGCCGATGCCGCAATATTACGGCGGTGCGCTGGTGCGTGAGGGCGAAGCGAAGCACTCTCCGGTCGGCAAGATGTTTATTCAGCCGAAAGTCACGCTGGAAAACGGCGACGTGACGCTGCTCGATAACGCGATCGGCGCGAACTTCGCGGTAATTGGCTGGGGATGCAATCCACTGTGGGGGATGAGCGACGAGCAAATCCAGCAGTGGCGCGCGTTGGGCACACGCTTCATTCAGGTGGTGCCGGAAGTGCAAATTCATACCGCACAGGATAACCACGACGGCGTACTACGCGTGGGCGATACGCAAGGTCGCCTGCGTAGCTGGTTCGCGCAACACAATGCTTCGCTGGTGGTGATGCGCCCGGATCGCTTTGTTGCCGCCACCGCCATTCCGCAAACCCTGGGCAAGACCCTGAATAAACTGGCGTCGGTGATGACGCTGACCCGCCCTGATGCCGATGTTTCTGTCGAAAAGGTAGCCTGATATGCACGCTTATCTTCACTGTCTTTCCCACTCGCCGCTGGTGGGGTATGTCGACCCGGCGCAAGAGGTGCTCGATGAGGTCAATGGCGTGATTGCCAGCGCCCGCGAGCGTATTGCGGCTTTCTCCCCTGAACTGGTGGTGCTGTTTGCGCCAGATCACTACAACGGCTTTTTCTATGACGTGATGCCACCGTTCTGTTTAGGCGTTGGGGCGACGGCAATTGGTGATTTCGGTAGTGCGGCAGGAGAGCTGCCCGTACCTGTGGAGCTGGCGGAGGCCTGTGCGCATGCCGTCATGAAGAGCGGGATCGATCTTGCCGTTTCTTACTGTATGCAGGTGGACCACGGGTTCGCCCAGCCGCTGGAGTTCCTGCTCGGCGGGCTGGATAAGGTGCCGGTTTTGCCTGTGTTCATCAACGGTGTCGCCACGCCGTTGCCCGGTTTCCAGCGTACCCGCATGTTGGGTGAAGCCATTGGACGTTTCACCAGTACTCTCAATAAACGCGTGCTGTTCCTGGGTTCCGGTGGGCTTTCCCATCAGCCGCCGGTGCCAGAACTGGCGAAAGCCGATGCCCATATGCGCGACCGTCTGTTGGGGAGCGGGAAAGATTTACCCGCCAGTGAGCGCGAATTGCGTCAGCAACGGGTGATTAGCGCCGCTGAGAAGTTTGTTGAGGATCAGAGAACGCTGCATCCCCTCAACCCGATTTGGGATAACCAGTTCATGACTTTGCTGGAGCAGGGACGCATACAGGAACTGGATGCCGTCAGTAACGAAGAGCTTTCCGCCATTGCCGGAAAGTCGACACATGAAATCAAAACCTGGGTCGCCGCTTTTGCCGCTATTTCTGCGTTTGGCAACTGGCGTAGCGAAGGGCGTTATTACCGCCCAATCCCGGAGTGGATTGCCGGATTTGGCTCGTTAAGCGCCAGAACAGAGAACTGAATATGCAGGAGAAGATGATGAGTTATCAGCCACAAACCGAAGCCGCCACCAGCCGTTTTCTGAATGTAGAAGAAGCGGGTAAAACGCTGCGCATCCATTTTAATGACTGCGGACAAGGCGACGAAACTGTTGTCCTGCTGCATGGTTCCGGCCCGGGTGCTACTGGCTGGGCGAACTTCAGCCGCAATATCGATCCGCTGGTAGAGGCGGGCTATCGGGTGATCCTGCTGGATTGTCCGGGTTGGGGTAAGAGCGATTCGATCGTTAATAGTGGTTCGCGATCGGATCTTAATGCGCGAATCCTGAAAAGCGTGGTGGATCAACTGGATATCGCCAAAATCCACCTGCTGGGCAACTCGATGGGCGGCCACAGTTCTGTGGCGTTCACTCTTAACTGGCCGGAGCGCGTCGGCAAACTGGTGCTGATGGGCGGCGGTACGGGCGGTATGAGTTTGTTTACGCCGATGCCAACCGAAGGTATTAAGCGACTGAATCAGCTTTATCGTCAGCCGACTATCGAAAACCTGAAGCTGATGATGGATATCTTCGTTTTTGATACCAGCGATTTGACCGACGCCCTGTTTGAAGCGCGCCTGAATAATATGCTGTCGCGCCGCGATCACCTGGAAAACTTCGTTAAGAGCCTGGAAGCCAATCCGAAACAGTTCCCGGATTTTGGCCCACGTCTGGCGGAAATCAAAGCGCAAACCCTGATTGTCTGGGGGCGCAACGACCGCTTTGTACCGATGGATGCGGGTCTGCGTCTGCTGTCCGGCATTGCCGGTTCTGAACTGCATATCTTCCGCGACTGTGGTCACTGGGCGCAGTGGGAACATGCCGACGCTTTCAATCAACTGGTGCTGAATTTCCTCGCACGCCCTTAAGGAACGGTCATGACGAAGCATACTCTTGAGCAACTGGCGGCGGATTTACGCCGCGCCGCAGAGCAGGGCGAAGCGATTGCGCCGCTGCGCGATCTGATTGGTATTGAAAACGCTGAAGCGGCCTACGCCATTCAGCGCATCAATGTGCAACATGACGTCGCTCAGGGACGGCGAGTGGTGGGGCGCAAAGTGGGGCTGACGCATCCGAAAGTGCAGCAACAACTGGGCGTTGATCAACCGGATTTCGGGACATTATTTGCCGACATGTGTTATGGCGATAACGAAACCATTCCTTTTTCCCGTGTTCTGCAACCCCGCATTGAAGCGGAGATTGCACTGGTGTTGAACCGCGATCTACCCGCAACCGATATCACCTTCGACGAATTGTATAACGCCATTGAATGGGTACTTCCGGCGCTGGAAGTGGTGGGGAGCCGCATTCGCGACTGGTCGATTCAGTTTGTCGATACCGTGGCAGATAACGCCTCCTGTGGGGTGTATGTCATCGGCGGTCCGGCGCAACGTCCGGCGGGGTTAGACCTGAAAAACTGCGCCATGAAGATGACGCGTAATAACGAAGAGGTTTCCAGCGGGCGCGGCAGCGAATGCCTGGGACATCCGCTCAATGCCGCCGTCTGGCTGGCACGCAAAATGGCCAGTCTGGGTGAACCGCTGCGCGCCGGAGATATCATTCTTACCGGGGCATTAGGTCCGATGGTGGCGGTGAATGCGGGCGATCGTTTTGAAGCCCATATCGAAGGCATAGGTTCAGTTGCTGCGACATTTTCAAGCGCAGCCCCAAAAGGAAGTCTGTCATGAGTAAGCGTAAAGTCGCCATTATCGGTTCTGGCAACATTGGCACCGATCTGATGATTAAAATTTTGCGTCACGGTCAGCATCTGGAGATGGCGGTGATGGTCGGCATTGATCCTCAGTCCGACGGTCTGGCGCGTGCCAGACGTATGGGCGTCGCCACCACCCATGAAGGGGTGATCGGGCTGATGAACATGCCTGAATTTGCTGATATCGACATTGTATTTGATGCGACCAGCGCGGGCGCGCATGTGAAAAACGATGCCGCTTTGCGCGAAGCGAAACCGGATATTCGCTTAATTGACCTGACGCCTGCTGCCATCGGCCCTTACTGCGTGCCGGTGGTTAACCTCGAGGAGAACGTCGATCAACTGAACGTCAACATGGTCACCTGCGGCGGCCAGGCCACCATTCCAATGGTGGCGGCAGTTTCACGCGTGGCGCGTGTTCATTACGCCGAAATTATCGCTTCTATCGCCAGTAAATCTGCCGGACCTGGCACGCGTGCCAATATCGATGAATTTACGGAAACCACTTCGCGCGCCATTGAAGTGGTGGGCGGCGCGGCAAAAGGGAAGGCAATTATCGTGCTTAACCCAGCAGAGCCACCGTTGATGATGCGTGACACGGTGTATGTATTGAGCGACGAAGCTTCACAAGATGATATCGAAGCCTCAATCAATGAAATGGCTGAGGCGGTGCAGGCTTACGTACCGGGTTATCGCCTGAAACAGCGCGTGCAGTTTGAAGTTATCCCGCAGGATAAACCGGTTAATTTGCCGGGCGTGGGGCAGTTCTCCGGGCTGAAAACGGCGGTCTGGCTGGAAGTCGAAGGCGCAGCGCATTATCTGCCTGCCTATGCGGGCAACCTCGACATTATGACTTCCAGTGCGCTGGCGACAGCGGAAAAAATGGCCCAGTCACTGGTGCGCAAGGCAGGAGAAGCGGCATGAACGGTAAAAAACTTTATATTTCGGACGTCACGTTGCGTGACGGTATGCACGCCATTCGTCATCAGTATTCGCTGGAAAATGTCCGCCAGATTGCCAAAGCACTGGATGATGCCCGCGTGGATTCGATTGAAGTGGCCCACGGCGACGGTTTGCAAGGTTCCAGCTTTAACTATGGTTTCGGCGCACATAGCGACCTAGAATGGATTGAAGCGGCGGCGGATGTGGTGAAGCACGCCAAAATCGCGACGTTGTTGCTGCCTGGAATCGGCACTATTCACGATCTGAAAAATGCCTGGCAGGCTGGCGCGCGGGTGGTTCGTGTGGCAACGCACTGTACCGAAGCTGATGTTTCCGCCCAGCATATTCAGTATGCCCGCGAGCTCGGAATGGACACCGTTGGTTTTCTGATGATGAGCCATATGACCACGCCGGAGAATCTCGCAAAGCAGGCAAAGCTGATGGAAGGCTACGGTGCGACCTGTATTTATGTGGTGGATTCTGGCGGTGCGATGAACATGAGCGATATCCGTGACCGTTTCCGCGCCCTGAAAGCAGTGCTGAAACCAGAAACGCAAACCGGCATGCACGCTCACCATAACCTGAGTCTTGGCGTGGCGAACTCTATCGCGGCGGTGGAAGAGGGCTGCGACCGAATCGACGCCAGCCTCGCGGGAATGGGCGCGGGCGCAGGTAACGCGCCGCTGGAAGTTTTTATTGCCGCCGCGGATAAACTGGGTTGGCAGCATGGGACCGATCTCTATGCGTTAATGGATGCCGCTGACGACCTGGTGCGTCCGTTGCAGGATCGACCGGTACGAGTCGATCGCGAAACGCTGGCGCTGGGATACGCTGGTGTTTACTCGAGCTTCCTGCGTCACTGTGAAACGGCGGCGGCGCGTTATGGCTTAAGCGCGGTGGATATTCTCGTTGAGCTGGGCAAACGCCGGATGGTTGGCGGCCAGGAGGATATGATCGTCGACGTGGCGCTGGATCTGCGCAACAACAAATAATGATGACTGCCGAGAACGTGCATTTTGTATGCCCATCCCAGCACGACTGCCGGATGCGGCGTAAACGCCTTGTTCGGCCTACATTTTCTTCGCCTGTAGGCAGTCATTAAATGGTTCTGATTACGCGGCTGGCAATGTATCAGCCGCGATTCACCTGCTCTCGCAACGAGGTTCATCTTATGTCGACTCGTATCCCTTCATCATCTTCATCCCGCCTGATGCTGACCATCGGGCTTTGTTTTTTGGTCGCTCTGATGGAAGGACTGGATCTTCAGGCGGCTGGCATTGCGGCGGGTGGCATCGCCCAGGCTTTCGCACTCGATAAAATGCAAATGGGCTGGATATTCAGCGCCGGAATACTCGGTTTGCTACCCGGCGCGCTGGTTGGCGGAATGCTGGCGGACCGTTATGGTCGTAAGCGTATTTTAATTAGCTCAGTTGCGCTGTTTGGTTTGTTCTCACTGGCAACGGCGATTGCCTGGGATTTCCCCTCACTGGTCTTTGCGCGGCTGATGACCGGTGTCGGGCTGGGGGCGGCGTTGCCGAATCTTATCGCCCTGACGTCTGAAGCCGCGGGTCCACGTTTTCGTGGGACGGCAGTGAGCCTGATGTATTGCGGTGTTCCCATTGGCGCGGCGCTGGCGGCGACACTGGGTTTCACGGGGGCAAACTTAGCCTGGCAAACGGTGTTTTGGGTCGGTGGTGTAGTGCCGTTGATTCTGGTGCCACTATTAATGCGCTGGCTGCCGGAGTCGGCGGTTTTCGCTGGCGAAAAACAGGCCGCGCCTCCACTGCGTGCGTTATTTGCGCCAGAAACGGCAACCGCGACGCTGCTGCTGTGGTTGTGTTATTTCTTCACTCTGCTGGTGGTCTACATGTTGATCAACTGGCTGCCGCTGCTTTTGGTGGAGCAAGGATTCCAGCCATCGCAGGCGGCAGGGGTGATGTTTGCACTGCAAATGGGGGCGGCAAGCGGGACGTTAATGTTGGGCGCATTGATGGATAAGCTGCGTCCAGTAACCATGTCGCTACTGATTTATAGCGGCATGTTAGCTTCGCTGCTGGCGCTGGGAACAGTGTCGTCATTTAACGGTATGCTGCTGGCGGGATTCGTCGCGGGGTTGTTTGCGACAGGTGGGCAAAGCGTTTTGTATGCCCTGGCACCGTTGTTTTACAGTTCGCAGATCCGCGCAACAGGTGTGGGAACAGCCGTGGCGGTAGGGCGTCTGGGGGCTATGAGCGGTCCGTTACTGGCCGGGAAAATGCTGGCATTAGGCACTGGCACGGTTGGCGTAATGGCCGCTTCTGCGCCGGGTATTCTTGTTGCTGGCCTGGCAGTGTTTATTTTGATGAGCCGGAGATCACGAATGCAGCCGTGCGCCGATGCCTGACGCGCCTTATTAAGTAGGGGCGAAAGGGACTTGCCCCCAATACACCTACGGCGTTTACAGGTATACTCGCTAAAAATTATTCAGCGGGTTTGGAAACAAAGATGGCAAAACTTACCTTACAAGAGCAGTTGCTCAAAGCAGGATTAGTCACCAGCAAAAAAGCGGCGAAGGTCGAGAGAACGGCGAAAAAATCGCGTGTTCAGGCGCGTGAAGCTCGGGCGGCGGTAGAAGAAAACAAAAAGGCACAGCTTGAGCGTGATAAACAGCTTAGCGAGCAGCAAAAACAAGCGGCGTTGGCGAAAGAATATAAAGCCCAGGTGAAGCAGCTCATTGAAATGAACCGAATCACCATTGCTAATGGCGATATTGGTTTTAACTTCACTGACGGTAATCTGATTAAGAAAATCTTTGTCGATAAGCTCACGCAAGCGCAGTTAATTAATGGTCGTCTGGCGATTGCCCGCTTGTTGATCGATAACAATAGCGAAGGTGAATACGCCATTATTCCCGCCAGCGTTGCCGATAAAATTGCTCAGCGTGATGCCAGCAGTATTGTGTTGCACAGCGCGCTCAGCGCCGAAGAGCAGGATGAAGACGACCCGTATGCCGACTTCAAAGTGCCTGATGATTTGATGTGGTAAACATAGATAAGTTGTGCGCAGATGCCTGATGCGACGCTATGCGCGTTTTATCATGCCTACGGCCTGCGGGCGAAATGTAGGCGGATAAGGCGTTCACGCCGCATCCGGCAGTCGTGCACTATTATTAACGCATATTCAGTTTATTGGCGTGGTAGGCAATATGCTCGCCAATAAAACTGGAGACAAAATAATAGCTGTGATCATAACCCTCGTGATAACGGATTAACGTTTTGATATTCATCTCCTGGCAGATCTTTTCAAGATTTGGAGTCCGCAGCTGTTCTGCGTAAAAATCATCACTCAACCCCTGATCAACCATTATTTCCGCAATGCGTTGACCTTGTGAAATAAGACTCACCGGATCGTAATCCAACCAGGCTTCTTTATTTTCACCAAGATATGCGGTAAAGGCTTGCTGTCCCCACGGTACTTGCGATGGGGAGACAATGGGCGAAAACGCCGAGACGCTGACATATTCATCTGGATTACGTAACGCCAGCACCAGTGCGCCCAGCCCGCCCATAGAATGACCTGAGATAGACTTTCTGGCCGTTGCCGGAAAATGTTGCATCACTAAATCCGGCAGTTCGTTGCGGATATAGTCATACATTTTGTAATGTTCATTCCACGGCGCTTGCGTTGCGTTCAGGTAAAACCCGGCACCTTGCCCGAGATCGTAACGGTCGGCATCTGCGACATGACTGCCTCGCGGACTGGTGTCTGGCGCAACAACAATAATGTTGTGCTCCGCCGCGTAACGTTGCATCCCTGATTTAGTAATGAAATTCTGCTCGTTGCAGGTCAGGCCCGAAAGCCAGTACAACACCGGCAATTTTTCACTTGCGGCTTTTGGTGGGAGATAGACGCCGACATTCATTTCACATTTCAGTGATTGGGAATAATGCCGATACACATTTTGCCAGCCGCCAAAGCTGGCATGTTTTTCAATGAGTTCCATCAGTCATTATCTCACGGTTAATCCCCCGGACGGCTGCCCGGGGAGAGTATTAAGAACCCCGCCTGAACTGGACGGGGTAAAACCTGCGGGAAATCAGTAACGAATTACGGTTCGAATGGATTTGCCTTCATGCATCAGGTCGAAGGCGTCATTAATTTCATCCAGGCTCATGGTATGCGTGACAAACGGTTCCAGATCGATATCGCCTTTCATCGCATCTTCAACCATACCCGGTAACTGGGAACGACCTTTCACGCCGCCAAACGCGGAACCTTTCCATACGCGACCGGTGACCAACTGGAATGGACGGGTGGAGATTTCCTGACCAGAACCAGCTACCCCGATGATCACCGACTGACCCCAGCCGCGGTGCGCACTTTCCAGCGCCGCACGCATCACGTTGACGTTACCGATGCATTCAAAGGTATGGTCGATACCCCATTTGTTGATATCCAGCAGGACATCTTTAATCGGTTTGTCGTAGTCATTCGGGTTAATGCAGTCGGTAGCACCGAATCGACGCGCAAGATCGAATTTCTTCGGGTTGGTATCAATAGCGATAATCCGTCCCGCTTTCGCCTGACGCGCGCCCTGAACCACTGCCAGACCAATCGCGCCAAGACCAAATACGGCAACAGAATCACCTGGCTGGACTTTAGCCGTGTTGTGTACCGCGCCAATACCGGTGGTCACGCCACAGCCCAGCAGGCAGACGTGTTCGTGGTTTGCTTCTGGATTAATTTTGGCCAGAGACACTTCCGCGACCACGGTGTATTCACTGAATGTAGAGCATCCCATGTAGTGATAAAGCGGCTGCCCGTTGTAAGAAAAACGGGTGGTGCCGTCTGGCATCAGGCCTTTACCCTGGGTTTCGCGAACCGCAACACAGAGGTTGGTTTTGCCGGAACGACAGAACTCACACTCGCCGCACTCTGCGGTGTAAAGCGGGATCACATGGTCGCCAGGTTTGACGCTGGTTACGCCTTCACCGACTTCAACCACAACGCCGGCCCCTTCGTGACCGAGAACTACCGGGAATACACCTTCCGGGTCATCGCCGGAGAGGGTAAATGCGTCGGTATGGCAAACGCCGGTATGGGTGACTTTAATCAGCACTTCACCTTTTTTCGGTGGTGCAACGTCAATTTCAACGATTTCCAGCGGTTTACCGGGAGCAAATGCAACGGCAGCACGTGATTTCATCTCTCGCTCTTCCTCAATATGGTAATAGATTCAGCTATTTAAGATAGGCACGAA
This sequence comes from Escherichia sp. WS547, assembly GCF_046486065.1. Taxonomy (NCBI): domain Bacteria; kingdom Pseudomonadati; phylum Pseudomonadota; class Gammaproteobacteria; order Enterobacterales; family Enterobacteriaceae; genus Escherichia; species Escherichia sp. WS547. Next base: position 28,948 of record NZ_JBJQMA010000009.1, on the reverse strand, counting down.
CCAGTTCAATAGTGTCGTCAACGGATTGGCTGACTTCGCGGCTGTAGCAGTCATTTCGGTCAAACGTTTCCCGGATATGGCTTTCAAGCACTTCTGCCATCAGCCCGTTAGCCGCGCCCCGAACGGCAGCGATCTGTTGGAGTATGGCACGGCATTCGGCATCACCCTCCAGCGACCGTTCCAGAGCATCAATCTGCCCCCGAATACGACGAACTCGAGTAAGGACCTTTTTCTTCTCTTCCGGAGTACTGGGCATTTCGCACCTCATCATCTGCACGCAATATACTATAGGGGGGTATGCTATATGTCAATGCATACCCCCCTATAGTATATAACACTGGAGAATAAAATTTATCCGGTGAATGTAGTCGGATAACAAAAAGTAAAGAGGGGCCTAATCGACAGGGAAGGCCGCCCCGGATAGCGGGCGGCAGAAGCAATCAGAATTTCCAGGTCAGATGGGCTGCAAATTGCAGACCGTTATAATCATCAGTTGGGGTGTCGTACCACACTTTACCTGCCGTCAGCCCGAGATTAAGTTGCTCAGTCAGCGGTTGAATACGTTGCAAACTGACGCTCTTCATGCTGCCGTAGCGTGTTTCTGGCGTCCAGTCATAGGTGTAAGCGCCTGTTCCGCGGCTTAGCCATAGTTGCGTATAACCAGTGCCGCGCGGGTCATTCAGACGCACGGAAATCATATTGCTGTAACTACCACCTGCATCGCTGGAGTCATAATGGGTATAGCGGTAGCTGGAGATCACCGGGCCAGTATAGAGTGATACGCCGCCTTGCCAGGCATCGACTTCGACATCATCGTAATATTTCGTGTAGCGATAACCGGTCGTGAAAAGCGTTTTTGGCAACAGTGCCAGGTTAATATCCTGACGAAAATCCTGGCGGGCAAAGACCGGCGTATTATCCGCAAAGGCAATACCCGTTCGGGTTGTCAGCCAGTTATTCCATTTATACCAGACCGCACCCTGACCGCGAGTGGCATTGAAATGTTCAGTTTCATAATCACGACGCCCCTGGGAAAGATTAAAAAGCAGCGTTGCGTTTTCAACTTTCGCCACCAGTTCAGCATACGCTAAATTACGGTTGCCATGATCGCCAGAATAATCGGTAAAATCGTAGCCCGCGGTAATGGAAGTTAACCCGGCATAAGCGGGCAATGCGCTAAAAATTGCTGCCGCTAATAACGTCCGTTTTATCATTTTAATCTCCTGTACGGATAAGTTCTTGTCGGAGTGAATAAGTTCCGGTAGGTAAATTACGTTCTACAATCACGCGCGGGCCAAGTTGCGTGTTCGGGGAAATAATTCGCCCAGGCAAAATAATAACTTGTACGCCAAGGCGTGAACGCTGCCCGATATAACAACCTAATTTATCGCATTCGGTAGCGATAATTCCCTCTGGAGTTCGAACAGACACGGGCTGTTGATCCAGACGATGATTACTGGTACGTACTTGTGCGCCCAAATATGCCTGGTTTGCAACTACCGAGTCGGCGATAAAGCATTGCGGACCAATCGTTGCTTCCGCTTCAATAACCGCATTTTTAATTTCGGTGGCAAAACCAATTTTTACGCCATTGCTGATTATTGTGCCAGGACGAATAAACGCATAATTACCTATCAGGCAGTTTGCGCCAATCACTACCGGACCCTGAATAACGGCACCGTGACAAATACGGGTATTCGCGCCGATAACAACTTCACCTGCAGTTTCATCAATAATTACCTGGTCTGCAATCTGAATATTTTTCTCTTTAACATTAAGCTTCAGAAAGTTTTTCAGTTCCTGTGACAGAAGGTTGGGAATAAGCGGTTGACGCTTCCACCAGTGCGGAATAGCGGGTGGGTTTGTCGCGCTGAGGTTCGCGTCCAGTAAAAAAGGCAATAAGTCCATAAATAATCCAGATGGCATAAGCTAATAATACATACACAACGGAAAGCGGCGCTAAAGGCACCAACAACCAGCAACGATGAAACCAGGCGCTAAAAGCACCAATAACACAAACTACGCCGACCCAGATAAGCGGAAACATTGCCAACACCACACCATGCGGCCCGGTGGTGATGAATTCATTAAACCAGGTAGTGAGATAAATCCCAACGCCATAAAGCACAACCAACAGCATAGGAAATATACTGAAGATACCGAAGCGGCTAAATAAAAGCCTTTTATGCAGGCGCATACAGACCGCGTAGCCCACAATCCAACGCCGCCAGCGACGCCATTCCTCACGCGGGCTGTTGCATTCCTGTGGGTATACGATGCAGCGATTCGCCTGCCGAATACGATAGCCGTTTGCCACCAATGTCCAGGTGAGATCAAGGTCTTCGACTTTAGTACGATCAGAGAAACCGAACTTACGCAATACATCAGTACGGAACATCCCGCAGGCACCGCTGATAATAAACGGTGCGCCGCCCAGGAGCTGCTGTAGCGTGCGCTTCATAACAATCATCGGCAACTTTACGGTCGCGCGGATGTGCGGTAACAGACCCGCGCCTTTCAACGCAGTAGAGGGAATGCCGCCTACGGCATCAGCACCGCGCTCTATTTCTGCCAGCATATAGCCCATTCCGTCTTGATCGGGCGGAACATAGGTGTCGGCATCACTTAAAAAAACCTGGTCGCAGGTGGCGTAATTGAGGCCATTCATCAGCGCACCACCTTTACCGGTATTTTTTTGCGTGACGGCAATAAAGCGGTCGCCCCATTTGCGTTTGACTTCCGCCATGACCGCTTCGGTATTGTCCGTGGAGCCGTCGTTAACGCAAATTACCCGGCAAAAATAAGGGTTACGCAGTAGATTATCCAGTGACTGTGCCAGACACGGGCCTTCGTTATACGCAGGTATAATGGCGTCAATACAACCTTTTTTTGGGCTGGGCTTACGCCTTAACGTACTCAGGAACCATAGCAATATTGCTACGGCCATACATATAAATATCCAGGTTTTCATGCAATTTGCTCAAAGAATCATTTTATGAATTACAAAGCCTTCACCCAGATCGCTATTGACCTGTTGCCCGCGAAATTGTGCAACTGCACGCAGGCGATCATGACGCATATAATCGCGTCGTTCCTGGCTTTTATGTTTTTTTAATGCAGCAAGTTTGACTGTGAAATATTCTTCTTTAACGGATTCAAAAACCTGAGGCATAAATGAAAGCCAGGTACTCGGGGTTTCGTAGCCGAGAATTTGTGGAATAGTGCGGCAGGCAACCATTGAAGCTTGATAAACAGCAAGATGATCCTGATGGCGGTCGGCATCATGCATGGTATATACCCGCATGATTTCAACATCAGAAGGAATTTGATTTTTAATGATGTCTTCCAGGGCGGAAATCATATCATTGAGCTGCAAATGCGCGCGGGTGTCAGCAAAATTAAGATGAATAGTTTGGTGGCACCCTAATATCTTTAGGGCGTTGCGCGATTCTTCATGGCGATCGATTATTCCATCTGTGCCAGAGTTGCCGGTAGTCATCACCACGGCTGCGATATAAATTCCTTTTTGCGCAAGACGAGCAAGCGACGCGCCACAGCCCAATTCTATATCGTCAGGATGTGCGCCAATAGCAAGGATACCCTTTCTTTTATTTGCCGAAGAAAGGATGGCTGAATCTAAAACCTTATCCACTTAATGACACTCCATTTTATTTATTATACTACAAGCACAACGATGCCCGCAGAGACGTAATCTCTGGCACAGACAGATGCTAATTTTTAAGTGTTAAAAATTACTGATAGCTGAAAAATAAGGGGCTTTCAAGTACGGGGATACGACTGCGTAATCTTTTATGTAGTTCATATGTTAAGTGTTTGTGTGTTTGGTTTGTATAGTTATTTTGTTTTATATATTGTATTTAGATGTGATTTAGTTTGTCAATTAATTACATATTAAAAATATGTTCTAGGCACAAATATGGATTATATACATTATGTGAATGTATTATGTGGTTGATTGAGAATGATACAGTTATATATGCAATGTGAATATAATGATTTCATTATATGCATTGCTGTTAATAAAATAAAAGACATTATGTTCTGCTTGTTTATGCATTAATAAAAATGAAGTGCAGTAACTTACTGAATTGTCAGAGTGGGTGTAATTGCATATTTAATCTTTCCTTTGCCGCTTTTTTGCTAAGAATAAAATCATCTGTGCGATAACGACTAATTCTTTTAATGAATGTTTTTATTCCTGAATACTGCTCCTATAACAAGACAGGGGAGCAGACAATCATGGCAATTTCATCGCGTAACACACTTCTTGCCGCACTGGCATTCATCGCTTTTCAGGCACAGGCGGTGAACGTCACCGTGGCCTATCAAACCTCCGCTGAACCGGCGAAAGTGGCTCAGGCTGATAACACCTTTGCTAAAGAGAGCGGGGCGACGGTGGACTGGCGTAAGTTTGACAGCGGAGCCAGCATCGTGCGGGCGCTGGCTTCAGGCGATGTCCAAATCGGTAACCTCGGTTCCAGCCCATTAGCGGTGGCAGCCAGCCAACAGGTGCCGATTGAAGTCTTCTTACTGGCGTCAAAACTGGGTAACTCCGAAGCGCTGGTGGTAAAGAAAACTATCAGCAAACCGGAAGATCTCATTGGCAAACGCATCGCCGTACCGTTTATCTCCACCACCCACTACAGCCTGCTGGCGGCGCTGAAACACTGGGGTATAAAACCCGGACAAGTGGAGATAGTGAACCTGCAGCCGCCCGCGATTATCGCCGCATGGCAACGGGGAGACATTGATGGTGCTTATGTCTGGGCACCGGCGGTTAACGCCCTGGAAAAAGACGGCAAGGTGCTGACCGATTCTGAACAGGTCGGGCAGTGGGGCGCGCCGACACTGGACGTCTGGGTGGTGCGCAAAGATTTTGCCGAGAAACATCCAGAGGTCGTGAAAGCGTTCGCTAAAAGCGCCATCGATGCTCAACAACCGTACATTGCTAATCCAGACGCGTGGCTGAAACAGCCGGAAAACATCAGCAAACTGGCACGTTTAAGCGGCGTACCTGAAGGTGACGTTCCGGGGCTGGTGAAGGGGAATACCTATCTGACGCCGCAGCAGCAAACGGCAGAACTGACCGGACCGGTGAACAAAGCGATCATCGACACCGCGCAGTCTTTGAAAGAGCAGGGCAAAGTCCCGGCTGTAGCGAATGATTACAGCCAGTACGTGACCTCGCGCTTCGTGCAATAAAAGGAGGCGCAGATGCTGCAAATCTCTCATCTTTACGCCGATTATGGCGGCAAACCGGCACTGGAAGATATCAACCTGACGCTGGAAAGCTGTGAGCTACTGGTGGTGCTGGGGCCGTCCGGCTGCGGTAAAACCACCCTGCTGAATCTGATTGCCGGTTTTGTGCCTTATCAGCATGGCAGCATTCAACTGGCGGGTAAGTGCATTGAGGGACCGGGCGCAGAGCGGGGCGTGGTTTTTCAGAATGAAGGGCTGCTACCGTGGCGCAATGTACGGGACAACGTGGCGTTCGGCCTGCAACTGGCAGGTGTTGAGAAAATGCAGCGACTGGAAATCGCGCACCAGATGCTGAAAAAAGTGGGGCTGGAAGGGGCAGAAAAACGCTACATCTGGCAGCTTTCCGGCGGTCAACGTCAGCGGGTGGGGATTGCCCGCGCGCTGGCGGCAAATCCCCAGCTGTTATTACTCGATGAACCGTTTGGTGCGCTGGACGCCTTCACCCGCGACCAGATGCAAACCCTGCTGCTGAAACTCTGGCAGGAGACGGGCAAGCAGGTGCTGTTGATTACCCACGATATAGAAGAAGCGGTGTTTATGGCGACTGAACTGGTTCTGCTTTCACCCGGCCCAGGCCGCGTGCTGGAGCGGCTGCCGCTCAACTTCGCCCGCCGCTTTGTTGCCGGGGAACCGAGCCGCAGCATCAAGTCCGATCCACAATTCATCGCCATGCGCGAATATGTTTTAAGCCGCGTATTTGAGCAACGGGAGGCATTCTCATGAGTGTGCTCATTAATGAAAAACTGCATTCGCGTCGGCTGAAATGGCGCTGGCCGCTCTCGCGTCAGGTGACCTTAAGCATTGGCACGTTAGCGATTTTACTCACTGTATGGTGGGCAGTGGCGGCGCTGCAACTGATTAGCCCGCTGTTTTTACCGCCGCCGCAACAGGTACTGGCAAAACTGCTTACTATTGCCGGACCTCAAGGATTTATGGACGCCACCTTGTGGCAGCATCTGGCAGCCAGCCTGACGCGCATTGTGCTGGCGCTACTTGCGGCGGTGTTGATCGGCATTCCGGTCGGGATCGCCATGGGACTAAGCCCGACGGTGCGCGGCATTCTGGATCCGGTAATTGAATTGTATCGCCCGGTGCCGCCGCTGGCGTATTTGCCGCTGATGGTGATCTGGTTTGGTATTGGTGAAACCTCGAAGATCTTACTGATCTATTTAGCGATTTTTGCACCTGTGGCGATGTCGGCGCTGGCGGGGGTGAAAAGCGCGCAGCAGGTTCGCATTCGTGCCGCCCAGTCGCTGGGTGCCAGCCGTGCGCAGGTGCTGTGGTTTGTTATTTTACCCGGTGCGCTGCCGGAAATTCTCACCGGATTACGCATTGGTCTGGGTGTGGGCTGGTCTACCCTGGTGGCGGCGGAGCTGATTGCCGCGACGCGCGGTTTGGGTTTTATGGTCCAGTCAGCGGGTGAATTTCTCGCGACTGACGTGGTGCTGGCGGGGATCGCGGTGATTGCGATTATCGCCTTTCTTTTAGAACTGGGTCTGCGCGCGTTACAGCGCCGCCTGACGCCCTGGCATGGAGAAGTACAATGAGTGAACGTCTGAGCATTACCTCGCTGGGGCCGTATATCGGCGCACAAATTTCGGGTGCCGACCTGACGCGCCCGTTAAGTGATAACCAGTTTGAACAGCTTTACCATGCGGTACTGCGTCATCAGGTGGTGTTTCTGCGTGAACAGGCCATTACGCCGCTGCAGCAACGCGCGCTGGCCCAACGTTTTGGCGAGCTGCATATTCATCCTGTTTACCCTCATGCCGAAGGGGTTGACGAGATCATCGTGCTGGATACTCATAACGATAATCCGCCGGATAACGACAACTGGCATACCGATGTGACATTTATTGAAACGCCACCCGCAGGGGCGATTCTGGCGGCAAAAGAGTTACCCTCGACCGGCGGCGATACGCTCTGGACCAGCGGTATTGCGGCCTATGAGGCGCTCTCTGTTCCCTTCCGCCAGCTGCTGAGCGGGTTGCGTGCGGAGCATGATTTCCGTAAATCGTTCCCGGAATACAAATATCGCAAAACCGAGGAGGAGCATCAACGCTGGCGCGAGGCGGTCGCGAAAAATCCGCCGTTGCTACATCCGGTGGTGCGAACGCATCCGGTGAGCGGTAAACAGGCGCTGTTTGTGAATGAAGGCTTTACTACGCGAATTGTTGATGTCAGCGAGAAAGAGAGCGAAGCCTTGTTAAGTTTTTTGTTTGCCCATATCACCAAACCGGAGTTTCAGGTGCGCTGGCGCTGGCAACCGAATGATATTGCGATTTGGGATAATCGCGTGACTCAGCACTATGCCAATGCGGATTACCTGCCACAGCGGCGGATTATGCATCGGGCGACGATCCTTGGGGATAAACCGTTTTATCGGGCGGGGTAAGGGGGAAATGCCGGGTTGGATAACCCGGCATAATGAACATTAACGCAGAATCTTCTTCTCAGCCAAATCCAGCGCAAAGTAGCTGAAAATCAGATCCGCACCCGCACGCTTAATCGAACCTAAGCTTTCGAGCACGACTTTCTCTTCATCTATAGCACCCGCCAGCGCGGCGAACTTAATCATCGCATACTCACCGCTCACCTGATACGCGCCAATCGGCAATTCAGTACGTTCACGCAGCTCACGCACGATGTCGAGGTACGCTCCAGCTGGTTTCACCATCAGGCAGTCTGCGCCCTGGGCTTCATCCAGCAGTGACTCACGAATCGCCTCACGACGGTTCATTGGGTTCATCTGATAGCTTTTGCGGTCGCCTTTTAATGCGCTTCCGGCAGCTTCACGGAACGGGCCATAAAAGGAGGAGGCGAACTTGGTCGAATACGACATAATCGCCGTATCTTTAAAGCCCGCAGCGTCCAGCGCATGGCGAATTGCCTGTACCTGGCCGTCCATCGCGGCGGAAGGGGCGATGAAGTCTGCGCCTGCAGCAGCTGCAACCACGGCTTGCTTGCCTAAATTTTCCAGAGTCGCGTCGTTGTCGACGCCATGCTCGCACAGCACACCGCAGTGACCGTGAGAAGTGTATTCACAGAAACAAGTGTCTGACATGACGATCATTTCTGGCACAGTCTGCTTGCAGATGCGCGACATACGCGCCACCAGTCCATCTTCCCGCCAGGCATCGCTGCCGGTTTCATCGGTATGGTGGGAAATGCCGAAAGTCATCACGGAACGAATACCGGCGTTGGCGATGCGTTCAATTTCGCGTGCCAGATGTTTCTCTGGAATGCGCATCACACCTGGCATGGCTTCAACGGCTTTGTAGTCGTCAATTTCTTCTTCAACAAAGATCGGCAACACCAGGTCGTTAAGGCTAAGTGTTGTCTCTTCAAACATAGCGCGCAGCGCAGGAGTTTTGCGCAGGCGACGAGGGCGTTGGATTAAGTCTGTCATGGTCTGCCTGATGTTTGTGGAATCAAGGGGCATAGTATACCTGAAGCAGGGTGGGGATGTTTTACGAAAGTTGTCGCGATGTTGACAAGAAGAGAATGAAAGAGAGACCAGGACATCTTTGTAATAGAAGCAGCAATAATTTCATATTCACTGAAAATATTTTTAATTTTTATTTATAGCCATAGATTATTGTTTTTGGGAATTTGGTGACGTTTTCAAAAAGTGAATAACTTAAAGTTCATTGCTTATTGATACATTATTTGTCTGTTTTAGTTGTTTTATATTTTCATGGTCTATGTTTTAAAATTAACGCTTTCATTAACGTATTGAAATATTGTGTTTTTGTTATTTCTTTCTGTGTGTGTGTTCACGTGCTTTATATATGTCCGCAATCGGACTTAGGGGAAAGAATAATTGAACCATTCCTCTATAACGCCGCATAATCGTCAACGCGAAACATAATATGTTTTCTATGCATTGATAATTGATGGATCAACTTATTACGTCCCTGAGGAGGGATGACAAATGCACTCCTGGAAAAAGAAACTTGTAGTATCACAATTAGCATTGGCTTGCACTCTGGCTATCACCTCTCAGGCTAATGCAGCGACCAACGATATTTCTGGTCAAACTTACAATACTTTCCATCACTACAACGACGCCACCTATGCTGATGACGTTTACTATGATGGTTATGTAGGCTGGAATAACTATGCCGCTGATAGTTATTACAACGGCGATATCTATCCGGTCATTAATAACGCTACCGTTAACGGCGTGATTTCTACCTACTATCTGGATGACGGTATTTCTACTAATACCAACGCCAATAGCCTGACAATCAAAAACAGCACTATTCACGGCATGATTTATTCCGAGTGCATGACAACTGATTGTGCTGATCGTGCGGATGACTACTACCATGATCGTCTGGCGCTGACCGTTGATAATTCAACGATCGATGACAACTACGAACACTACACATATAACGGCACCTACAATAATGCCGCTGACACTCATGTTGTAAATGTATTTAACATTGGTACTGCCATCACTCTGGATCAGGAAGTTGATCTGTCCATCTCTAATAACTCTCATGTAGCAGGTATTACGCTGACTCAGGGTTATGAGTGGGAAGATATCGACGACAACACTGTCAGCACTGGTGTAAACAGCAGCGAAGTGTTTAATAACACCATCACTGTTAAAGATTCAACCGTGACCTCTGGTTCATGGACTGATGAAGGTACAACTGGTTGGTTCGGTAATACAGGTAATGCCAGCGATTATAATGGTAAAGGTTGGAACGCTGACGATATCGCATTAGCTGTTATTGCACATCCTGCTGCTGATAACGCCATGCAAACCACTGCAACATTCGATAATTCCACACTGATGGGCGATGTATTCTTCTCAAGTAACTTTGATGAGAACTTCTTCCCGCATGGTCGTGATAGCTATCGTGATGCTGACGGTGATGTAGATACTAACGGTTGGGATGGTACTGATCGCCTGGATCTGACCCTGAACAATGGCAGCAAGTGGGTCGGTGCGGCAATGTCTGCGCATCAGATTGGTGTTGATACTGATGACGATGGTGTAAATGACTCCTATACATATGGAATCAATACTGAAGCCACTGCAACTCTGATCGACATCGCAGCTAACAGCCTGTGGCCTTCATCAACTGTTGGTGTAGAAAACAGCGACTCTGAATACAGCGAATTTGATCACATCATCGGTAACGAAGTTTACCAGAGCGGTCTGTTCAATGTGACCCTGAACACCGGTTCACAGTGGGATACCACCAAAACTTCTCTGATTGATACTCTGAGCATCAACAGTGGTTCAACGGTTAATGTTGCTGATTCAACGCTGATTTCTGACTCTATCTCTCTGACAGGTCTTTCTGCGCTGAACATCAACGAAGATGGTCATGTTGCAACTGATTCACTGACTGTCGACAACAGTACCGTAACCATTTCTGATGAAGTTTCTGCTGGTTGGGCTGTAGGTGATGCTGCTCTGTATGCCAACAACATCAAAGTGACTAACGACGGTATTCTGAATGTCGGTAACACTGCGGCGAATGCTCTGCAGGTTGATACTCTGAACCTGACCAGCACTACTGATACCAGTGGTAACATTCACGCTGGTGTGTTCAACATCGAAAGCAACCGCTTCGTACTTGATGCCGACCTGACCAACGACCGTACCAACGATACTACCAAGTCAAACTACGGTTATGGTTTAATCGCAATGAACTCTGATGGTCACCTGACCATTAACGGTAACGGCGATAACGACAACACTGCTTCTATCGAAGCTGGTCAGAACGAAGTTGATAACAACGGTGACCATGTTGCAGCTGCAACCGGTAACTACAAAGTTCGTATCGACAACGCTACTGGTGCTGGTTCTATCGCTGACTACAACGGTAACGAACTGATCTACGTTAACGACAAAAACAGCAACGCGACCTTCTCTGCTGCTAACAAAGCTGACCTGGGTGCATACACCTATCAGGCTGAGCAGCGTGGTAACACCGTTGTTCTGCAACAGATGGAGCTGACCGACTACGCTAACATGGCGCTGAGCATCCCGTCTGCGAACACCAATATCTGGAACCTGGAACAAGACACCGTTGGTACTCGTCTGACCAACTCTCGTCATGGCCTGGCTGATAACGGCGGCGCATGGGTAAGCTACTTCGGTGGTAACTTCAACGGCGACAACGGCACCATCAACTATGATCAGGATGTTAACGGCATCATGGTCGGTGTTGATACCAAAATTGACGGTAACAACGCTAAGTGGATCGTCGGTGCGGCTGCAGGTTTCGCTAAAGGTGACATGAATGACCGTTCTGGTCAGGTGGATCAAGACAGCCAGACTGCCTACATCTACTCTTCTGCTCACTTCGCGAACAACGTCTTTGTTGATGGTAGCTTGAGCTACTCTCACTTCAACAACGACCTGTCTGCAACCATGAGCAACGGTACTTACGTTGACGGTAGCACCAACTCCGACGCTTGGGGCTTTGGTTTGAAAGCCGGTTACGACTTCAAACTGGGTGATGCTGGTTACGTGACTCCTTACGGCAGCATTTCTGGTCTGTTCCAGTCTGGTGATGACTACCAGCTGAGCAACAACATGAAAGTTGACGGTCAGTCTTACGACAGCATGCGTTATGAACTGGGTGTAGATGCAGGTTATACCTTCACCTACAGCGAAGACCAGGCTCTGACTCCGTACTTCAAACTGGCTTACGTCTACGACGACTCTAACAACGATAACGATGTGAACGGTGATTCCATCGATAACGGTACTGAAGGGTCTGCGGTACGTGTTGGTCTGGGTACTCAGTTCAGCTTCACCAAGAACTTCAGCGCCTATACCGATGCTAACTACCTCGGTGGTGGTGACGTAGATCAAGACTGGTCCGCGAACGTGGGTGTTAAATATACCTGGTAATATTCTTCACTCTGAAGAAATAGGTTATTTAATCTAAATAATGCCCGTCAAGGATTTGACGGGCATTACTGCAAAGGACGCGCAAATGTTATCTGTAGTTAAACCTCTTCAGGAATTTGGTAAGCTCGATAAATGTTTGTCCAGATATGGCACGCGCTTCGAGTTTAATAATGAAAAGCAAGTTATATTTTCCAGTGATGTCAATAGCGAAGATACTTTCGTTATTTTAGAGGGCGTTATCTCTCTGCGTAGAGAAGAAAACGTACTTATCGGTATTACCCAGGCTCCTTATATTATGGGACTGGCTGATGGTTTAATGAAAAACGATATACCATACAAATTAATATCAGAAGGAAATTGTACGGGATATCATCTACCAGCCAAACAAACCATTACCCTTATTGAACAAAATCAACTCTGGCGAGATGCTTTTTACTGGTTAGCCTGGCAAAATAGAATTCTGGAATTACGCGACGTGCAGCTCATTGGGCATAATTCCTACGAACAAATCCGCGCGACGTTATTATCAATGATTGACTGGAATGAAGAATTGCGATCACGTATTGGGGTGATGAATTATATCCATCAACGTACACGCATATCGCGTTCTGTCGTCGCAGAAGTTCTCGCTGCTTTGCGTAAAGGCGGCTATATCGAAATGAATAAAGGCAAACTGGTCGCTATCAACCGTTTGCCTTCAGAGTATTAATCAGGATGCGGGGATAACCAACGGTTTATTCCCGCTTAGCTCGGTCACCAGGTCATTGATGCCATCGCTCATATTTTTAAAGCGCGTCAACGGCGAACGAGTGACCACCACAAACGCGCCAATATTCTTCTGCGGGATCATCGCCATATAGGTAATGAAACCGCCACCACCACCTGTCTTCTGAATAATCCCCGGACGACCCTCTTTCGGGGCCATATATACCCAGCCTAAACCAAGCGCATCCGCTTTGCCGGGGACATCCATGCCAATCACTTTCGTAAACTGCGCGCGCTGATAAATCAACGTCTGCATGCGATCAGCCTGGTTACTGCGCTGATAAAAATCGGATGACAAATACTGCTGCATCCAGCGCATCATATCGCCAGGCGTGGAATAGACGCCGCCGCTGCCAATTGCCGCCAGCGTGTTATTGCACGGACTGGCACCACGCTCAGCAACCATTAAACGGCGGCACTGATCCGGCGAGGGGGTGTAGGTGGTGTCTTTCATCCCCAATGGACGGGTAATCTGCTCTTCAAACAACTGGGTATAAGGCTTGCCGGACGCATTCGCCAGTGCATCTGCCAGCAGATCGAATGCGAGGTTGGAGTACGCGGCCTGGCTGCCCGGCGCGGCTTTTAGTTTGGCAGTGGAAAGGTATTTCCAGCGTTGCTCGCGCGTTGGCCAGACAAACACCGGACGATGTGCCGCGCCACCGGGCTGTTCACGGGGCAGGGCGCTGGTATGGGTTGCCAGATTGACCAGCGTAATGGGCGTCCCATTGTAGGTTGGCACGCGTGCGCCTGGCGGAGCATATTTACTTAGCGGATCGTTTAACTTCACGGTCCCCTGGTCGAGCAATTTCACCAGCATCTCACTGGTCATTAGCTTGGTGAGGGAAGCAATACGTATGACCGAATCCAGCTGCGGGCGAACGTTATTACCAGGTCGCGTTTCGCCATAACTGCGAAAGACGCGCTGGTTACCGTCGATAACAACCAGCGCCATCCCCGTGGCACCGCTGCCGTAAAAAATATGATCGGCATAACGATCGACAATATCAGAGGCGAACTCCGGTTCAGTGATCGGCTGCGCCGCATGGACGGAGGTCAATGACGCCGCACACAGCACGGCAGAAAAAAGCAGACTACGTTTCAACGGTGGTGTCCATAGATTGAATGAAGGTAACTGAGCGTATTTATACTACTCATTGATGGATTGCAAAGGGCGAATTAGAGCAATAATAGTGTTAAAAACGTAACGGCGCGTAAACACGATCTTTTTCCTGCTCACCAATGCCTGCATTTGTGATCCTGCGCGTGTTAATCCGCTTATGTAAACAATCTTTGGTTTGTGAAATCCGTCGAAACAATTCTTATGCTCAGGCTGGCGAACTAAGCGCCTTGCTATGGGTCACAATGGGCGGTTTCATTTGGCTGACTCTTTGTAGCGGTCATGCGGTTAATACACAGCAGTTGTTAAAACGATAAGAAGTTAGCAGGAGTGCATATGTTTAAGTCTTTTTTCCCAAAGCCGGGAACGTTTTTTCTCTCGGCCTTTGTTTGGGCATTGATTGCCGTTATCTTCTGGCAAGCAGGTGGGGGTGACTGGGTGGCGCGTATCACCGGAGCTTCCGGGCAGATCCCGATTAGCGCCGCGCGTTTCTGGTCGTTGGATTTTCTGATTTTTTACGCTTACTACATTGTTTGTGTAGGACTTTTTGCATTGTTCTGGTTTATCTACAGCCCGCATCGTTGGCAATACTGGTCAATACTCGGTACTGCACTGATCATCTTCGTCACCTGGTTTTTGGTGGAAGTCGGGGTCGCCGTCAACGCCTGGTATGCGCCGTTCTATGATCTGATTCAAACCGCGCTAAGTTCGCCGCATAAAGTCACCATCGAACAATTTTACCGCGAAGTGGGCGTCTTTCTGGGGATTGCGCTGATCGCGGTAGTGATCAGTGTGCTGAACAACTTCTTTGTCAGTCACTACGTGTTCCGCTGGCGTACGGCGATGAACGAATATTACATGGCGAACTGGCAACAACTGCGTCATATCGAAGGTGCCGCCCAACGTGTGCAGGAAGATACCATGCGTTTTGCTTCAACGCTGGAGAATATGGGCGTCAGCTTTATCAACGCTATCATGACGTTGATCGCCTTCCTGCCGGTGCTGGTAACGCTCTCCGCGCATGTGCCGGAGCTGCCGATTGTCGGGCACATTCCGTATGGCCTGGTGATTGCCGCTATCGTCTGGTCGCTAATGGGGACCGGATTGCTGGCAGTGGTAGGGATCAAACTGCCGGGGCTGGAGTTTAAAAACCAGCGTGTAGAGGCTGCCTACCGTAAAGAGCTGGTTTATGGTGAAGACGATGCCACGCGCGCGACGCCGCCTACGGTACGCGAGCTGTTTAGCGCCGTACGGAAAAACTATTTCCGCCTCTATTTTCACTATATGTATTTCAACATCGCCCGCATTCTCTATTTGCAGGTCGATAACGTTTTCGGTTTGTTCTTGCTGTTTCCGTCAATTGTTGCCGGTACGATTACGCTCGGCCTGATGACGCAGATTACCAACGTTTTTGGTCAGGTTCGCGGAGCTTTCCAGTACCTGATTAACTCATGGACCACACTGGTTGAGTTGATGTCTATCTACAAACGTCTGCGCAGCTTTGAACATGAGCTGGATGGTGACAAAATTCAGGAAGTAACCCATACCTTGAGCTAAAAAGGAGAAGTAATGTCGCGCGTCAATCATCTATCTTCGCTGTCATTGTTGGCGGTTCTGGTTTTAGCGGGGTGTAGTAGTCAGGCTCCGCAACCGTTGAAAAAGGGCGAAAAAGCGATAGATGTGGCGAGCGTCGTGCGGCAGAAGATGCCTGCGAGCGTGAAAGACCGCGATGCCTGGGCGAAAGATCTCGCCACCACGTTTGAAAGTCAGGGGCTGGCACCGACGCTGGAAAACGTCTGCTCGGTGCTGGCGGTGGCGCAGCAGGAGTCAAATTATCAGGCAGATCCGGCCGTTCCGGGCTTAAGCAAGATCGCCTGGCAAGAGATTGACCGTCGTGCTGAACGGATGCACATTCCTGCTTTTCTGGTGCATACCGCGCTAAAAATCAAATCGCCAAACGGCAAAAGCTATAGCGAACGGTTAGATTCGGTGCGTACAGAAAAGCAATTGAGCGCGATTTTTGACGATCTGATCAGCATGGTGCCAATGGGGCAGACGTTGTTTGGTTCGCTTAATCCGGTGCGCACCGGTGGGCCGATGCAGGTCAGCATTGCCTTTGCCGAACAGCATACCAAAGGGTATCCGTGGAAAATGGACGGTAAAGTCCGTCAGGAAGTCTTCAGTCGTCGCGGCGGGTTGTGGTTTGGTACTTACCATTTACTGAATTATCCCGCCAGCTATAGCGCGCCGATATACCGTTTTGCTGATTTTAACGCTGGCTGGTACGCCAGCCGTAATGCCGCGTTTCAGAACGCGGTCAGTAAAGCCAGCGGCGTGAAGCTGGCACTGGACGGTGATTTAATTCGTTACGACAGTAAAGAGCCCGGGAAAACCGAACTGGCAACGCGCAAACTGGCGGGAAAACTGGGGATGAGTGACAGTGAAATTCGCCGCCAGTTAGAGAAAGGGGACAGCTTCTCTTTTGAGGAGACGGCGCTGTACAAGAAAGTTTATCAACTTGCCGAAGCGAAAACGGGTAAATCACTACCCCGCGAAATGTTGCCTGGCATTCAACTGGAAAGCCCGAAAATCACCCGCAACCTGACTACGGCCTGGTTTGCGAAGCGCGTAGACGAACGGCGGGCGCGTTGTATGAAACAGTGATCAAACAGGAATGTCATGCCAGATAAAGCGTTTTAGGTCCTATCTGGCAAGTAAATCTTACTGGCGGCGATGTCGCCAGTGCAGCCATAGCGCCACTACTGCAAAAATGAGGCAGCCAACTAAAAACGGGATCAGCCCGAAAATGGTGCCGACACCTAAACCAATTTCCACCCGTGGGCGACCTGTTTCCTGGACCTGCATTAAACGCTCATAGACGCCGGGCGCATGCACTAGCAGGTTCAGCAATTGCGCCCCAGCCCAAAAGCAAAACAGCACAAACAACGCATAGGCAATATTGCCAGGCGTTGAAGAGGCATTGCGATATTTTCCGCTAAACAGCGATTTTGACAGGGTGAAATCAGCCATAAAAACCTCCGGAAGTCATCTGCTTCTCTTCTGGTGTGATACCAGCGGCTTATGGCAAGTCTGACAGGTCATTAAGATTGTCAATATCAGAATCATGGTAAATTGATGTTGGGAATATTCCCGAAGCGTGAATCTTCGTCGTAAGTCACAAAATGACAACCTTAAGTTAAATTTATTAACAATTACGGAAATGTTGTCTACGCCACAGACGGATGTTGCAGAATATGCAAGGATGTTGTTTTTCGTTAACGGAGCTGCCATGAACTTGCCTGTAAAAATCCGCCGTGACTGGCACTACTATGCGTTCGCCATTGGCCTTATATTCATTCTTAATGGCGTGGTGGGGTTACTGGGATTTGAAGCAAAAGGTTGGCAGACCTATGCCGTCGGTCTGGTGACGTGGGTGATTAGTTTCTGGCTGGCGGGGCTGATTATTCGTCGTCGCGATGAAGAAACTGAAAACGCCCAATAAGAATATTATCGGGCGTTTAAATATTACATTGTGGTTTTCAATGCGTTATCCGCAGCGTGACGCTCCAGCGCCAGCTCAATCAAACGGGTGATCAGGTCGGTGTAACCCAGACCGCTGGCTTGCCACAGCTTCGGATACATACTGATGTTGGTGAAGCCAGGCAGTGTGTTGATCTCGTTGATCACCACTTCGTTCTCTGGGGTTAAAAACACGTCTACACGCGCCATGCCTGCGCATCCCAACGTCTGATAAGCCTGAACGGCAATTGCCCGGATCTTATCGTTGATTTCTGGCGCAATGGCTGCCGGAACTACCACTTTCGCGCCATCTTCGTCAATGTACTTGGTGTCGTAGGCATAAAAATCGCTGGTGAGTACGATCTCGCCACAGGTGCTGGCTTGCGGATTGTCGTTGCCCAGAACTGCGCATTCGATCTCACGACCTTTGATCCCTTGCTCAACGATCACTTTATGGTCGAACTCGAACGCCAGATCGACGGCAATTGCGTACTGTTCTTCACTGGTTACTTTGCTGACACCAACAGAAGAGCCCTGATTAGCCGGTTTTACAAACAGCGGTAACCCCAGTTTAGACTCCACTTCGGCAAAACTGATGTTGTGACGATTAGCGCGCGTCAGGGTAATAAATGGCGCAATGTTCAGCCCGGCATCGCGCAGCAGACGTTTGGTGACATCTTTATCCATACAGGCCGCTGAAGCCAGAACATCAGAACCTACAAACGGTAAATTGGCGACCCGCAGCATTCCCTGCAAGGAACCATCTTCGCCCAGCGTACCGTGGACAATCGGGAAAATGACATCCACCGTCGGCAACGGCTGACCGTTTTGCGCGTCGATAAGCTGATGTTCATGTTTACCAGGCACCTGCGCAAGGCTGGTCGCCGAAGGGCGCAACGCAATATGGGCAGGATCGTCTGCATTTAGCAGATAATTGCTGGCATCGCTGACGTGCCATTGCCCTTGTTTATCAATGCCCAGCAGCACAACGTCGAAGCGACTTTTATCAATGGCATCGACAATGTTTTTTGCCGATTGCAGAGACACTTCATGTTCCGCTGATTTACCACCAAAAACGATTCCTACCCGCAGTTTTTCCATCTTAAAAACCTATCCCGTCTAACACAAAGTGCATACATTACCACGACAAAACGGGGGATTCGCGGCCTTCTGACAGAATGTTGCAATCTTCTGCTGACAAAGCGTGCAACGTACTGGTGAAGAAAGCGCGTTATCTCAATGATGTGCGCAAGATCACAAAAATGATGAACGGGAAGCTAATTTATTCCTGGCTTGTATGGCCATGCAGTGAGTTTTTTTCTCTTAATTATAAGTTTACGAAGAGAATATATTTCATAACTTTTATTTATAATAAAGGTTGATAATTAAAAGCCTATATTTTGTGTGGGTAATTATTAAAATAAGAGAAACGTTTCGCTGGTAATCAAACAAAAAATATTTGCGCAAAGTATTTCCTTTGTCATAAAAATAATACTTCCAGACACTATGAAGTTGTGAAACATAATGTTAACTTCTCCATACTTTGGATAAGGAAATACAGACATGAAAAATCTCATTGCTGAGTTGTTATTTAAGCTTGCCCAAAAAGAAGAAGAGTCGAAAGAACTGTGCGCGCAGGTAGAAGCTTTGGAGATTATCGTCACTGCAATGCTTCGCAATATGGCGCAAAATGACCAACAAAGGTTGATTGATCAGGTAGAGGGGGCGCTGTACGAGGTAAAGCCCGATGCCAGCATTCCTGACGACGATACGGAGCTGCTGCGCAATTATGTAAAGAAGTTATTGAAGCATCCTCGTCAGTAAAAAGTTAATCTTTTCAACAGCTGTCATAAAGCTGTCACGGCCGAGACTTATAGTCGCTTTGTTTTTATTTTTTAATGTATTTGTACATGGAGAAAATAAAGTGAAACAAAGCACTATTGCACTGGCACTCTTACCGTTACTGTTTACCCCTGTGACAAAAGCCCGGACACCAGAAATGCCTGTTCTGGAAAACCGGGCTGCTCAGGGAGATATTACTGCACCCGGCGGTGCTCGCCGCTTAACGGGTGATCAGACCGCCGCTCTGCGTGATTCTCTTAGCGATAAACCCGCCAAAAATATTATTTTGCTGATTGGCGATGGGATGGGGGACTCGGAAATTACTGCTGCACGCAATTATGCCGAAGGTGCGGGCGGCTTTTTTAAAGGTATCGATGCATTACCGCTTACCGGGCAATACACTCACTATGCGCTGAATAAAAAAACCGGTAAACCGGACTACGTCACCGACTCGGCTGCATCAGCAACCGCCTGGTCAACTGGTGTCAAAACCTATAACGGCGCGCTGGGCGTCGATATTCACGAAAAAGATCACCCAACGATTCTGGAAATGGCAAAAGCCGCAGGTCTGGCGACCGGTAACGTTTCTACCGCAGAGTTGCAGGATGCTACGCCCGCTGCGCTGGTGTCGCATGTGACCTCGCGCAAATGCTACGGTCCGAGCGTGACCAGTGAAAAATGTACGGGTAACGCTCTGGAAAAAGGCGGGAAAGGATCGATTACCGAACAGCTGCTTAACGCTCGTGCCGATGTTACGCTTGGCGGCGGCGCAAAAACCTTTGCTGAAACGGCAACCGCCGGTGAATGGCAGGGAAAAACGCTGCGTGAACAGGCACAGGCGCGTGGTTATCAGTTGGTGAGTGATGCTGCCTCGCTAAATGCGGTGACGGAAGCGAACCAGCAAAAACCCCTGCTAGGACTGTTTGCTGACGGCAATATGCCAGTGCGCTGGCTAGGACCGAAAGCAACGTACCACGGCAATATCGATAAGCCCGCAGTCACCTGTACGCCTAATCCGCAACGTAATGACAGTGTACCGACCCTGGCGCAGATGACCGACAAAGCCATTGAATTGTTGAGTAAAAATGAGAAAGGCTTTTTCCTGCAAGTTGAAGGTGCATCCATCGATAAACAGGATCACGCTGCGAATCCTTGTGGGCAAATTGGCGAGACGGTCGATCTCGATGAAGCCGTACAACGTGCGCTGGAATTCGCTAAAAAGGATGGCAACACGCTGGTCATAGTCACCGCTGATCACGCCCACGCCAGCCAGATTGTCGCGGCGGACACCAAAGCGCCGGGCCTCACCCAGGCGCTAAATACCAAAGATGGCGCAGTGATGGTGATGAGTTACGGGAACTCCGAAGAGGATTCACAAGAACATACCGGCAGTCAGTTGCGTATTGCGGCGTATGGCCCACATGCTGCCAATGTCGTTGGACTGACCGACCAGACCGATCTCTTCTACACCATGAAAGCCGCCCTGGGGCTGAAATAAAACCGCGCCCGGCGGTGAATTTTCGCTGTCGGGTGGTTTTTTTGC
Organism: Escherichia sp. WS547; assembly: GCF_046486065.1. Taxonomy (NCBI): domain Bacteria; kingdom Pseudomonadati; phylum Pseudomonadota; class Gammaproteobacteria; order Enterobacterales; family Enterobacteriaceae; genus Escherichia; species Escherichia sp. WS547. Next base: position 7,999 of record NZ_JBJQMA010000009.1, on the reverse strand, counting down.
TGTTAGCAACCAGACTTAATGGCAGATCACGGGCGCAAACGCTCATGGTTAAAACATGAAGAGGGATGGTGCTATGAAAATAACATTACTGGTTACCTTGCTTTTCGGACTGGTTTTTTTAACCACCGTCGGCGCTGCCGAGAGAACCTTAACCCCGCAACAACAGCGTATGACCTCCTGTAATCAGCAGGCGACGGCGCAGGCGTTGAAAGGGGATGCTCGTAAGACCTACATGAGTGATTGCCTGAAGAACAGCAAGTCTGCGCCTGGTGAAAAAAGTTTGACGCCACAGCAGCAAAAGATGCGCGAATGTAATAATCAAGCAACGCAACAATCTCTGAAAGGTGATGATCGTAATAAGTTTATGAGCGCCTGCCTCAAGAAAGCCGCCTGATATCTGATAGTGCTAACGGGTGAGCTACGAAAATGGCTCACCCGAAATTTCATACTTCTGCCTTTAGCCCCGTCTCTATAATTTGGGAAAATTGTTTCTGAATGTTCCCAAAAATAATGAATGATGAAAACTTTTTCAAAAAAGCGGCGGCGCATGGGGAGGAACCTCCTTTAACTCCTCAAAACGATCATCAGCGATCCGGGCTGCGCTTCGCCCGTCGCGTCAGACTACCCCGCGCGGTTGGCCTGGCTGGCATGTTCTTACCGATTGCTTCAACGCTGGTTTCGCACCCGCCGCCGGGCTGGTGGTGGCTGGTGTTGGTCGGCTGGGCGTTCGTCTGGCCGCATTTAGCCTGGCAGATAGCGAGCAGGGCCGTCGATCCGCTTAGCCGGGAAATTTACAACTTAAAAACCGATGCAGTATTAGCGGGAATGTGGGTAGGCGTAATGGGCGTAAACGTGCTGCCTTCCACCGCGATGTTGATGATTATGTGTCTGAATTTGATGGGGGCAGGCGGCCCCCGTCTGTTTGTCGCGGGTCTGGTGTTGATGGTGGTTTCCTGCCTTGTCACCCTCGAACTGACGGGCATCACCGTGTCGTTCAATAGTGCGCCGCTGGAATGGTGGCTCTCCCTTCCCATTATCGTCATTTATCCTCTGCTGTTTGGCTGGGTCAGCTACCAGACGGCGACTAAACTGGCGGAACATAAACGCAGGTTGCAGGTCATGAGTACCCGCGACGGTATGACGGGCGTGTATAACCGACGTCATTGGGAAACTATGTTACGCAATGAATTTGATAACTGTCGGCGGCATAACCGCGATGCGACATTACTGATTATCGATATCGACCATTTCAAGAGCATCAACGATACCTGGGGCCATGATGTGGGCGATGAAGCGATTGTGGCGCTTACCCGACAGTTACAAATAACCCTGCGCGGTAGCGATGTGATTGGTCGGTTTGGCGGCGATGAGTTTGCGGTAATCATGTCCGGTACGCCAGCTGAGAGCGCCATTACCGCCATGTTACGAGTGCATGAAGGGCTAAATACATTACGTCTGCCGAATACGCCACAGGTAACTTTACGGATTAGTGTGGGGGTTGCGCCGCTGAACCCACAAATGAGTCACTATCGTGAGTGGTTGAAATCGGCAGATTTGGCGCTTTACAAAGCAAAGAAAGCCGGACGTAACCGCACCGAAGTGGCGGCCTGACGTCCGGCAAAAGTCATCAGGATTTACTGAGTTTTTCTGATTTTTCCATACACTTCGTCATCGCTTCGATCACTGCGGCACGGAAGCCTTTCTCTTCCAGTACGCGTACCGCCTCAATGGTGGTGCCTCCCGGTGAGCAGACCATATCTTTCAGTGCCCCCGGATGTTCTCCCGTTTCCAGCACCATTTTTGCGGAACCCATTACCGCCTGAGCGGCAAATTTATACGCCTGGGCGCGAGGCATCCCGCCCAGCACGGCGGCGTCGGCCATCGCTTCGATAAACATAAAGACGTAGGCTGGGGAAGAACCGCTCACACCGACCACCGGGTGGATCATCGGCTCGGCAATTACTTCCGCTTCGCCAAAGCAGCGGAAAATATTCAGCACATCAGCGGTATCTTCTGGGGTTACCAGCGCGTTTGGCGTTACGGAGGTCATCCCTGCATTAACCAGCGCGGGAGTGTTCGGCATGGCGCGGATAATTTTCCGGTCATGGCCCAGCGCACGGGCAAGCTGGTCGAGCGTGACACCTGCTGCAATAGAAACGACCAGAGAGTCTTTATTCAGGCTGGAGGTGATTTCGCTAAGCACTTTAATCATGATGCCTGGTTTAACGGCGGCAAAAATGATGTCAGCGATTTGCGCCACTTCTTGCGCCGATTCTGCGGCGTTGATGCCGAACTGGTCATGCAGGGCGGCGACTTTATCCGGGGAGGGGGTATATACCCAGATTTGCCCTGGAAGCACCTGACCGCTGGCAATCAGACCGCCGAGAATGGCTTTTCCCATATTGCCGCAGCCAATAAAACCGATTTTCTTTTCCATTGCCTCACTCCTGCCGTGAAATTCATTGTTTTGATAATCGCTGGCAGAAGCATAAACAGAACTATGCCGGAAGGCAAAAGCGCGACACAATAGAGAATTACCCAACAAAGGATGACTTTATGACAATTTGGGTGGATGCCGACGCGTGTCCCAATGTAATTAAAGAGATTTTGTATCGCGCGGCTGAACGTATGCAGATGCCGCTGGTACTGGTAGCAAACCAGAGTTTACGCGTACCGCCTTCGCGATTTATTCGAACGCTGCGCGTCGCGGCAGGTTTCGACGTTGCCGATAACGAAATTGTCCGGCAGTGTGAAGCTGGCGATTTGGTGATCACCGCAGATATTCCTTTGGCTGCTGAAGCCATCGAGAAAGGCGCGGCGGCGCTTAATCCACGCGGCGAACGTTACACGCCAGCGACCATTCGTGAGCGCCTGACGATGCGCGATTTTATGGATACCTTACGCGCCAGTGGGATCCAAACCGGGGGACCAGATAGCCTTTCACAACGTGACCGCCAGGCCTTTGCCGCGGAGCTGGAGAAGTGGTGGCTGGAAGTGCAACGTAGTCGTGGCTGAATGTAATTTATTATTTACACTTCATTCTTGAAAATTTATTGGTATAGTAAGGGATGTATTAAAATTTTCACTTTAAGTGGAATTTTTTCTTTACAATCGAAATTGTACTAGTTTGATGGTATGATCGCTACTCTCATGACACCGGCTTTCGCCGCATTGCGACCTATTGGGGAAAACCCACGATGACACAACCTCTTTTTCTGATCGGGCCTCGGGGCTGTGGTAAAACAACGGTCGGAATGGCTCTTGCCGATTCGCTTAACCGTCGGTTTGTCGATACCGACCAGTGGTTGCAATCACAGCTCAATATGACGGTCGCGGAGATCGTCGAAAGGGAAGAGTGGGCGGGATTCCGCGCCAGAGAAACGGCGGCGCTGGAAGCGGTAACTGCGCCATCCACCGTTATCGCCACGGGCGGCGGCATTATTCTGACGGAATTTAATCGTCACTTTATGCAAAATAACGGGATCGTGGTTTATTTGTGTGCGCCAGTATCAGTCCTGGTTAACCGACTGCAAGCTGCACCGGAAGAAGATTTACGGCCAACCTTAACGGGGAAACCGCTGAGCGAAGAAGTTCAGGAAGTGCTGGAAGAACGCGATGCGCTATATCGCGAAGTTGCGCATATTATCATCGACGCAACAAACGAACCAAGCCAGGTGATTTCTGAAATTCGCAGTGCCCTGGCACAGACGATCAATTGTTGATTTTCGAGCGCCTATACTTAACGTTCATCCCGTGAAATAAGGAAGAACGATGCCAACGAAACCGCCTTATCCTCGTGAAGCATATATAGTGACGATTGAAAAAGGAAAGCCAGGACAGACGGTAACCTGGTACCAACTCAGAGCCGATCATCCTAAACCAGACTCGTTGATCAGTGAACATCCGACCGCTCAGGAAGCGATGGATGCGAAAAAACGCTATGAGGACCCTGACAAAGAGTGACCGCATCAGACTGCTCGGAAGGGATTCTGAGTGCCACCACAAGGGATCTGCGTCACATTTTTCACAATTCATGTTTTTCAAATAATTAGAATATTAAACAATAACAATCCATTACTGGAATCATTTGGAATCTTTACATTATGCCGTGCAGGTCTGCTGCTACGCTTTTTGTCATTTGTAGCACAGGTAAGTGTCAGCAGTGGTGCTTAGCGCTTGCCCGGTAATTAACGACGAAATAAAAGTAAGGTGGAAGAACAATGAGTGCGTCGTTGGCGATTCTAACCATCGGCATTGTACCTATGCAGGAAGTTTTGCCGCTCCTGACAGAATACATTGACGAAGATAATATTTCCCATCATAGCCTGCTGGGGAAGTTAAGCCGCGAAGAAGTGATGGCGGAGTACGCGCCAGAAGCAGGCGAAGACACCATTCTCACATTATTAAATGACAACCAGCTGGCCCATGTTTCGCGTCGTAAAGTGGAACGAGACCTGCAAGGTGTGGTTGAAGTGCTCGATAATCAGGGTTACGACGTCATTATATTAATGAGTACAGCAAACATTAGTAGTATGACCGCGCGTAATACGATCTTTCTTGAGCCGTCGCGGATATTGCCACCGCTGGTTTCCTCTATTGTTGAAGATCATCAGGTGGGGGTTATCGTACCGGTTGAGGAGTTGCTGACCGTTCAGGCGCAAAAATGGCAAATTTTGCAGAAACCGCCAGTATTTTCATTGGGTAACCCCATTCATGATTCAGAACAAAAAATCATTGATGCCGGGAAAGAATTACTGGCAAAAGGGGCTGATGTCATCATGCTGGATTGTTTGGGATTTAACCAGCGTCATCGCGATTTACTGCAAAAACAGCTCGATGTTCCTGTCTTGCTCTCTAACGTATTGATTGCACGGCTGGCTGCGGAATTACTGGTGTAATTTTGCGTGACAGCCAGCGCCTCTGGCCCCTATAGTGAAGTAGATGTTCAACTACCAGACAGGGCCAGTTTATGCTTCAAAGTAATGAGTACTTTTCCGGCAAAGTGAAATCGATCGGCTTTTCCAGCAGCAGCACTGGTCGCGCCAGCGTGGGTGTTATGGTTGAAGGCGAATACACCTTCAGCACCGCTGAGCCGGAAGAGATGACGGTAATCAGTGGCGCGCTGAATGTGTTACTGCCTGACGCGACCGACTGGCAAGTGTATGAAGCCGGTTCGGTGTTTAATGTTCCCGGTCACAGTGAGTTTCATCTGCAAGTTGCCGAACCCACCTCTTATCTGTGCCGCTATCTGTAATTCCTCGCCTTCCCCTTGAACGGGAGGGCATTTTTCTGAAATGTTCTCTCATAAACCCATAATAATATTTCCTTTGCTGCGATTTTTTCGATTTCCGATATATTCATAATTCATCAAGGTTGATATAAATATCAGCGAAGATCTCCAGATATTGTTGCGGAACTGGCGACGATAAAAGATAAATCAGATGATGAATGGTGGCGTGCATTGCTGCAAAGTCGCAATGATCATTTGCGCCAAACGGCATTGCGCAACGCACATACCCCGGCGTCGTTGTTAACGGCATTGACTGAGCCTCAGGATCGGGCGTTGGTTATTAATAATCCACAGTTGGCTGCCGATGTGAAAACGATGTGGTTAAAAGATGATCCATCATTACTCTTATTTGTCGATCAACCCGATCTTTCGCTGTTACGTGATTTAGTGAAAACCGGGGCAACGCGGAAAATTCGCAGTGAAGCGCGTCACCGGCTTGAGGAAAAACAATGACACAACGCCCATGGAGCAAGTTACAGCGTAAAACGCATAATATTGCTGCGCTAAAAATTATTGCCCGCCGTAGCGAATAATTATATGCCTGGTGTGGCTTCGTACGCCGGATAAGACGCGGCAGGCGTCGCATCCGGCATTAAAGGTAAATCAGCAATTAACGTTGTGCTTCGCCACCTAATCCTTCAATCAGGTTTTGAATTAACGCTGCCAGTTCACCAGTCATCAGGATGAAATCGGCATCAAAACGCTGGGCGAAATCTTCACGGTCGATATCTTCGTTTTGATCGCGCAGCTCGTCGCAGAACTTCAGACGCTTGAGCGAACCATCGTCGCACATCACAAACTGAATGCGCTGCTGCCAGTCGAGCGCCAGTTTAGTCACCACTTTTCCGGCTTCAATGTGATTGGTGATCTCTTCGCTGGTCAGATCTTGTTTCTTCGCGCGGATCACTCCACCATCTTCCAGCAGCGATTTCAGCTCGGCTTCATCAAGCAGCTGGAAGCCCTGTGCCGCGCTGCCGGAGCGTACCCATTCGGTCAGCGTCAGTTCAATCGGGTTTTCCATGCTCAATGGTACAACCGGTAACGACCCCAGGCTTTTACGCAGTAATGCCAGCGTATCTTCCGCTTTTTTGGCACTGGCGCAGTCCACCATAATCAAACCGTTAACCGTGTCGATCCACATCATTGTCTGGCTAAAACGGCTGAAAGCACGTGGCAGCAGAGAGTGCAGCACTTCGTCTTTCAGCGAATCTTTTTCGGTTTTCTTCAGCTTACGCGCCTGTTCCGCTTCCAGTTTGGCGATTTTCGCTTCCAGCGCCTGTTTAATCACCGGAGACGGGAGGATTTTTTCTTCTTTGCGCGCGCAGATAACAATTTGACCATTGGCAACGTGCGTTAACGCATCGCTGTGCGATCCCATCGGAGGAACCCAGCCCATCTTCGCCATGTCCTGGCTGCCGCATGGGGTAAATGCCATCGAGGCTAGCTGTTTTTCCATCTCTTCTGCACGCAACGAAATCTCGCGGCTAAGACGGTAAACCATTAAATTTTTGAACCACAGCATGATAATTTCCACGGCCTTGTCGTTAAATTTAGCGGGCATGATAACGAATTGTCGGCGGCCTTGCATTGCCAATCCAGTTGTCCGTCTCTACGCTATTGATATTGAAAAAAATAAGGAGAGTACCGTGCGTATAGGTATCGATTTAGGCGGCACCAAAACTGAAGTGATTGCACTGGGCGATGCAGGGGAGCAGTTGTACCGCCATCGTCTGCCCACGCCGCGTGATGATTACCGGCAGACTATTGAAACGATCGCCACGTTGGTTGATATGGCGGAGCAGGCGACAGGGCTGCGCGGAACGGTAGGTATGGGCATTCCTGGCTCAATTTCGCCTTACACCGGCGTGGTGAAGAATGCCAATTCAACCTGGCTCAACGGTCAGCCATTCGATAAAGACTTAAGCGCGCGGTTGCAGCGGGAAGTGCGGCTGGCAAATGACGCCAACTGTCTGGCGGTTTCAGAAGCAGTAGATGGCGCGGCAGCGGGAGCGCAGACGGTATTTGCCGTGATTATCGGCACGGGATGCGGCGCGGGCGTGGCATTCAATGGGCGGGCGCATATCGGCGGCAATGGCACGGCAGGTGAGTGGGGACACAATCCGCTACCGTGGATGGACGAAGACGAACTGCGTTATCGCGAGGAAGTCCCTTGTTATTGCGGTAAACAAGGTTGTATTGAAACCTTTATTTCGGGCACGGGATTCGCGACGGATTATCGTCGTTTGAGCGGACATGCGCTGAAAGGCAGTGAAATTATCCGCCTGGTTGAAGAAAGCGATCCGGTAGCGGAACTGGCATTGCGTCGCTACGAGCTGCGGCTGGCAAAATCGCTGGCACATGTCGTGAATATTCTCGATCCGGATGTGATTGTCCTGGGGGGCGGGATGAGCAATGTAGACCGTTTATATCAAACGGTTCCGCAGTTGATTAAACAATTTGTCTTCGGCGGCGAATGTGAAACACCGGTGCGTAAGGCGAAGCACGGTGATTCCAGCGGCGTACGCGGCGCTGCGTGGTTATGGCCACAAGAGTAAAAAACGTAGGCAATTGGCGCATCATGCCTGATGCGACGCTTGCTGAACTGAACCCCAAAACCTGGACAGTTTCAGTTAACCGGCTTTTTGATGCTCAGTCCGGTATTCTACCGGACTGAGTCCCCCAAGACTGAGTTTTATTCTTTTTTGATTC